>DATBYO010000080.1:0-21938 GCA_036513655.1 Candidatus Dormiibacterota bacterium | reverse complement strand
GATCAAGTACGGCGAGTCGGTGCCAAGGAAGCGGACGGCGAGGGTCGACAGCGGTACAGCGATGAGCAGGGTGACGATGACGGTGCTGGTGAACATCGAGGTGGCCGTCATCAGCTCTTCGGTTCCCACGATGAACGGAATGGAGGCGGCCTCGGCCGGCGCGAAGATCTGGCCCACGGCGGCAAACAGAAAGATGATGACGAAGAAGTGCCAGGTCACATGCTCGAAATAGGGGGTGACCTGACTGAGCGGGATCAGCAAGATCAATGCGCCACGAATGGCATTGGTGAAGAACATCAACCGCTTCTTGTCGTGCCGGTCGGCATACACGCCGGCCAGTGGGCTGAGAAAGACCGAGGGAAAGGTGTAGGCGAGGAAGAGGGCCGCGCCGTGCGTGCTCGCGTGGCTGATGCTGTAGGTCAGGATCAGCAGCGCGAACATCAAGAATTTGTCGGCCAGCTGCGACGCGACCTGCGCCGACCAGATGAGCCGGAAATCGCGGTTGGCCAGCACCGTGCGAAACCCCGGCCGAGGAAGGATGAGATCACGGGGGTCTCGCGCGGCGCCGACCTCATCCGGCTCTTTCAAGGCGCCTAAATCGTAGCTAGTTGTCAATGCCCGCGCTCATTCTCGAAGAGTTGCCTCCATTCCTCCAGCGTCAGCGTCTCAGCACGGCGCGCCGGGTCGATGCCTATAACGGTCAGCCGGGCGCGAGCCTCCGCGCCGCTGATCCCCCACCGCCGACTCAGCACAAATGGCAGCTGCTTGCGACGAGCCTGGAAGAAAGGTGTGACGAAATCGAAGAAGCTCGGTAAGTCCGCCCGTGGCAGGGCCGGTTCGGGGTCGGGGATGATGCGCACCAGCGCCGAATCGACCTTGGGCGGCGGCAAGAAGGCGCTGCGTGGAACGCGGACCATGAGCTCGGGTCGACCGTACACGCGAACACCCAGCGTGGCGAGGCTCCAACCACCCGGCGGGGCAACCAGGCGCTCGGCCACCTCCTGCTGAACCAGCAGGTCGATGCGAGCCGGCGGCTGTGGCTGCTCGAGCAGATGGACGAAAAGCGCCCCGGTCAGGTTGTACGGAATGTTGCCGACGACCCGGTAGGGTGACGGCAACAGCTCGGCGACGCGAGTCCGCAGGATGTTGGCCTCGATGATGCGGACGTTCGATCGATCCCGGAGCGTGAGACCCAGCGCCTTGACGCAGGCCGGATCGATCTCGACCCCCGCTACCGCTCGCGCCCGGCTCGCCAGCTCCACCGTCAAGGCTCCCAGGCCGGGACCGACCTCGACGACGTGATCGGTGGGCGACAGCTCGAGCGCCTCGACGATCCGTTCCAGCTGCCGCCGGTCGGCAAGGAAATTCTGTCCCCAACGCCGTTGATACCGGACGCTAAAGCGGCGGGCGACCCCCCGGATCACGGATGCGTCGGTGAGGTCGAGCGGGCGCTTACGAGCCGGCGTGGTTCAACCGAAACAGGTCGATGGCGTTCTGGCCGGTCGCCTGGCCGATCTCCCTCGCCGTCGTGCCGCGCAGCGCCGCGATCCGCTCGACGGTCTCGACGAGGTAACGCGGGGCATTGGGCTGCCCGCGCCGGCTCTGCGGCGGAAGAAAGGGCGAGTCGGTCTCCACCAGCATGCGGTCCAGCGGGATGATACTGGCGGCGCCCACCACCCCGTGGGCCGTCGGATACGTGACGGTGCCGGCAAAGGAGATGTAGTAGCCGCGGGCCAGGGCTTCGGCGGCGAACGCCGAGTTGCCGCTGAAGCAATGAAAGACGCCAATCAGTCCGGGGAACTCGTCGAGGATGGCCAGCAGGTCAGGAAAGGCATCCCGGGTGTGCAGGACGACCGGCTTTTCCACCTCTTGCGCCAGGCCCAGCATCTGGCGGAAAACGCGCTGTTGGTCGGCCTTTGGCACCTGGTGGTAGTCCGTGAAGTGGTAGTCGAGGCCGACCTCTCCCACGGCGACCACACGCGGATGGCTCGCGAGCTGGCGCAGCTGGCGCCGTTCGGCGGCACCGATCGGCTCACCTGCCGAGTGCGGGTGCCGGCCGACGGTCGTGCGCAATCCCGGAATTCGTTCGGCCAGCTCGATTCCGGGCTGGTTGTCCGAGGCGTCGTCGCCAATGTTCAGAACGGCCTCGACGCCGGCTGCCCGCGCCTCCTCCAGCGCCTGCTCCGCCGTCGTCGGCTCGCGCAGGTGCAGGAGATGGGCGTGGGAATCGATCAGGCGACCGGCTCCGGCTTCTCGATGCGGGGAAAGAGGACGCCGCCCAGTGTCGTCTGGGTCCGCGGCGCAAGTCTCCCCCACTCCCGGGCGGTCGCCCACGGCGCTTTCAAGTCCGCCTTGATCTGCGCCGCGACCCTGGCGGCCGTCTCAGGAAGGAAGGGCGAGATCAAGTAGCTCGTCAGCCGGATCGCCTCCACCAGGTTGTACATGACAGTCTGCAGCCGCTTGCGCTGATCGGACTGTTTGGCCAGCACCCAGGGCGCGCTTTCCTCGATGTACTTGTTGCCGCGGTTGACCGCTTCCCAGGTGAGATCGAGGGCGCCGGTGAAGTCCAGCGCCTTCATATGCTTGTCCTGCCCACGGACGGCCCGCTCGAAGGCGGTCTGGAGCTGCTTGTCCAGCGCCGTGGCGTCGCCGTCGGGGGCCGGTACCTTGCCGTCGAAATACCGCTGCAACATGGACAGCGTTCGATAGACAAAGTTCCCCAGGTCATTGGCCAAGTCGGCATTGAATCGATCCGTCATCGTTTCCCAGCTGATCTCCCCGTCCCGGTCGAAGGGCAGTTCACGCAACAGGAGATAGCGGACCGCTTCGGCGCCGAAGCGCTCGGCGGCCTCGAGCGGATCGATGTAGTTCCCCGCGCTCTTGCTCATCTTCTCGCCACGGACGGTGAGGAACCCGTGCGCATAGACTCGCTTCGGCACCGCCACCCCGGCCGAGAGCAACATCGCCGGCCAGTAGAGACAGTGGAAGCGCGTGATGTCCTTCCCGATGACGTGGAGATCGGCCGGCCACCAACGCTTGAACATCGCCTCATCCGTCCCGTATCCGACACCGGTGACGTAGTTCACCAGGGCGTCACCCCAGACGTAGACCACGTGCTTGTCATCGCCAGGAAAGGGGATGCCCCACTTGATCGTCGAACGCGAGATGCTGAAGTCCTGCAGGCCGGCCCGGAGCCATCCGAGGACCTCGTTGCGGCGTGTCTCCGGCTGGATGAACTCGGGGTGCTTGTCGATGTGCTGCTGCAGTCGGTCCTGGTAAGCGGAAAGCTTGAAGAAGTAGTTCTCCTCCTTCAGCCATTGGGCCTTGAGCGTGGGGTGGATGAGGCAGTACCCGGCCTTGAGGTCCGCGTCTTGCTTGAACGCCTCACAGGAGACGCAATACCAACCCTCGTAGAAGCCCTTGTAGATGTCCCCCTTCGCCTGCATCTTCGTGATGAACGCCTGCACACCCTGGACATGGTCGGGGTCCTCGGTCCGGATGAAGCGGTCATAGGAGATTCCAAATCGGGCTTCGATGTCCCGGTAGAGCTGCGCCATCCGAGCGGTAAAGTCTGCGGTCGAAACCCCCTCCTCCTCCGCCTTCCGTCGCACGTTTTGGGAGTGTTCGTCGGTACCGGTCAGAAAGAATGTGTCGTCCCCGATCAGCCGGTGGTGGCGCGCCAGGGCGTCCGTGCCCACCAGCTCGTAGATGAAACCGAGGTGGGGCGCGGCATTCGGGTACACGATCGCCGTGGTGACGTAGAACTTACTCATCTGACCCTTTCCAGTCGCTGCCGGCCACCACGACCGTCAACTCGCCTCGGGGTGGAGTTGTCGCGAAATGCTCCAGGAGCGTCGCCGGCGTCCCACGCAGAAATTCTTCGTGGACCTTGGTGATCTCCCGCGCCACCACCAGCGAGCGGGGGCCGAGGGCGGACGCCATTATATCCAATGTTCGCTGGATGCGATGTGGCGATTCGAAGAAAACGAAGGTCCGCTTTGCCTCGCCGGCGTCACGGATCACGCGTTCGAGCTCACCTCGCTTGCGCGGCAAGAAGCCGAGAAAGGTGAACTGGTTGGTGGGCAGGCCCGAGCTGACGAGCGCGGCCAGCACCGCCGACGGTCCGGGAACCGGCACGACCGGGTAGCCGGCAGCCACCGCGGCACTTACCAGGCGCACTCCAGGGTCGGAGAGCGCCGGCGTACCCGCGTCGGAGACTAGCGCGATGTCGTGCTGGGCCAGCCGGTTGAGAATCGATTCCAGCTGGCGTGCCTCGTTCTTGGCGTGCAGGCTGATCAGCGGCCGGCGGAGGCCGAAGTGCGTCAGCAGTTTCAGTGTGTGCCGCGTGTCTTCCGCGGCGATCAGGGGCACCGATTCCAGGATGTGCAGCGCACGCAGCGTCATGTCGTCGAGGTTGCCGATCGGCGTGGCGACCATGTACAGCGTTCCCAACGCATCCGCCGGTTCCGCTTAGTGGCCCCAGTCGCGGGGATATCGGAAATCACGGTCGATCGTTCGCGAGGATAGCTTGGCGATCACCGGCAGGCGGCGCTTGTATTGATTCTCGCGCACGCGGCGGACGATGTCCTCGATGAACGTTTCTTCGAACCCAAGTCGCTTCAGCTCCTCGACCGAGTAGCGGCGGTCCACCAGGTAGTAGAGCAACTGGTCGATCATGCGGTACTGAAAGCCCAGCTCGGTCTCGTCGGACTGGCCGGCCCAGAGATCCGCGGATGGCGCTTTCTGCACGATGGTGGTCGGCACCCCGACGGCATCGGCCAGCTGCCACACCTGGGTTTTGTACAGGTCGCCGATCGGGTTGATCGCGCTGGCCATGTCGCCGTAGATCGTGCCATAGCCGAGGAGCAACTCGGTCTTGTTGCTGGTCCCGATGACGAGCGCGTGCCATGCCCCCGATTGGTCATAGAGGATGCTCATCCGCTCGCGCGCCATCTTGTTTCCCCGCCGCTTCTGATCGGCGTCAGGGAACCGCTCGAAGTAGGCGTCGATCTGCGGGCTGATGTCGATTTCGAGATGGTGGATGTCGAGCTCCTCGGCCACCTGCAGCGCGTCGGTCTTGCTCTTGGGATCGCTCGTCTTGTAGGGCATGATCAGGGCCAGCACGTTGTCGGCCCCGAGCGCCTCCGCCGCAAGCGTCGCCACCAGGCTGGAGTCGACCCCGCCGCTCAGCCCCAGGACGACCCGTTCGAAACCCACCTTGCGCACCTCGTTGCGGATGAATCCGACGAGGATCCCGCGGACCAGCTCGGGATTGATCCGAAGCGGCGGAAAGACTGGCTCAGAAAGGCTTGCGGGTGCGCTCATGCCAGACTCGTCGCAGCTCGTTGATGGTGAGTTCGAGTCGCTCATCCCGCAGCATCGGGTTCGCCAGGCGCTCGCGGCGCACCTGACCCAGGTCGAGGTTGGCCAGGACGAGGGCTTCGTCGGCGTCTTCCTGCTGCGCGATGATGTCACCGTTCGGACCGATCACCATCGAGCCGCCCCAAAAATTGGCCCCATCCTCGTATCCCACCCGGTTGCAATAGAGGAAAAAGGTCGTCAGAAACTGGGCGTAGGTGCGGCAGACCAGGCCGTAGGACTCCGCGGTTCCCAGCCGCTCGTCGGTGGTGATGCCCCGCCCCGGGCTGGAGGACGGACAGATGATCATGTCCACCCCTTCGAGGCTGAGGATGTAGGCGCTCGACAGGTGCCAGATGTCTTCGCACACCAGCATGCCGGCCCGCCCGAATCCGGTCTTGAAGCTGCGGAAGCGATCACCCGCCGCAAAATACCGTTGCTCATCGAACATGCCGTAGGTCGGGAGGTACACCTTGCGGTGCAGGTGGACGAGTTCGCCGCCGCTGAAGTAGAGGCTGGCGTTGAAGTACCGGTGATCCGGCGCCTCGACGACCGCGCCCAGCACCACGTCCAACGCGCGCGAAAGGCCGCGCAGCTCATCCATCACGGGGCCCTCGAGCGGGATCGCGCTCTCGGGGACGAGGTCCTTGAGGAAGTACCCGGTCAAGCTGAGTTCAGGGAAGACCAGCAAGTCGGCGCCGGCCTCGGTGGCCTGGCGGACCCACTCCCGATGACGCTCCAGGTTGCGGTCCCGGTCACCGAGCGCCGGGTCCATCTGCGCCAGCCCAACCCGGAGCCGGCCGTCCTTCATCACGCCTCGACCGGGCTCGCCAGCCGCACGCCGCCACCTCGTGCCAGCCATTGAGCGATCGCTGGTGCCATCTCATGGCATTGCCCGACGTGCACCGCGGCCCGCGGCAGGGCATCGAGGAAGGCCGCCCCATAGGTTCGGTTCGCGATCCGGTGGTCCATCAAGACGACGGCCCCGCGGTCGCTCTGCCGCCGGATCAACCGGCCGAAGCCCTGCTTCAGCCGCAGGACCGCTTCCGGAAGCGCCAGCTGCCCGAAGGGGTCCGCGAGCATCGCGCTTCGCGCCAGCTGCAACGGATCACTGGGAACCCTGAAGGGAAGCCGGACGATCACGACGCAGGAGAGGGCATCGCCCGGAACGTCGATCCCTTCCCAGAAGCTGCTCGTCCCCAGGAGAATGCTGCGTGGATCCTCCTGGAACTGGGCGAGCAGCTGCCGGCGAGTGCCGTCGACGTTCTGGGCCAGGACCGCGAGCCCGCCCGCCGAACTGCGCACCCGCAGCCGGTCGGCAACATCCCGTAGCTGCTGATGCGAGGTGAACAGCACCAGCGTCCGCCCGTCGATCGCATCGGCGATCTCACCGACCACGGTCGCCACCTGGTCGAGGAACGCGATGTCCACGAGATCCCGGAGGTCGGTGGGCAGGCAGAGCAGCGCCTGCGATAGATAGTCGAAGGGAGAGGCGAGCACCATCTCGTGGGTGCTCCGAGCCTCCAGCCCCACACCTCGTTTGAAGTAGTCGAAGGAATCCGCGACCGCGAGGGTGGCCGAGGTGAAGACCACCGTTTCCTTGTCGGCGAAGGCGCGGGCTTGGAGTTCGCGGCCGGCTGCCGTGGGGGCTGCCTGGACCAGCGGCCGCCCCGTGCGGCGCTCGGTGCCGACCCAGTAGAGGCGATCCGGCCGCGGCTGCAACAGGGCCTGGACGATCAGCTCCACCCGCCCCTGCAGCTGGGTCAAGAACAGATCCAGCTCCCGCTGCGCGTAGGCGTTCAGCTCCAGTGGTAGCTGGGTGGCGGCATCATCCAGGGCGCGACGAAGCCGCGACGCGTGATCAGCCAGCCCGCTCGCCAGCCCTGAGAGCGGGACGAGCTCCCCGGAAGTCCGAAGGATCGCGTCGAGGATGACGGGATCATCGCGCGACGGGCGCAACGGTATCTCCGGTTGGCGCTGCTTGACGATCGTCCGTGCCTGGCGAAAGAAGTCGGTGAGCGCCTGCTTCGCATCGGCGGCGGCCGAGCGCACCGCGTCACTCGGTGGCCCAACCGCGGCGCGAAACCAGGTGAGCGCACCCTCGATGCTTTCCAGCACCTCCTCTTCGCCCACTCGCTGGGTCAGCGCGTCAACAGCGGTTTCTTCGAGCTGGTGGGCTTCGTCGACCACCAGGTGTGCGTGCGGCGGCAGAACCGAGCCGCCATTGAGCGCGTCGGCCAGCAGCAGCGCGTGGTTGGTCACGACCAGGTCGGCGTCCTGCGCCGCCCGGCGGCTATTCCAGTAGAAGCACTGTTGGGTCTTGTAGTTTTCGCAGTGGGCCGCCAGACAATCGTCCGGCGTCGATGCCGCCCGCAGCCAGAACAGCTCGTCCAGCCCGTTGAGCTTGATCTCGGAGCGATCACCATGCCGCGTTTGCGCCAGCCAGACCAACATCCGCAATTTGAACTTCACTTCGTCGTGGGACCAGCTGCCATCGACGCGCCGGCTGGGAGCGTTGAGATAACGGTTCCAGCGCCGCAGGCTGACGTAGTTGGCCCGGCCTTTTAGCAAGGAGGCCTTGAAGTCGAACGGTAGCCAGCTCCGCATGAAAGGGATGTCCTTGGAGAAGAGCTGCTCCTGCAACGTGATGGTGTTCGTGGCGACGACGACGCGCTCGCCGGTGGCGACCGCATGGTGCACGGCCGGCACCAGGTACGCCAGCGACTTCCCGGTTCCGGGGCCGGCTTCGACCAGGAGCCGGCCACCGCGGGCATACAGTTGGGCGACGGCGAGGGTCATCTGCAGCTGTGATTCGCGCAGCTCGTAGTCGTCGAGAAGCCCTGCCATCGGGCCATTCGGACCGAGCAGGGCACGGATCGTCTGCGGATCGGTCGAGGGCGCGCTGGGACGTGGCGGATTCATCGGTGTCGCGGCCGCCGGAGCCAGGCTCTCGCTACCGCTGGCGCCGGCCGCGCGGGCATCCTCCAGGAAATGGTGGATCGGATGCGGCCAGTCGCGCGACACCTCCATCATTCGGTCGATGAGATCGGCGGGGAAGCCGCGCGAAAACTGCCAGAGATATCGAAACAGCTGCCGCGCGGCATCCGCATCCGATAGCGCCCGGTGCGGATGTGGATGGCTCAGGCCCAGCTGGCGCGAAAGATGCGGCAGGCTGTGGCTGGGCGCCGCCGGCAGCATGATCCGGGCCAGGTCGAGCGTGTCGAACAGCTCATAGGCCGGCTCCGCCTCGCCGTCGACCAGGAAGGAGAGGTCGAAGTTCCCACTGTGCGCCACCACCGCACTCGTTCCAACAAAGTCGATCAGTTGCGCCAGCACCTGCTCGGGCTGGGGGGCCGCCGCCACATCGGCATCGCGAATCCCGGTCAGGTCCTGCACCGCGCGCGGAATGCCGACCTCAGGTCGCACCAGTGATTGAAAGCTGGCCAAAACCTGGTCGCCCTGGAAGCGAACCGCCCCCACCTCGATGATCCGATCCAGGCGCGGGCTCAGTCCCGTGGTCTCGAGATCCAGGGCGACGAACGTCCGATCCACTAGCTAAATGCTAGAGCAGTTTCGCCGCGAGCTCCGCGAGTTCGGATCGCTGTCCTTTGGTCAGCGTGACGTGCCCGGCGAGCGGGTTGTTCTTGAATTTCTCGATCGCGTAGCAGAGGCCATTACTGCGGAAATCCAGGTATGGATGGTCGATCTGGTTCGGGTCGCCGGTGAGGACAATCTTGGTGCCTTCGCCGGCACGAGAGACGATCGTCTTGACCTCATGGGGCGTGAGGTTCTGCGCCTCATCCACGATGATGAACTGCTGCGGGATACTTCGCCCGCGGATGTAGGTGAGCGCCTCCGCCTCGAACATGCCCTTGTCCTGGATATGTCGGATCATGTCCGCCGCCATCTGCTCTTTGTAGATACAGCCCATCAGGTACTCGAGGTTGTCGTAGATGGGCTGCATCCAGGGCCGCAGCTTCTCGTCCTTGTCGCCCGGTAGGTAACCGACGTCTTTACCCATCGGGATGACCGGCCGCGTCACGAGCAAGCGGCGATAGCGGTGCTGGTCCAGCACCTTGCTCAAGCCGGCAGCCAGCGCCAGCAGCGTCTTCCCGGTGCCGGCCTGGCCGGTCATCGTGACGAAGGGGATCCGGTCATCCAGCAGGATGTCGAAGGCGAACCGCTGGCCGAGATTCTTCGGCTGGATGCCCCAGATTTCTTTCTTCATCGGTGCCAGCGCTACGACCTGCCCGGCCGCCGCGTCGTAGCGGCCCAGGGCGCTCGACTTCGTGCCGTTGACCGACTTGAAATGGACGAACTGGTTGAAATAAAGCTGGCCGTTCGACGGCTGGTAATTGTTGGTCTTGGTGAACGTTTCGATGTCTTCCGGCGAGACGGTCAGCGTCGTCATGCCGTCGTACAGGTCCTCTTCGTTGAGCACCATCTTGTCGGTTTCGTAGTCCTGCGCCTGGAGATTGAGGGCATCCGCCTTGACCCGGACGTTGATGTCTTTGCTGACCAGGATGACGGGCGTGCCGTTGCTCTCCGCCTTCAGTTGCAGGGTCAGCGCGATCACCTGGTTGTCCGGCTTCCGGGGGTCGAGGTCCTCTGGCAAATGGGCGGTGTTCTCGTGCGTCAGCTCGACCCGCAGCCTGCCACCGTACTTGAGGGCGACGCCCTCCGACAGTTTGCCCGTCGCGCGCAGGTCGTCGAAATGGTGCGCGATCAGCCGGGCGTGGCGCCCCACCTCGTCCTGGCGGCGCTTCTGGCCGTCGATCTCCTCGATCACGGTCAGCGGGATCACGATCTCGTTGTCCTCGAACGAAAAGATCGCGTTCGGATCGTGTAGCAGGACATTCGTGTCGAGAACGTAGATCTTCTTCATGCGTTTGCACTCCGCGGCACGGATGAGCTCGCGTACTCCCCCTGATACTCCAACGGCAGCAACTGGGCGATCTTTGTCATGAGGTAATCCGCGCTCTGCTGATGGTCCATCGGGCTGCCGTCTCGATTGCGTTCTGGCAGCTGGAAGGGTTCACCAAATGTCATGCCCACGTCCGCACGCCGCAGCATCCTATGGTGCCGGCCCAGGACATTTTGCGTCCCGGTAATGGCGATCGGCACCAGCGGCGCCCCCGAATGGCGGGCGATGAAGCCGGCGCCCGGCTCGGCCCGCAGCAGCCGGGCCGTGTCGGACCGATGGCCCTCGGGGAACAGGACGACGGCCGATCCAGCTCTCAGCAAACCGAAAGCCCGGCGGAGGGCCGTTCGGTCCGGTGAGTGGCGCACGACGGGAAAGGCGTGATAGGCGCGCATCAACCAGGCCCAACTCCCTTTGAACAGTTCCGCCTTGGCCATGAACCAGACCGGTCGGGGCGTCCAGGCGCCGATGATCGCGGGGTCGACGCCGCCGACGTGGTTCGAGACCATAAGCAGAGGTCCGGTGGTGGGGACATTCGAAGTGCCACGAAGGTGGAACTTCGATCCTACGACGATGCGGGTTAGGAGCCGTGCAAGACCAGTGAGGAAGGAATAGCTCAAAGCGATCAGTGCTTCGGCAAGCGGGCCATCACTTCGTCAAAGACCTGACGGACCGACTTGCCCTCAGTCGCGACGATTATAGCATCGGTTGCCGGCCGTAACGGCGCGATTTCCCGCTCCTCGTCGGCCCGATCGCGGGCATCGATTTCCTGCTGGAGCACCGCATCCGGCGTCGCCGTTCCGCGCGCCTGATCCAGCTCCCGTCGCCGCCGCGCAACGCGCTCGGCGGCGGGCGCGGTGAAGAAGAACTTGACATCGGCGTCGGGAAAGATCACGGTCCCGATGTCCCGACCCAGGATGACGGCATCACCTCGTGCCGCGCGGCGCTGGGGCTCCACCAGCAGCCGGCGCACCTCGGCAATCCCGGAAATGCGTGAGAGTTCCGACGCAATCGCCGGGTCGTGCGCCTGGCGGCTGACGTCCCGACCGTCGATCGTGAGGAGTGGCCCGGTTCGGCCGGCCGACGGCGACGTGTTGACGTCGATCCGCAGCTCGCCAAGCATTCGACTGAGCCCGCCAACGTCATCGGCCCGGATTCGGCGATGCCGTGCTTCCACCGTCACGGCGCGGTAGAACAGCCCGGTGTCGACCAGCGCGAATCCGAGGGCTTCCGCGACCATCCGTCCGATGGTGGTCTTCCCCGAGCCAGCTGGACCATCGATCGCGATGATCACCTTAGAGTCCGGCGGCGGCCTTCAAGTCCGCCACTTCCTCGGACCGAAGGGGACGCACACCGCCCTCGGCGAGGTCGCCCAGCTGGAGCCCATCGATGCGCACGCGCTGGAGGTCGAGCACTCGATGGCCCAGCGCCTGCCAGAGCCGGCGTACTTCGCGCTTGCGGCCTTCGCGCAGCACCATCGATAGCCGGGTGTCCCCCGGTGTGCTGTCGAGCACGCGGACCTCGGCCGGCGCAAACCGCTCCCCGCTCACGACCATCCCCTCCGATAACCGCTGCAATGCGTCGTCACTCGGCCGGCCGCTGACCACGACACGGTATTCCTTTTCGACATGGTAGCGGGGGTGCATCAGGCGCCCGGCCAGTTCGCCGTCGTCCGTCAGCAACAGCAGTCCTCGGCTGTCGAGATCGAGCCGGCCAACCGGGAAGACCCGGGTTGGCCCCGGAGGCAGGCGGTCGGTCACGGTCGGCCGGCCGCGCTCATCGCCGACGCTGGTGAGCACCCCGACCGGCTTGTTCATCATCAGGTAGGTCCATTCGGAGACCGGTTCCACCGGCCGGCCGCCGATAGTCACCCGGTCGATGCCCGGGGTGACCTGTTGCCCGGCCACGGCCGTCGCCCCGTTGACCGATACCTGTCCCGACAAAATCAACTGGTCCGCCTTCCGCCGGGCCGCGACGCCGGCGCGCGCTAGGAACTGGTTGAGGCGGATTGCGGTAAGGGTGGTAGCTCGTCCAGGCTGCTGAGTCCCAGGATCTGGAGGAACTTCATGGTGGTGCCGAAGAGACGCGGGGTGCCCGGCGCATCGAGCCGCCCGGTCTCCGTGATCAGGCCCTTTTCTTCGAGGCTCTCCAGGACGGCCTCGCAGTTGACGCCGCGAATCTCCTCGATCCGGGCTCGAGTGAGCGGCTGACGATAGGCGATGATGGCGAGCGTCTCGTAGGCGGCCGGAGATAGGCGCGACGGATACTCCGGGCGCAACACTCGACGTACCACGTCCGCCTGCGCCGGGTCGGTGACCAGCTGAAGCTGGTCCTGATGGCGTTGCAGAAAGAGGCCACGTCCCGTCAGCGCTTCCGCCAGGCTGGCGGCGGCGGCCTCGATGTCCGGCAGCGGCGACTGCAGGATGTCCTGAAGCTCGAGCACGGTGACCGCTCGGTTGAGGGTGAAGAGCACCGCCTCGAGCGCGGAAGCCAGTGCCATCGTATCCCGCACCTGCGTCGCACCGTCGGTCATCGAGCTCACTCGGCTTCTTTCCTCTCCTGTCCGTGCACGGTGATCTCGGCGAACGCCGAGGCCTGCGCCACGCGGGCCTCACCGATTCTAATCAGCTCCAGGAGCGCGAGGAAGATCACCACGGCTTCCAACCTCGTGCGCGCGTGGCGGAAGACGGCGCTGAAGTTGACCGGCGCCTGGCGCGCCAGCATGTGGCGGAGCTCCTCGAGCTTCTCGGCGAGCGAGACGTGCTCCATCTCGACCGTGACCTGTTCGACCGGGGGCAACCGGTCGAGCACTTGCCGGAACGCGCTGGCCAGGACGTCGAGGCTCACCTGCACCCGTGCCTGCGGGATCACGTCGGGCTCGAGCAAGCCGGCGAAGGTGAACCGTCCACTCGCGTGGCGACGCATCAGCGACTCGGCGAGCTCCTTGAAGCGCTTGTATTCTTCGAGCCGTCCCTTGATTGCGTCTTCCCAGGCCTGGAGATCCTCCTCCTCCCCCACCGCTGCTTGGGGCATGAGGCCGGCGGCCTTGAGTTGGACCAGCCGCGCGCCGATCACCAGGAATGCCGCCAGCTGATCGAGCGGCGGCGCCGCCTGCTCGATGGCCCGAAGATAGTCATCGGTCAGGCTGGCGAGGGGTACGGCCTTGAGGTCGACCTCGGCCCGCTGCGCGAGGCTGAGCAGGAGCTCGATCGGTCCATCGAAGGCCGCGGTGCGCACCACGTAGACCGGATCGCGCTCGAGCTCGGCGGCGATCTCCCGACTCAATTCCGTCCGTCCGCACGTTTCAAGTGGCGGGTCACCTCCGATGCGGGTTCTACGGCATGATGCTCGGCCACGATCGCCGCGAGCTCGACCGCGCCCGCGGCCCGAAGCCGGTCTGCGCCAATTCTCGCGTGATCGGCGTAGATCGTGTACCGCCGAGCGAAGCCGGGTCGCGATCGCAGCAGCGCGTTCAAGGCCGGTCGCGACACCGCCGTCAAAAAGACGGCCAGGCTGCGGTCGACGACCGAGAAGTGGGCTCCGGCTTTGCCCAGGTCGTGCAGCAAGGCCGCCTGCTGCAACAAGGGGCCGGGCCGGCCCTCGAGGCGGGCCACGGTGTCGAGCACGTCGAGGCCATGCCGCTGATCGTTGACCGGTAGCTCGAAGAACAGGGGCGCCAGCGGACCCAGCAGCCGTTCAGCCCTCGCTCGCTCCTCGGGCGTGACCCGAGCCGACGCGTGGCGCCAGAACTGGCCGACCCGTCGCAGCGCACCGCCGGTCAATCGTCGCCATCAGTGAGCGGCAGGCCCCACCGCAGTTTCCGACGAAGGAGCTCGAAGAAGTTGGGCCCACCGGTGAACTGCACCAGCTCCACCTGCAAACCGGGTGCGACGATCTGAACCTCGGCTCCCGGATGGAGCGCCACCGTTTGCTGGCCATCGCAGGTGAGGATCGCGGAGGCGGAGGGCAGCCGGATGGCGATGCGGGAGTTTTCCGGCAGCACGATCGGGCGGTTGAACAGGCTGTGCGGGTTCAGCGGCATGAAGATGATCGCTCGCACGTCCGGATGGACGATCGGACCGCCCAGCGACAGCGCATAGCCGGTTGAGCCGGTTGGCGTCGAGACGATCACGCCGTCGGCGTCGAAGCGGCCCGCCGGATGGCCGTCGACGAAGGCCTCGATCCGAATCAGGTTGATCTCGATCCCCTTGTGCACCGTCACGTCGTTCAGGGCAAGAAACGCGCGATCGTCGACGCGGGCCTCGAGCAGGGCTCGACGCTGCAACGTGAAGTCGCCGGCTGCCCAGCGCTCGAGCGCCTTTCCCTCTTCGCCAAGCTGGACCTGCGTCAGGAAGCCGAGCCGTCCGGCGTTGATCCCCAGGACCGGGATGTGGGCGGCGGCCGCCTGCTGGGCGGTCCAGAGCAAGGTGCCGTCGCCCCCGATGCTGACGATCAGGCGGGTGCCGTCCAACTCGCCCTCCAGCGCTCCAGGCCGCTCTTCGGCCGTGGCGCAGTAGGTCCAGACGCGAAAACCGCGCTCTTCGAGCCGGCGGCGCGCCTCCATCACCGGGGGACCGCCAATATCGATGCGTGGATGGCAGACGATGCCAACCGCGTCAGCCATTCCGCCTCAAATGCACCAGGAATTCGCGGTTGCCCTTCGCCCCCAGGATCGGGGAGGGTATCTCGCCGGCGACGAGGTATCCGTTCGATTCGGCAAACTGCCTGAGCTCGCGCAGGACCCGACGGTGCTGTTCGGGATCGCGGACCACGCCACCCTTTCCCACCGCCCCCTTGCCGACCTCGAACTGGGGTTTGACCAGGGCGACGACGTCACCCGGCGGGCTGAGCAGCTCGCGGACACGCGGCAGCACCAGCCGCAGGGAGATGAACGAGACGTCGATCACCGCCAGGTCCGCCGGGACGGGCAACCGATCGAGATGGCGGATGTTGACGCGCTCCAGCACGATCACCCGTGGGTCCTGACGAAGGCTCCAGGCCAGCTGACCGTAGCCGACGTCGACCGCGACCACCGCGCTGGCCCCGCGACGAAGCAACACGTCGGTAAAGCCGCCCGTCGACGCGCCGACGTCGAGGCCCACCCGCCCCGTTGGATCGATGCCGAAGGCATCGAGGGCGGCCGTGAGCTTTTCGCCGCCGCGACTGACGAACTCCTTGGTCCTGGCGAGGTCGATGCCGACATCGGGGCTGACCAGCTGGTCCGGGCGGTCCGCGACCTCGCCCGCCACCCGCACCAGCCCGGCACGCACCATGGCCTGAGCCCGCTGCCGCGAAGGCACGAGCCCCTGGGCCACGAGCACCTGGTCCAGGCGGACCCGGCCCTCGACCATCAGCGCCATATTCCTAGCCCGACAATAATCCCGAGCAAGGCTCCCGCAATCACTTCGATCGGTGTGTGTCCGAGCAGCTCCCGCAACCGCTCCTGGCGGATGCCCTGGTGCGCGATGAATAAGTCGTCGATCAACCGGTTCAGGATCATGGCTTGCTGGCCGGCGGCCCGCCGCACGCCGGTGGCGTCATACATGACGACCGTGGAGAAGATCAGCGCCATGGCAAAGAGCGGCGACCCAACGCCCTCCAGCCGGCCGATGATCGTGGTCAGGGCAACGACCAGGGCGCTGTGCGAACTCGGCATCCCACCCGCGGTCGCCAGCCGCCGCACGCTGAACCGATGCAGCAGGACGGAATCGATGATCACCTTACACGTCTGGGCGATCGCCCAGGCGATCAGAGGGACGACGAAGTACGGGTTTCGGAGCAGGGTCACGGGCCCGGCGGACGCTCGCCGGCCGGCGCCAACTCCTTCAGCCGCCGCTCAGCATCATCGAGCAGCCGGGCGCAATGGCGTGCCAGCGCCAGCCCACGCTCGAAGGTGCGCACAGACTCGGCCAGGTCGTCCTGCTCCTTTCCGAGTTGGGCAACGGTGCGTTCGAGCTCGGCGGCCGCGGTTTCGTAATCCATCTGGGCGATCTCAGCAATTTCCCTCCCCCCTTGAGGGCCGGTAAGGTGGGAGCTCACTGCGCCCCTTTCGAGCTTCTGTCGGCAGGATGCCGGCGGATCTCGGCATCGGCGGCGATCCGTCCGAGGATGCCGTTGACGAATTTGCCGGAGTCAGGACCGCCGAAGGTCTTGGCCAGCTCGATCGACTCGTTGATGGCCGCCTTGAGCGGCACGCTCGGCAAGTAGCGAATCTCGAAGGCGGCGATGCGCAGCAACGTGCGCTCCACCTTGGCCATCTGGTCCAGGCCCCAGTTACTCGAGGCCTGCGCCAGCTGGGCATCGATCTCGGCCTGATGGTCACGAACGCCCTGGATCAGGGTCCGGGCGAAGTCCGCGACCTCGGCATCGGCCCGTGACTCGGCAACGTGGTACTGAAGGGACCGTTCGGCATCGCTGCCATCGGTCTCTAGCTCGAACAGCACCTTGAGGGCGAGCTCGCGGGCCAGGTGGCGCCGTCCCATCTAGTGCTGCACTTCAGCCGCCTACGCGTCCTCGGGGAACCTCACATCGCCGACGAAGACGTTGACCTGGCGGACTTCGAGACCCAACATCTTGTCGATCGCATCCGCCACCTGCCGTTGTACCTCCGCAGCGACCGTGGGCACATGCGCGGAGTGATCGACAATCACGAACAGCTCGAGGTTCAGGGCGTCATTACCCAGATCGACCCGCACACCCTTGTGCGAGGCGCCGGCCGGTAGGACGCGGTGTCCGTCACGGGCCCTGGCGGGATACATGCCGACGATGCCCTGCACCTGGCTCGCGGTCAGTGACGCGATGTGGGCGATCACCTCGTTGGCCACCTTGACGGAGCCGAGCGGACGGTCAGGCATCGGGTCAGACCCGCTCCACGTAGGCGCCGGTGCGCGTGTCAACTCGGATCACGTCGCCTTCGTTCACGAAGAACGGCACGTTGAGGATCAGCCCGGTCTCCACCGTCGCCGGCTTGCCGCCGCCGGCCGCCGTGTCGCCCTTGAAGCCCGGCGAGGTTTGCGTCACCTGGAGATCGACGGTCGTGGGTAGCTCGACGCCGAGTGGGCGGCCCTCGTACATCAGCACCGCGATCGATGCGCTCTCTTTGAGGTACTTCAAGCTGTCGCCCAGCTGGTCGTCGCCAAGTGGGAGCTGATCGTAGCTCTCCAGGTCCATGAAAAAGTGGCGATCACCGTCGCTGTAAAGGTACTGCATGGCCACCTTCTCGATCCGGGCCCGGGCAAAGCGATCCTTGTCCCGAAACTTCTGGTCGATGATCGACCCGTTCCGGACGTTCCGCAGCTTGGTGCGGAAAAAGGTGTCGCCCCGGGCGTTCTGGCCCTGCTGGAACTCGAGCACGACCCAGAGCTCGCCCTCCCACTCGATCGTCATGCCATTGCGAAAGTCACTGGGGTTGACCATACCGGCATGCGATTGTACCCCGCTAGGGGTTCGCTGAACCCCCCTGCCGGCGCCGGGCTTCGATCTGGCCGAAGATCGCGTTGCGAAGTTGCTGCGGGTGCGGCACCGTGCTCAGCAGCTCCGCGCCCTCCCTTCCCGCGGATTCCAGCTCGATGTCCCCGAAGCCCCAGGTCCGCCCCCACAGACCCTGGAAGGTGGTGAGGTCCTGAATCCGGTCGATCGCGATCGACCGCGAGAACTTGGAGAGGATCCCCTCGTTGATGATGACGCGCTGGTCGGTGAGGACATACTCGTGGGCCCGCCAACCCCAGTAATAGATGTTGAGCACGCCCAGGCCGACCAGGATCGCGCCCAGCATCAGGAACAGGCGGAGCTCGCTCTTGAGCGGCAGCAGGGCCAGGACGACCAGCGAAACGAGCACCGCAAGAACGGTGGTGGCGACCGGCCGCAAGAGAACGACCCAGTGCCGCGAGGAGCTGGCCAGGATCCGCTCGCCCGGCAGCAGGTCGCGCGCGTTCATGGCGCCTGCCCGTAGAGCGCGAGCAGCGTCCCCGCGACCAGGAATGGTCCGTACGGGACCGGCTCTTTGAGTGAACGGATGCGGGTGATGAGCAGAATTATTGCCACAAACCCACCCAGAAACACGCCGTACAGGATGGCGTGGGCGACCCGCAGGTTGGAGAGGCCGGTCGACATCCCGATGAACACCGCCAGCTTGACGTCGCCAAAGCCGAACGCCTCGGCGCCGAACACCAGCTGTCCTCCGACGAAGAGCAGCAGAAAAACGGCGCCGGCGATCAGGGCGGCCACCGGAGCGGTTCGCCAGTCGGGCCACGGCCACGTCAGATAGGGCGTCCAGGGAGTGACGAAGGCCAGGGCAAAGGCGATCACCCAGCTCGGAAACATCACCAGGTCGAGGATGTATCGAGTCTTCAGGTCGAAGGCGAACACCTGGACCAGGATGGCGACGTAGACGGAGTCGATGAAGACGAGCGGCTGAATCCCCAGCTGCAGCGCAAACACGAAGAAGAGCACCGCCGACAGTGCCGGCATCAGGAGCGCCTCGAGGCTCGACTGACGAAACTCGATCTCCTCGATTCGAGCCAGCCAGCGCGAGACGTAATTCAGGCCAAGGCCGGCCACGCCGCCCACCGCGGCCCAGGCGAGCGCAAAGAGTAGATGGTTCACGAGGTGAGGCGCTCCACGACGGCCCGCTCGAGTGCGGCTCGCATCGCCGCCTCCGGCGGGGCCTGCCCCGTCCAGATCTCGAAAGCGGCCAGCCCCTGGAAGAGCAGCATGGTCAACCCGTTGATGGCGCGCGCGCCCTGATTGCGGGCTCCACTGACCAACGGTGTGACCGGGGGCTGGTAGATGAGGTCGAAGACGAAGTGGCCGGGTGTGATCCAGTCGACCGGGAACAAGACCGACTGGCCATCACTGCCGACCGGGGTGGCATTGACGATCAGCTCGGCCTTCCGAACCAGCAGCGACAGCGAGCCAATCGGTGCCGGTCCGCCGCTGGAAACCTGCAGGTCACGGCACACCGCTCGAGCCTCGTCGAGGTCGGGGCTCGCGACCCAGATCCTGGCGGCCGCCTCACGCAAGGCGTCGACCGAGGCCCGGGCAGCGCCACCCGCCCCGAGCACCAGGACAGAGCGGCCCTTCGGCTGGTAGCCCGCGTCCTCGAGCGCAAGGGTGAAGGCCGGACGATCGGTATTCCACCCGATCAGCGCGCCGGCGCGATGACTGATGGTGTTGACGGCTTTGATGACCTGCGCCTCCGGCCCCAGGCCATCGAGCAGCCGGCTCACGGCGACGGTATGAGGCATGGTGACCGCGGCCCCCAAGACGCGGCGGTCACCGCGGATCCCGGCAATGGCGTCCGGGAGCTTCGCCGCCGCAACCGTTCGAACCTCACAGGTGGCCTCGATCCCCGCCGCGGCGAAACCGGCGTTGTAGAGGCTGATGGCGGGCTCGCCACCCGCCTCCCCTCCCAGCAACAGCAGCCGGGCTGCCGGGCTACTGGAGACCGTATTGCTTGAGGAGGCGGGCGAACTCTTCGTTGGTCTTGGCGTAGTGGTTGTGGCCCTGCGGGTCGGAGAGGTAGAAGAAGTACCCGGTTTGGGCGGGTTGGAGGGCGGCATCGATCGCTTTGATGCCTGGGTTCGCGATGGGTCCCGGTGGAAGGCCAGTATGTAGGTAGGTGTTGTAGGGGGAAGCGATCTTGCGGTCGTCGGTGGTCACCGAGGACTGCCAGATTCCCTTGGCGTACAGCACGGTGGCGTCGATCTGGAGGGGCCAGCCGGCCGACAGCCGATTGTAGATGACGCTCGCCACCAGCGGCCGGTCGTCCTGGAAGCGCGCTTCGCGTTCGATCATGGACGCGATCGTCACGATCTGCAGGGCATTGAGCTTTCGCTGGGCCGCCTGGCTCTTTCGCGTGTCGTCCCAATGCGCCTTGAAGTTCTCGAGCTGGAGCGTGATCAGGTCTTTGGCCGTGCCCGCTCGCGGCACCAGGTAGGTGTCTGGAAAGAGGAAGCCTTCCAACGACGCGCCTGGCGGCAGGTCTGCGAGGAAGTCGTAGCTGAACTTGCCTTGAACGGCCAGCGCCACGTAGTCGCTGCCCTTGATCACGCCGCCCTTATCCAGGACCGCCGCCGTCTTCGCGATCGTATAGCCCTCGGGAACGGTAACGAAGATCTCGTCCGGGATCGCCGTCTGCAGCGACGTCAGAATCTGGATCATGTTGAGGTTCCGGCTCAGGTCGTAGGCGCCGGCCTGGATGTTTCGGTCCAGGTGCTTGTAGCGCGCGTAAAGGTCGAAAACGGTCACCGAATCGATCAGCCCGACGCGGTGCAACGTGTCGGCGACTTCATGAAAGGTCGCTCCCGGCGAAACGACGAAGCGGACTTTGGACGTACCGGGATTGGCCGGCTGATGCAGCTGGTGATCCACCCAGTTGTAGCCGACCACGGCAGGGATGCCCAGCGCCGCCGGTAGGAGGAACAGGATGACCACGAACCACTGCACGCAGCCGAGCGCGCGGCTCCGCTGCCGCCGCGATGGGGCGTTCAGGGGCGACCGCTGCGGATCAGTCAGGGCTTCGGACCGCCGTCGTCATCGAGCTCTTCGTCCTCTTCGAATTCCTCGAGCTGCTCGACGACCCGGTCGTGCTCCTCGTCGTCCAGCGTTACCAGCGACTCCCCTTCGCGGCGAAGGATGAGCACGCGGTCCTCGTCGGCCTCCGCCTGAAGGACGTAGTAAGTTTCGCCTTCGATCTCCACCACATCATGGACAACGTAGCTCTCTTCCTCGCCGGTTTTCTCGTTGACCAGCTCGATCGTTTGAACTTCACCGTTCGCTTCCGGAATCTCTGGCATTCAGCCTCCTGGTGCCCGACCAGCGCGATAGTCGAGATATCCCTGCAACAATAACGTGGCGGCCATCCGGTCGATCTCCTGCCGCCGTTTGCTGCGCCGTTTGCCCTGTTCGATCAGGTACCGCTCGGCTGCCACGCTGGTCAAGCGTTCGTCCCAGTATGCTACCGGCCGCCCGGTCGCCTTGGCCACCTGGGCCCCGAACGCCTGAGCCTGTTGGGCGGCGGCATCGATCCGGCCATTCATCAGGCGTGGCAGCCCGACGACGATCTGTCCAACCTCGTGGCGCTCGACCAGATCGGCCAGCGCCTTGAGATCCTCGGCCTCCGAGCGTCGCGCGAGCACGCTCAGTGGTAGCGCGATCGTTCCCGATGGATCACTGAGCGCGAGGCCGAGCCGAACCGTGCCCGGGTCGATCGCGAGGATCCTCACGGGCTTGCGCTGCTGTTGGAGACCTCCTGGATCTTGAGGGTGATCCGTGAGCTGAAGAGTGGCAGCCATGGCAGGCCGAAGGGTGATTGGGTCACGCGAGCGTCGACCACGTTCGGAAGCGACTGGAGGAAGGCCTGGCCTTTCGATGGGCTCATCCCTTTCAACTGTGACCGGATGTTCGTTTCGATGAAGATCGGAGTGTAGAAGCCGGAGGCATGGCCATTGAGGGTGATGTGGCCGTCGGCAGTGGCATCGATCGGGTCGTACGTGAAGGCTCCGTTACTGGTCAGCTGCGACCCCTGCGGGATCTTCCGCTGCAGCGCGGCCTTCAACATGGCCTTCACTGCTGCCTCGTCGAAGGTGACGCCGTCGCCGGATACCTTGATCGCGACCGTAAAGCCCCCGACCTCCTCACCGACCGCGTGGTCGGCCTT
>DATBYO010000079.1:0-2831 GCA_036513655.1 Candidatus Dormiibacterota bacterium | reverse complement strand
CAGGGGCACCTGGGCGGCCGTTGGGGCGAAGGCGCGGGCCGCATCGCTACCGGCGACCGCGTCGACGCCTCCGAAGATGGGCGCGACGGCGTGCGCCCTGGCGGACACGTTGGTGCTGGAGCGGCGCAACCCGAACTGGGTGTCCAGCTGCGGGTCTCCCGCTTCGGCCGCGTAGACGACCACGCCCCCCGATTGCATCCAGCTGTTCAGTTGCTGGACCTCGCCGCTGTTGAAACCGTTGGTGGACCTGGGCGTGAAGACGAAGAGCAGACCCGCCGACGCCGGCAGACCGAAGTCGCCTTCAACCGATCCGCTCGGATGGCCGAGGGCGTCGGCGTACGCGCGCAGAACGGACGTCCCATCGGTTGCATCGCTCGTCGAGGCATGCTCTGGCGACCCGCCCTGCGTGCCGCCGCCGCGCAGCAGGACCAGCAAAAAGGCCAGCAGGCCGATCCCGCCCAACGCGATCCACCCCCGCCCCTTCATGTAGCTGTCCCCCGGTAGCCCGCCGCCGCATCGGCGGCACGCGCGTAGGTATCGGCGTCGGGCGCCCGATGGCCGTAGCTCGCCTCCTCGAACGAGAGAAGCAGTGGCCGCAAGGCTTCGCCTCGTTCGGCCTGCTGGAACAGCTCGCGCACGGTGAACGGGCTGTGCTCCCAGGCGTGCTCGCCACGGAGCCTGACGGAGACGCCGCCGGCGAGCGCTTTGATGGCCCCGGCGTAGTCGTGGGTTGCCGCCAACCGGTCGGCCTCCCCGAAGAAATCCATCCGGCGAGGCGCGCTCGCGGTGCTGGCCCGTAGCCTGGCCTCCCTTCCACCGCGGCTCAGGCCACCCCGGAGCACCCCGGCAATGATCGCGATCAGCGCCACGACGCCGATCGCCAACCAGACCCAGATCGGGATGTTGAGATGAAGGTTGCCGACCCCGAGCCACGAAAGCAAATCGCCGATCCGGCCCAGGACCCAGTCGAGGATCCGCTCCTGCAGCGACGGGCCGGCGTTGAGCCCCGCGTAGCGCGGCTGCGACAGGATGCCTTGCAGCTGGCGCTGCGCCTGCTCGGGGTCGGAAGTGTCGACACGCGCCTGCAACGTGGTATAGAGCGCTTGCAGTCGCTGGTCCGCGTCGCCCAGGTCGGGCGGGATCTTGCGGAGGTCGTGCAGGATCTCCGGCTGGCTGGCGCCGGTCCCCTGGACGAGGACATCGATCGCCTGCTGGATCGACGGCAGGTCACCGCGCTCGCCGAACTGCACGAGGGTTAGCGCGCGATGGACGGCGTTCGTGTAATCGTCCGCTGAGCTCGCCGACGCACTGGCGGCCCCCAGCAAGCTCAGCAGCCCGAGAAGGAGCAGCAGGATCGGCGCCGACGCCCCCCGGCGCAATCGGTTAGGCCGGCGCCGCGCCCGGAGCGGCCTGACGGGCAAGCTGGTCGAGGTCGAGACCTTCCTTGCGAACCCGCAGGTCGAGATACAGCATGGTGATGGCGATTGGTGTGATGGCGCCGACCAGCGCGTTGACGAGCGTCGCCACGGTCGTGACCAGGCCGGACCGGAGGTCCTCGCCGATTCCCGGAAGCACGGCGGCAACTCCAGTAAAGAGCACGCCGAGGGCGGATTGGATGAGGCTCACCATGATGGCGACGATGATCAGAATGCCCACGGTCCGCCACCAGTTGTCGCGTACCAGGCTCCAACTCCGACCGAGGGCTTTGATCGGACCGACGCCTTCAGCAAATAGCGCCGGGGTCGCCACCGCCCAGCGCACCAGGACCCAGATCACGACTGGGATCGTGATGATCAAGACGAAGCACACACCCACGAGGCCGGTCAGGATCGCGATGCCGAACAGGGCGAAGTAGCGGCGCGCCGTGCCGGCCAGGACCGACCCGATCGTTTCGAGGTTGCCGGCCGCCAGCGACGTGGCCGCTCGATAGAGCGCGCCCGTCGTGAAGGGATACATGAGAATCGCGACCGGAAAGCTCAGCAGATAGAGGGGCGAGCTGGTGTATTGTGCCTGCCGGTTTTGGACCGCCGCCAACGCGGCGGGATCGTTCGCGCTCTGGAGGAGCTGCTGGACGTAGGTGATCGGGTTGGCGCGGTAGGAGCCCGAGATGAGGGTGACGATCAGGTTGGGAAGGATGACCACGAGCGCGACGCCGGCGATGACGGTGAAGTGGCGACGGTACAGTTTGAAGGTCTCGTCGAGCAGCTCCCCGACAGGAAGCGGTCGCAGGCGGACAGGTACCCCCGCAGCCTCCATCAGTTAGAGCAGGCGCAGCTGCCGCCGCACGCGCAGCCGCCTGAGGTCGAAGCGCTCGATGCCTCGCCCTTGCCGACCACCGCGAACGTTGAGAACATGACCCTGGTATTGGTGCTCTCGCACTCGGGGCAGACCTGGCGCTCATCCCGGCTGGCGTACCCACCGAAGACGTCGAAGGTATGACGGCAACTCAGGCAGGAGAACTCGTAAACCGGCACAGCCATATTGTAAGGTTGTGCGCCCCGAAATCCTGCGCTATGCCGAACTCCTGCTCGAGTGGAATCGCACCATCAGCCTCACCGGGGCCCAGACGCTCGAGCAGATCGAGGGGCTGATCGCGGATGCCGATGCCCTGATCGCGGCATCGTGGAACGGGATTGCTACGGTGATCGACATCGGCAGCGGCGGCGGGCTGCCGGCCGTGCCACTGGCAGTGACCATGCCACAGGTGCGGTTCACCCTGTTGGAGGCGAACGCGCGGTGCGGCGCGCCATCCGGACAAACCTTGGCTGCACCGCCCGATGCCATCGGTTTGTTGTTAGGCAGCGCCGGTAGATCCGGCTGTGCGGTGTTGT
>DATBYO010000078.1:0-18412 GCA_036513655.1 Candidatus Dormiibacterota bacterium | reverse complement strand
CTACACTGCTCGGAATGAGTCGTGACGGCCAGCGCTTGATGATCGTGATGCCTCACCCGGACGACGAATGCTTCGGGTGCGCCTCGACCATCGCGCGCTACGGCGCGGAGGGTGCGACGGTCAGCCTGGTGACGATGACGCGCGGCGCCGCCGGGCTCTGGAACGGACGGGAGGCCGGTGACCTTCGCCGCCTGGCGGACGTTCGGGAGATCGAACTTCGCGACGCCGCCGCCGAGCTGGGGGTCACCTTCCTGGAAATCTTCGACTATCCGGATGGAGCGCTGGAACGCGTTGAGGAAGTCGAGGCGGTCCAGGACCGCTTCAAGGGCGACATCGTGCGCTGTCTGCGCAGCCACCGTCCGCAGGTGGTGGTGACCTTCGGACCAGAGGGCGCGTACGGTCATCCCGACCACAAGGTCGTCAGCCGGATGACGGTACAAGCCTGCACGCTCAGCGGCGACCCCGCGGCGTACAGCCTCGAGGCGCTCGCGCTGGGGATCTCACCCTGGTCGCCGAGCAAGCTTTACTTCCAGACCGCGACCGCGATGACGGCCGAATCGCTCCAGCTTCCGCCGCAGCCGCCCATCACCACTCGCATCTCCATCAAGGACTTCAAGGACGCCAAGCTGCGGGCGTTCTCTCATCACCGCACGCAAACCCAGGAATGGGATGCGCTGCGGAAATTCGTCGAGGGGCAGGGCGACACCGAAGTCTTCTCCCTGGTGGGGGCGGTCGACGGCTTGACCGAGGACGACCTGTTCGCCGGCCTGGAGGGTTAGGGCAAGCTCGAGGCACTCGCCCAGCGCGCTTCCATCGCCCGCCCGTCAGGGTCCTCGTGTTTGAGCCCGGTAGCCGCCGCCAGCGCCGCGAGCAAGAGAAGGGGTGGCAGCAGGATGAGCAGAGCAAGCTGGAGGCTGTTGAGGGCATCGGAGAGCTTGCCGATCGCGAAGGGTGCGTAGGAGTCCCCGAGGAGATGCTCGATCAGCAATGAAAGGGTGACCGCGCTGGCGCGCACCGTCGGCAGCACCACGTTCTGCTTGATCGCCGTGTAGGGCCCGTTGTAGAGATACAGGCACGCGGCTCCCAGCAGGAACATCGGCACGAAGAGCACCAGGCTGGGCATCAGCAGAGCCAGGGCGACGAAGACGGCGCCGGCGACGAAGCCGGCGATCCCGATCGGCAGGTTGCTCGCCGAGCGCCGGCGGATCGTCAGTCGATCGGCGATGGTCCCTCCGAGGAGTGAGCCGGCCAGCAGGCCGAGGACGAGCACCCCGCCCGCCAGCGTTCCGGCACTACCCGTGCCGAGACCGAAGCGCCGGCTCAGATAGGTGGGAAGCCAGAAGGCGGCCCCGCCCAGGACGAAGAAGAGCGCGGTCTCGGCGGCGATGGTCGAGCGCAACGTGGGGATCTGCAACAGCCGCAGGAACGTCCGCCAGGTGATCGATGGGGCTTCGTGCGTCCGTGGGCCTCGCTCCTCGGCGGCGCCACGCACAGGCTCGCGCAGTCCGAACGCGAGGATCGCAAAGACCAGGCCCGGGACGGCGGTCATGTAGAACGCCGCCCGCCAGCCCAGCGTGCTCGCGACGATCCCGCCACCCGCAAACCCAACGGCGATGCCGACCGCGGTGCCGGCGGCCCAAACCGACATGGCACGCCCTCGACCTTCTTTCTTGAAGTAGTCGCCGAGCAGCGCCGTACCGGCCGGGTAATAGCTGGCTTCACCGATTCCCAGCACCGCTCGCGCTACAAAGAGCTGGAGGTAGCTACGGGCCAGGCCGGTGAAGAGGGTGGCGAGGCTCCAGATCGTCACGCCGATGCCAACCACCGTTTTGCGCACGCCGCGATCGGCCCAGATGCCGAATGGAATCGTGGCGACCGCGTACACCAGCAGGAAGGCGCTGCCCAGCAGGCCGACCTGGCTGTCGGTCAGGTGGAACTCGGCCTGGATCCTGGTGGCGACCGCCGGCAGGATGTAGCGGTCGAGGTAGTTGAGGAAGTTGATGCCGACCATCACGCCGAGCACGTATCGGGCGTAGCCGCGTGGCATCGAGGTGCATTATGCCGTCTTAGCGACCTTCAGGTCGCGGCGCTGTCGCGCGTACAAGCGCAGGCGGCGGAGGCGGCTCGTGCGAGCCCACGAGCGCGATGGAATTTAGCGCGAGTGCGCCGCGAGCCGCGCGACGCCGCAACTGCGCGGTTAAGTCACCGTGTAACCAGGCTGCGGAGCGTAAAGCGTAGAGAGCTAACGAAGTTCCAGGTTGAGTAAGCGCGCGGCGTTCTCGCGCAGAATCTTGACCTTCGCCTCGGGTTTGAGCGAGAGGTTCTCGAGCTCCTCAAGCACGCGCGCTGGCTTGAGGAACGGGTAATCGCTGCCGAACAGGGTGCGGTCTTGCAGCCGGCCTCCGATCTCCCGCACCAACTCCTCCGGGTAATACCGTGGCGACCAGCCGGAGAGCTCGATGTAGATATTCGTCTTGTGCAGCGCCATCGCGATCAGCTCCAGGTGCCAGGGCCAGCCGAAGTGAGCGGCGATGATGGGCAGCTCTGGGAAGCGCGCCGCCACCGTGTCCAGATGAATCGGCCGGGCCGGGTCGAGCTTGATCCCCTGGCCGCCCGGCCGCCCCGCGCCGATGCCGCTGGTGCCCGTATGGAAGAGGCAGGGGATCTTGAGCTCGGCGGCTTTCTCCCAGAGCTTGAAGTGGCGCTCGTCGCTGGGGTAGAAGTCCTGCATCGACGGATGAAACTTCGCCCCTTTGGCCCCGAGATCCTTGACGGCTCGCTCCAGCTCCTGCACCGCATCTGGCTTCCAGGGATCGACCGAGGCGAAGAACGCGAAACGCTTCGGGTGACGTTTGACGATCGCAGCCACGACGTCGTTGGACAGGGGCGGCCGGTGGGTCGCGGTCTCCGCATCCCAGGCGAGCAGAATGCCGAAGATCTCTTCCTGGGCATATTCGACGGCGAGCTCGTCAACGGTGCGCTCGTGGACCTCGCTTCGGAAGTAGCGTGCCGCCGCTTCCCGATAGGGCCCCATGCTGCCATCGAGCCATTCCTTCAGCGGCAGATGGACATGGAGGTCGACGGCGCGGATCACGCTAAGACGCGAGTGGCTCTGCTTCTTCGACCATGATCGGATCGCCGACGTGGATCGACCCACCCTGGATCACTTTTGAGACCATGCCCCGTCGGCCTTCGAGCTCCTGCCGCAACCCCTCGCGGATCTCGTCCATTCGGAAGCACGGCTCGCAGACTTTGGTGATCTCCAGCACCGCGCTCGCCCCCAGGTGCAGCCGGCTGCCCGCGGGGAGCGCCATGACATTGAGTCCCTCCACGGTCAGGTTCTCTTTGATGGTGCCAGGTTGAACCTTGACCGCCTCCAGCGCCTCCTTATCCGCGAGAAGCACCTGGCGGTCCGGAGCGCCGCCGGCGTGCTTGTCGCCCTCGAGCCCGACCCCGGTGATGAGGGTGGCGGTCGGCACCAGGCGCATCGGCTCCCGGTGGCCAGGACAGAGCTGGATGGAGACGATGCGAGCCGCCACGCGGTACAGATTACGCGATTCCTCGCGGCATGGAAGCATCCCGGAATAGCCGCCGACCGGTTGTTACGATGAGGCCGATGGCCGAGGAGGGGACGCGCATCGAACGAGACTCGATGGGTGAGGTGAAGGTCCCCTCGAATGCCTACTACGGCGCCAGCACCGAGCGCGCCCGCCAGAACTTCCCCATCAGCAACCTGCGCATGCCGCGGCGCTTTATTCGCGCGCTCGCCCAGATCAAAGGCGCGGCCGCGCTCGTCAACACCGAGCTCGGGCTCCTCGAGACCCGCCTGGCGAACCCGATTCAACAAGCGGCCGAGGACGCGGAGGAAGGGAAGTTCGATAAGGACTTTGTCGTCGACGTCTTCCAGACCGGCTCAGGGACATCGACTAACACGAATGCCAACGAGGTGATCGCCAACCGCGCCAACGAGATCCTGGGCCAGCCGCTGGGATCGCGACAGCCGGTGCATCCCAACGACCACGTCAACAAGTGCCAGTCGAGCAACGACGTCATTCCATCGGCGATGCAACTCGCGGCGTTGGTTGCGATCCACGAGGAACTGGTGCCGGCGCTCAGCTACCTCAAGGATGCCCTCGACCAGAAGGCCAAAGAGTTGATGCCGGTCATCAAAACCGGCAGAACGCATCTGCAGGACGCCACACCCATCCGCCTCGGCCAGGAGTTCCTGGGTTATGCCGGCCAGGTGGAACGGTCCGTCGATCGAGTGCGCCGTGCGGCCGAGGAACTCGCCGAGCTACCACTTGGCGGCACCGCGGTCGGCACCGGCATCAATGCCCACGCCGAGTTCGCCCAGCGGGTCTGCGCGCACCTGACCCGGCGCGCGGGCGTGATGGTGCGAGAGACCGACAACCATTTCCAGGCCCAGGCGACGCTCGACAGCGTGCTTTCAGCGGCCGGCGCCCTGCGGGCGGTGGCGGTCAGCCTCTGGAAGATCGGTAACGACCTCCGCTGGTTCGCTTCGGGACCGCGCGCCGGCCTGTGGGAGATCACCCTTCCCGAAGTCCAGCCGGGCAGCTCGATCATGCCGGGGAAAGTGAACCCCGTGATCATCGAGTCGATGACGATGGTCGTCGCGCGCGTGCTTGGTAACGACCAGACGATCACGGTCGCCGCCCAGTCCGGCAGCATCTTTGAGCTCAACCTGATGATGCCGGTGGCCGCCTTCTGCCTGCTCGAGTCGATCGCCCTGCTCTCGGCGTCGGCCCAGAACCTGGCACGGCAATGCATTCAGGGGATCAAGGCCACGGATCGGGGCCCACAGATGGTCGAGCAGGGCCTGATGCTGGCCACGGCATTGGCGCCGGCCATCGGCTACGACGCGGCGGCGAAGATCGCGAAGGAAGCGCTCGCCAGTGGAAAGACGGTTCGCCAGGTCGCGCGTGAGCGAACCAAGCTCGCGCCGGAAGAGCTGGACCGTTTGCTGGACCCAGCGCGAATGACGGGACCCGGCGTCGACGGAGGACCAGCCGGCGGGTAGCGTCCTCGCCGACAGCCGCGTGCTGTCGATGCGTGCCAGAGCTCAGCGGTTGACCCGGGAGACGGCCACCGCGACCCGTCCGGCCACCATCCTGCGCGAGGTGTGCGGCCTGCAGGCGCAGCTCTTGAGCGCCGCGACCCTGGGCGTGCGCGCGCGAAGCGCCGGTCTCGATGCCGGGAAGGTCAACCGCGCCCTCATGGAAGAACGCTCCATCGTCCGCACCTGGCTGATGCGTGGCACCTTGCACGTCGTCGCGGCGGAGGACCTTCGCTGGTTGCTTCAGCTGTTGGGTCCGGTCTTCGTCCGCGCCGGCTCGACCCGCCACGCCCAGCTCGGCCTTGACGGCGACCTGAAGAACAAAGGTGTCGCCGCGATCCGAAGGATCCTGACGGAAGAGGGCCCACTAACCCGATACGAGCTGGTCGATCGACTGCGCCGTCAGCATCTGGTCCTCGACGCAAAGACGCAAGCACCAATTCACCTGATCGGGCTCGCCGCCTTGCAGGGCGTCCTCTGCCTGGGACCCGATCGGGACGACGGGGAGTCTACCTACGTGCTGCTGGATGATTGGGTGGCGCACGCTCCGACGCCGTCCCGCGAAACGGCGTTGTCCGAGCTTGCCCGCCGTTACTTCGCGGCCTATGGCCCGGCGACGATTGAGGATCTCGCGGCCTGGTCGGGCATCTCGATGCGTGAAGCGCGCGCCGCCGTTACCGGTGCGAGCGCCGGTCTCACCGACGTCACGATCCAGGGACGGCTGGGCTTCATCGTCAAAGACCGGCGCAAGCGACTGACCATGCCGTCAAGGCCGCAGGTGCGGCTGCTACCGGCCTTCGACACCTACCTGCTCGGCTATCGGCGCCGCGACCTCGCGGTGCCTCCTCCCCTCCAGCGACGGCTGCAGCGTGGCGGCGGCTGGCTTCACCCGGCCGTCGTCGTCAACGGACGGGCAATCGGGGCGTGGAGCCTGCGCCGTTCAGCCGGTGGCGGCCAGGTCGTTGTCGAACTATCGGCACCGATCGGTCTTGCGACCCGAACCGGCATCGAGACGGAAGTCGCTGATATCGGCCGCTTCCTGAACCGATCATTGACGATCGAGATCGCGGGTTAGCTATCGGCTTCGATCAGACCCTTTCGAATGGCGTATTTCACGAGCTCGGTGCGGTCGTGCATGTGCAGCTTCTTCATGATGTGATCGCGGTGCGTCTGCACCGTTTTGATGCTGAGGAAGAGGCTATCCGCGATCTGCCGGTTGGTCTTGCCCTCCGCTACCAGCCGTAAGACTTCGCGCTCGCGATCGCTGAGCGGCTCGAACGTCTCTCGCTCCGGCGCGCGCTGCAGGTAATCGGACACCAGCAGGCGCGCCACTGAGGGGTAGAGATACGGCTCACCCTTGCTGGCCGCTTCGATGGCGGCGATCAGGTCGGAAGCGGCGGCCTTCTTGAGGACGTAGCCGACCGCGCCGGCCTTGAGTGTCTGAAAGAAATATTCCTCGTTGTCATGCGCGGTCAGGATCAGGACCTGGGTCTGCGGGCAGAGGCGACGGATGTCCCGCGTCACCTCGATCCCCGACATACCCGGCATCGCCACGTCGACGACCGCCACGTCAGGGCAATTGGCGCGGGCCAGTCGGATGGCTTCCCGACCTTCGGTCGCCTCGGCGATCACCTGGATGTCACTCTGTCCGTCGATCACCGCTCGGATCCCGGCCCGAACCAGGTTGTGGTCTTCGACCAGCATCACCTTGATGGGGCGGCGCTCAACTTGCATGGCGTTCCTCCAGGGGTAATTGGGCGACGACCTCGGTTCCTCTGAGCGGTGACGAGTGGATCTCCAGCGTGCCCCGCAGCAGCGTGGCGCGCTCCCGCATCCCGAAGATCCCGAGGCCGGCGCGCCCCGGCTCTTCCCGTTCCGGGATGCTTCCCGGATCGAAACCAACGCCATCATCACGGACTCGCAGACGCACGTGGCCGTCGAGGCACCGCAGGTCGATGTCGACGTGCGACGCCCGCGCGTATTTGTTCGTGTTGGTCAGGGCTTCCTGCGCGATCCGATACAGCGCCGTCTCGATCGGGGCGGGCAGGCGATCCCGCAGACCGTCGACGTGCAGCGAGACCTCGGCGCCGGAGGGCTGTTTGGCCAGCGTTCGAAGGGCCGGAACCAGGCCGAGGTCGTCCAGCACCGAGGGTCGCAGGTCCTGCGACATTCGGTGCACTTCTTCGAGGGTTTCTTCGAGCGTCCGCTTGACCGCCTCCAGCTGCTGGCGCGCCTTGGCATCGCCCGTCCGTTCCAGCAACAGGTCGAGACTGATGATCTCGTGGGTGAGCGCCTGGCCGGTTTGGTCGTGGAGCTCGCGGGCGACCCGCTGCCGCTCGCGTTCCTGGGCCTGCAGGACACGCTGCGCGCTGAGGTGGCGTTCGTGCTCCAGCCGGTCGAGCATCGAGTTGAAGACGCTCGCGATTCGCCGGAGGTCGGGGTCGGAGAAGTCGGCGTGGACTCGCGGTTCCTCGAGCCCGGGCTGCACCGCCCCCATGGTCGACTCCAGCTCCCGCATCGGCTTGAACGCCAGCCGCAGGATCAGGAAGTTGGCCACCAGGATGGCGAGCAGCCCGATCGCGAGCAGCCCGATCAAGAACGGGAGCCTGGTGCGTCCCGAGAAATTCAAGGTGATCAGCGGGCCGGTGATGGCACCGACGGCGATGATGGCGCTGTTGGCGATGGCGACCTTCTGGAACGTGGTCAGGTTCCGATGCCACCAGCGAGGGTCGAATGACGCTCTCACACCTCATTCTAGGCACCGGTTTGAGGCCGCTTTCAGGCTCATTTTCGAATCGGTCGCCGCCGGGGGTCATTCAGGTGCTGACCCGATGCCGCCGGCGGATAAACGGCTCGCAGACTGGGTACAGATCTTGGTGCGTTCGATTCCCTCCCCCCTCTTAGCGGGCCGCTCCCCCAGCGGCCCGCATTTTTATCTAATAGAGCGATGGCGTCGGAAAGCTTTGACTTCGAGCAGGTGACGCGCGTCACCGCCGGAGCCATCGGCGAGCCGGGCAAGCGCGAGTTCTTTCTTCAACTCCGCGCCGCCGGCGAGCTGGTCAGCCTGGCCCTCGAGAAGGACCAGCTCCGGGCGCTGACCGAACGACTGCAAGAGGTGTTTACCCGGGTGCCGGTGCCGCCGGCCGGCCGCGTGCCCGACATGGCCCTCGAGCAACCGCTCGGCCCCATCTGGCGAGTCGGCTTCATGACGCTCACCTACAGCCAGGACGAAAAGGCCTTCGAGGTCTCGCTGGTCGAGCTCGTCGATGAGGGCGACGAGCCGGCCACCGGCCATTTTCAGGCGAGCCTCGCGCAGATGCAGGCGCTCGCCACCCACGCCGCCCGCCTGATCAGCGCCGGCCGCCCACCCTGCCCGATGTGCGGTGGTCCCATCGATCACGATGGCGGCGTCTGCCCGCGGCTGAACGGGCATCATTAGCGATGGCGCAAGCGGCACCATCCCCCGGCGGCGAAGCACAGCAGCGGCTGTTGCGCGAAGGCAAAATCAAGACGCGCGGGCTGATGCCCGACTGTTCCAACTACACCTACCTGGCCCACGTCCGCGGCGACGGGGGCCTGGAGACGCTCGCGGTGTACAAGCCGGCTCCGGGGGAGACGCCGCTCGATGATTTCCCGGACGGCACGCTCGGCAAGCGCGAGGTGGCCGCCCACCTGGTCAGCGCCGCGCTCGGCTGGCAGGTCGTGCCGCTCACCGTCTATCGCACCGATGGGCCGTTGGGTCCGGGCTCCCTCCAGCAATTCATCACAGCCGACCTGCGCGAACACTACTTCTCACTGATGCCGGCTCGCGCCCTGGACTTCCGCACCATGGCGGCGTTCGACGTGATCGTCAACAACGCCGACCGCAAGAGCGGTCACTGTCTGCTCGACGGCGACGGGCACATCTGGGGCGTGGACAACGGTCTCACCTTCCATTCGTTGCCCAAGCTGCGGACCGTGATCTGGGAATTCGCGGGCGAAGAGGTGCCGGCCAATCTGCGCGCAGACGCGAACCGCCTGGCACGCGAGCTGATCGCCGGCGACGGCTGGGTGAGCAGCCTGCGGCCGTTGCTGTCGGCTGCCGAGATTCGCGCGCTCACGCAGCGCGCGCGCCGTCTCGCCGATCAAGGGCGATACCCCGAACCGACCTCGCGCTGGGCCTACCCCTGGCCCCTGATTTAGACGCGGGCTAACGCCTGGTCAACACCGGAAGCCGGGGACGCCCTGCCTCGGCGGGCAGCTCCTCGTCGAGGCGCCGCAGCCATGCCGGCGCGGCAGGCGGAAGGTCGCCAGCGGGCGAGTGCCGGTCGCCGCGATCGGGCGGATCGGGCTGAGGCGTGAGCAGTCGCCAGAGGAGCACGAAGGTCCCGGCGACGAGGGCGAACTTCGCGGTGGCGAAGAGCAGCAAGCCGGCGACCTGCTGGTCCTCGATCGAGCGATAGGCGTGATAGAAGAGGTGGTGCGAGAGCGCCAGCGTGATACCCGGGATCGTCGGCGGGACGCCGGCGACCAGGAGGTATCCAATCTTGGCAATCGCGGTCAGCCCATCGGGCCGCACCACCGGCCACCAGAAGAGGAAGGCCCCCGCCATGAAGACCGCCTGTGCCACCTCGCGGAACAGAGGATCTTTGCTGGAGAGGTCGACGAGGGCCGGTAGCTGTGATCCGAACAGCACCAGGTTGAGCGCGAGGATGCCGGCGAGCGGGTGTATCCACGATGCGGCGCGGCCCGAGAGTAGCGGACTGACGCCGTAGGCGAGCAGGGGGATGACCACCGCCAGCACCAGCATCTCCTCGAGCATGCGCAGACTGAGGCTCCCGTTGGCAAGCTGGCTGAGCGGTGCCAGCAGGGCCGCGAGCGACAGCAGCGACCCGGCGTACAGCGCTGCGCGATGACGTCGCGCCATGACCCTATTTTGGCTCAGCCGCCGGGGTCTGCGCGTAGCGCGCATACACCGCGTCCACGAATGCGACGAAGAGATCCGCGAGCGGCCCGCTGTCGAGTTCGAGCAAGTTTTCCGCGTTGTCCTCGCCGGCGTGCGACAGGTTGTAGCTGCCGGTAAAGACGGTGTTGTCTACCACCGTGATCTTGGCGTGCATGAAGTCGTGGACGCTGGTCGGCGTGTAGGGGGTGGTGACCTTGGACGCGAAGGGGAATGCGGCGCTCACCGCCTGGAAGGCGGGTCCCTTCCAGGTCGCGTGGGGATCGACCCGCCACTGGCCGAGCACTTCGGCCATCTGCGTGCGGTCATAGACGCCCTTGAAGTCTGGATGCGTCCGGTGGGCCAGGTCGCCGAGCGTGCCCAGGATCACCCCGGCGGTGATCACCGGCGAGCACACCCGGATGCGGCGCCTGGCATGCGCGATCCGGTCGGCGATCGTATGCGCCATCTGGCGGCCGCGCCCCGGCGCAAAGAAGACGTGCGCCTTACCCGGACTGTCCTGGTAGGCAACCGGAACGCCGGCGAGGTCGTATTTCCCGCTGCCCTCGACCCGACCGGTGTCCCACAGCTCCCCGAAATTCTTGGCGTACTCCGCGGCCAACGCTGGGGACGGGATCTTGACGATGACGTTCTCCTCTCGCGTCCAGGAATCGTTCGTCCAGTTCATCGAGCCGGTCCAGACCGTTGCCGCGTCCGTCGCGCCATCGCGCACGATGTATTTGTGGTGCATCAGGTCGGGAACGCCCGACACCGGTTTGGTCGGCACCCCCAGACTGGCGATGAAGGCCGTGTCGGACTGCGAGGGCGGCGGTACCGGGATCGGGTTGGGGAAGTCGACGTTGTAGAGCAGCCGGACGGCCACGTTGCGGCCGGCGGCGGCCTTGATCGCGGTCCGCACCTGGTCGGCCGGGCCGTCCGTCACGTTCAGGTCGTAGATGGCGATGTCGAGACTGCGCTTGGCGGCGCCGATGAAGTCGGCGAGTTCTCCCGCGACTTTCTCGGCCGGCTGCGCGCCGTCCTGGAGAAACGTCACCTCGACCGAGGGCGTCACTGAGCGTCGCTCTTCTTCGGTTCGGCTCGCTCCTTCGGCTGGGCCTCGAGCACCTTCCGCTGGTAAAACTGCTGGACGATGTCGGCGGCCTGCTGGATGTCATCGGTAACCACCATCAGGTCCAGGTCCCCGGGTGAGATCTTGCCCTCCGCCAGCACCCGGTCGCGGATCCACTGGCGCAGCCCGGCCCAGTAGTCGGAGCCGAACATGATCACCGGGAAGTGGACGATCTTCCCGGTTTGAATCAAGGTCAATGCCTCGAACAGCTCATCCATGGTGCCGAAGCCGCCGGGGAAGATGACGAAGGCCTCCGCATACTTGACGAACATCGTCTTGCGCACGAAGAAGTAATGAAATTCGATGCCAAGGTTCACGTACTCGTTGAGGCCCTGCTCGAAAGGCAGCTCGATGTTGAGGCCCACCGACAGCCCACCACCTTCACGAGCGCCCCGGTTGGCCGCTTCCATGGTGCCCGGCCCGCCTCCGGTGATGACGGCAAAGCCTCGACGGGCGAGCTCGGCCGCCAGGGCCCGCGCGGCATCATACATCGGGTCGGGCGGACGAACACGCGCCGAACCGAAGAAGGTGACGGCGGGACCGAGCGTGGCCAGCGCGTCGAAACCCGCCACGAACTCGGCCTGGATCCGCAGCACCCGCCAGGGGTCGCTTTCGAGGAATTCCGGCGCGCCCTCCGGCCGCTCCAGCAGCTTGCGGTCCTCGTTCTCCCGCTCCACGCCACGACGAACGATCCCTCCGGTCCGCCGCTCTCCGGATTCTTCCCCCATAGCCCGCTAACTCTACCCGCTTGCCGTTTTGCGCCACACTGTGTGCGTGATCAGCCGTGACACCGTCGAAGAGATCGCCGTTGCGCTGGCCGCCATCCTCGCCCCGGTCGCGCTGACCGCGATCCTGCTGCAGATCCACTCGTCCACGTCCCAGCGAGAGTACGTCTTCATCTATATGGCGGTAGTGGCGGTGATCGCGGTCCTCCGCGGGCTCTGGCCGGCCCTGCTGGCGGCGGCGGTTAGCTTCCTGCTGGTCGACTACTTCTTCGTTCCGCCGGTGCGGACGCTGACGATCGCCGATGAGCAGGATCTCGTCAACCTGGCCATCTTCTTCGGCACCGCCGGCGTGGTCGGCTTCCTCGCCGGTCGGCGGCGGCAGGCACAGATCCGGGCCCAGGGACTCGCCTCGGAGCTCCGCAACGCGAATGCGGAGCTCATTCGCCTCAACCGGGACCAGGCGGCCGCCGCCCAGGCCGCCGTGCGCCTGGCACGCACGGAGCAGCAGGTCCAACTCCTGCAGCAGGCCGAGCAGGAGCTCCGTGACCTGCTCGCCACCATCTCGCACGAGCTGCGCACCCCGATCGGCACGATCCTGACCGACAGCACGAACATGCTGCGGACCCAGGAGATGAATACCTCGGTGCGCTACCGCATCGAGGGGATCGCCACCGAAGCCCGGCGATTGAACCGGCTGCTGGCCGACATGCTCAGCCTGGCGCGGATCGAAAGCGGCGCCCTACAGCTAACGCTGGAGCCGGTCCAGGTCGCCGATGCAGTGGCCGCGGCCGCCGAGCGCCTCAAGCGGGCGGCACCGGATCGGACCGTGGAGTGGGACCCAAAGCAGGCCGGCGTCAGCGTGCTCGCGGACTGGGACAGCCTCGGACAAATCTTCGACAACCTGCTCGATAACGCGAATCGTTTCGCTCCGCCCGGCACCCCGATCGCGGTGCGGGTCGCGCAGGAAGCACCCGGCCAGATCACGATCCGGGTGGTCGATCGTGGTCCGGGCGTGCCGGCCGCGATGCGCGAGCGGTTGTTCAACCGTTTCGTGAAGGGCCCGTCCAACGCCGGCGACGGCACCGGGCTGGGGTTGGCCATCACTCGCGGGCTGGTGGAGGCGCACGCCGGCAACATCTCACTGGAAGACGGCCAGCCGGGCGAGACGACCTTCCGCTTTACCCTCCCGGAGCCGTAGCCGGTTTTGTCGTGGGGGTAGCTTCCTCTCGCCGGAGAATGTGCACATCGACATCCTCGAGCTGCCGGATCAGGGTGGAGGTCGTATCCCAGGGCCGCCACCGGCGATTGCGGCGCCCAAGGACGACTTCGGTGTTCAGCGTCTTGCGCAAGTAGTCCGCGAGCGTCGCGGCCACATTTCGCCCGTAGAGGCTGACGAACTCACCGCCCTCGCGATGGACGAGGGCCGCGTACTCGCCGAGCCAGCGCCGCTCCTCCTCCGAAAGGTTCGGCGGACGAACGCTGACCACGGTGAGTTGCGCCGCCACGCGCGCGGCCAATGCCGCCATCCGCCGAATGCGCGCCTCCATCCCGCGCCGCGGCGGGATGCAGGCGACCAGGCGCGGGCGCGCTTCCCACGGCTCTTCGATCTTCCACTCGCGCATGTACGCGACCAGGCGCCGGTCGGTGTGGTCGGCGATCAACCGGAATGCCATCTCACGGAGCGCCGACAGGATCTGCGGCCGGAACTCGGCCTGCAGCGCGCGCGCCGCCTCGGCCGGGCTCATGATCTCGCCCCGGCGAAGGCGCTCGAGCAGGACGGCCGGCGTGACGTCGACGATCTCCAGCTCGTCGATCCTCGTCAATACGTCATCGGGCAATGCCGACCCCGGAGCACGTTCCTTGAGGAGCGGCGCGTAACTCTCTCGCACGCCGGCCAGGTCGAGCAGGTGGAGCGTGCCCAGGACGGTGATGCCGGCTTCGACCAGTCGGGACAGCGACTCGGCCCGTAGGCGTCCTTCCGTATCGTGGCCGTTGAGCTCATCGACGACCGCCACCTCAGGATTTCGGCTCAGCAGCGCTTCGACGTCGAGGCGGTCGTGCGCCGCGGGGGCATCCGGTCCGCCGAGCATTTCGAGGCTGGCCAGCTCCGCAGCCGAGACGCGCGGGTTGATCGCGGCGACGACGACGTCGGTACCGCGCGAGCGGCGCCGGCGTGCCTCATCCAGCATGGCCGTGGTCGTGCCCGAGCCATCGGCATAACCAAGGTAGGCTCGGACGTCCGCACTCCGGCGGCCGGCGCGTTGCTCCGCCCGAAGCAGGGCCTCGGGCGTGCTGCGCTGCCGCTCGACGTCGGGTGGCGGCGCCTCGTGCTCGGGAGAGATGACGTGCAGGTCGATGTCGGGGAGCGAATCGATCATCTGGTCGGCCAGCGTCATGCCCCACCGAGACAAGAAACCGCGCCGGCGGGACTGGCCCATGAAGAGGTGGCGGACGTTGGCCAGCTGGGCGGCCTCGATGATCCCCTTCGCGATGTCCGGTCCGCCCAGCGAAACGAAGGAGCAACCGAGTTGGGCGGCGAGCCGCTGATAGCGTTCCATGTTGACGTGGCCCGCGGAGCCGACCGTCACAACCATGCAGAGCCCGCCGAGGCGGCGTGCCACCCGGACCGCGCGCCGAATCAGCGGCTCGGAGCCGGCGGAACCGGAGATCGCCACCAGCACGTCCTCGGCCGGCGCAAGAACGCCTCGCGAGGTGGCCATCGACTGGGCGACCAACCGCAGGGCGATCTCCCTCAGGGCCGCAAGGTTGCCCGGCCTGAAAAAGTTCGCCAGCGCCGTTTCCACTTTGTCCGGCTTGTAGATGTTGCCGTGCCGCATCCGTTTGCGGAGCGCCTCCGGCGAAATGTCGATGAACTGGATCTCATCGGCCAGGTCGAGCACACGGTCGGGAAGGGTCTCCCGCTGCACGATTCCCGTGATCTTCTCGACCACGTCGTTGACGCTTTCGACGTGCTGGACGTTGATCGTGGAGATGACGTCGATGCCCGCGTCGCGCAGCTGCTCCACGTCCTGCCACCGCTTCTCGTTGGCGGAGCCGGGCGCATTGCTGTGGGCGAGCTCATCGACCAGGGCGATCTTTGGATGACGGGCAAGAACCGCATCGAGATCCATCTCCTCGAGGACCGTGCCGCGGTATGGGATCCGCTTGCGCGGGATCAGCTCGAAACCGGCGAGAAGCTCCTCGGTGCGGACACGACCATAGGTCTCGACGTACGCGATGACGACATCCTCGCCACGCTGCTTTCGCTCCCGGCCTTCTTTGAGCATGGCGAACGTCTTGCCGGCCCCGGGCGTCGCGCCCAGGTAGACCTTGAGACGCCCGCGCACCGCTGTCGCCACCAACCTATTCTCCCTCCCCCTCGCGGGGAACAATTCCCTCCCCCGCTCGCGGGGGAGGGTAGGGAGGGGGCTGCTTTACCCGGCTTCGCCGTTGTCCAGGGCCATGTTGAGCGCGAGCACGTTGACGTGTGGCTCGCCGAAGACGCCGAACGAACGACCCTGCACGTACTTTTCGACCAGCGCGCGCACCTTTGCCGGGTCAAGATTGCGCGCCGTCGCGACATGGTTGACCTGCGTCAGCGCGCCGGCCTCGGTGATGTCAGGGTCGAAGCCGCTGAAATCGGTGGTGACGAGGTCGACTGGCACCAGGGAACCGGCCGGAAGATTGTTCTCTTTGCGAATCTGGTCGACGGCCTTGCTGACCCGATCGATGAGCGCCTTGTTCGACGGGGCAAGGTTGCTACCGGCCGAGTTCTGCGCGTTGTAGGGGTCCGACTTGGTCGCATCGCTGGCGTTGTTGGTCGCCGACGGCCGGCCAAAGAAGTACTTGGGGTCGGTAAAGTTCTGCCCGATCAGCTTTGAGCCGACCAGCTGGCCGTTCTTTACGATCAGGCTGCCGTTGGCCTGGTCGTGGAAAACGACCTGCGAGATCCCGGTGATGACCAGCGGGTAGATCAGCCCGGTCACGACTGCGACGACCACCGTAAGCCGGAGCGCACGCAGCAGTTCGATCGGGAGCGAGCGAACGATGGATTCTGACCCAGTCATGCCAGGTGCACCGCCGTAATGAGGATGTCGATCAACTTGATACCGACGAAGGGGGCGATGATGCCGCCGACGCCCCAGACAAGCAGGTTGCGTCGCAGCAACGCTGCGGCACCGATCGGCCGGTAGCGCACGCCGCGGAGCGCGAGCGGGATCAACGCCACGATGATGAGCGCGTTGAAGATCACGGCCGACAGGACCGCGCTGCTCGGATTCGTCAAGCGCATGACGTTGAGAGCGCCGAGCTCCGGCAGGGCGACGAAGAACATGGCCGGGATGATGGCGAAGTACTTGGCCACGTCGTTGGCGATGCTGAAGGTGGTGAGCGCCCCGCGGGTGATCAGCATCTGCTTCCCGGCCTCGACGATCTCGATCAGCTTGGTCGGATCGCTATCCAGGTCGATCAGGTTGCCCGCTTCCTTGGCGGCCTGCGTCCCCGACTGCATGGCCACCGCCACGTCGGCCTGAGCCAGCGCGGGCGCATCGTTGGTGCCGTCGCCGGTCATCGCGACCATACGGCCGTCGGCCTGCTCCTTGCGGATCAACTCCAGCTTGCGCTCGGGGATGGCCTCGGCAAGGAAGTCGTCGACCCCGGCTTCTTTCGCGATCGTGGCGGCCGTCAGCCGGTTGTCACCGGTCACCATGACGGTGCGCAGCCCCATCTTGCGAAGCTCGGCAAAACGTTCGGCGATCCCCGGCTTGACGATGTCCTTGAGGTGGATGGTGCCCATCACCAGGTTGTCTTCGGCGACCATCAGCGGCGTCCCTCCGGAGCGCGCAATCGTCTCCACCCGCTCCTGGACGGCCTCGGGGAGCTGCTTGGGCGTGGGGCAGCCACACCAGGTCGAGATCGCGTCGACGGCCCCCTTGCGGATGCTACGGCCGTCGAAGTCGACGCCGCTCATGCGCGTGTTCGCCGAGAACGCAATGAAGGTCATGTTGGCCGACTGCTTTCCATCGGCGCCGAAGCGGCGGGCCAGGCTGACGATCGAGCGGCCTTCCGGCGTCTCGTCCGAGAGGCTCGCCAGTTCCGCGGCCCGCACGAGTCGGTCCATCGTGATCCCCGGCGCCGGGACGAACTCGGTCGCCTGCCGGTTGCCGTAGGTGATGGTGCCGGTCTTGTCGAGGAGCAGCGTGTCGACGTCGCCCGCCGCCTCGACCGCCCGGCCCGAAAGCGCGATCACGTTCCGCTGCAGCAGCCGGTCGATGCCGGCGATGCCGATCGCCGAGAGCAGAGCGCCGATCGTGGTCGGAATCAGGCAGACCAGCAGGGCGATCAAGACGGTGATCGTGACGGACGTGCCCGCGTAGGTCGCGAAGGGCTGGAGCGTCACGACCGCGATCATGAAGATGATCGTCAGCGCGGCCAGCAGGATGTTGAGGGCGATCTCGTTGGGCGTCTTGCGCCGCGAGGCGCTCTCGACCAGGTGGATCATGCGGTCGAGGAACGTCTCTCCGGGGTTGGCGGTGACCTCGACCACGATCCGGTCGGACAGGACTTTCGTCCCGCCGGTGACGGCGCTGCGATCGCCGCCCGCCTCCCGGATCACGGGGGCCGACTCGCCCGTGATCGCGGACTCGTCGACCGAGGCGATGCCTTCGATGATCGTGCCGTCGCTGGGGATCAGTTCCCCGGCCTCGATGACGACGGTATCGCCCTTGCGGAGCTGAGAGGATGGCACGCGCTCCTCCTTCCCGCCGACCAGGCGGCGCGCGATGGTGTCGGTGCGAGCGCGCCGCAGTGTTGCGGCCTGTGCTTTCCCGCGGCCCTCCGCGAGCGCCTCGGCGAAGTTGGCGAAGACCAAGGTGAACCAGAGCCAGAGCGTGATCTGGCCGACGAACAGCGAGTCGGACGCGCCGCGGAACAGCCCGGCGATGAAGATGATGGTGGTGATGACCGAGCCGACCTCGACGACGAACATGACGGGGTTGCGGGCCTGCCACCGCGGATCGAGCTTGGTGAAGCTCTCGATCAGGGCGGGCACCATGATCTCGCGGTCGAGCAGGCTCGACCGCCGCCGGCGCCGGTAGCTTTCGGAACGGTTCTTTTCTTCCATATCAGTGAGCCAGGTGATTGGCGGCCAGCTGGAAGTGTTCCAGCAGCGGCCCCAGGGATAGCGCGGGGAAGAACGTCAGGGCGCCCACGATCAGCACGACCCCGACGAGCAGACCCGAGAAGAGCGGCCGGTCGGTCGCCAGCGTGCCGGCGCCAGCCGGGACGACTTTCTTGCCGGCGAGCGCGCCCGCGAGCGCCAGGATCGGGATGACTTCGAAGAATCGCCCGAGCCACATCGCGGTGCCACCCAAGGTGTTCCAGAACACCGTGTTGCCCGTAAGGCCGGCGAAGGCGCTGCCATTGTTGCCGACCTGCGAGGAGAAGGAGTAGAGGATCTCGCTGAAGCCGTGCGCGCCATGGTTGAGCGGCCCTCCTCCGTTCGCGGTTGCCGCCGGCGCGAGCACCGCGATCGCCGTGAAGCCCAGGATGATGAGCACGTCGAT
>DATBYO010000077.1:0-2047 GCA_036513655.1 Candidatus Dormiibacterota bacterium | reverse complement strand
GCGCGCCGATTTACATCCCGACGGCAGATCGGCAGTGGGTGATGCGACCCGACCCCGCCATTCGCTACTGGGAAGGCACGATCGAGCCGCTTGCGGGCGTGACGCTGATCCAGTGCGGCGGCCATTTCGAGGGGAGCGCCGTGCTGCATTGGGCCGCGGGTGCCGAGGGCCGTGGTGCGCTGCTGACCGGCGACACCATGACCGTGGTCTCCGACCGCCGGTTCGTCAGTTTCATGCGAAGCTACCCGAACGACATTCCGCTACCGGCGGCGATGGTCAGGCAAATCGTCGCGGCGGTCGCCCCCTATCGCTTCGATCGCATCTATGGTGGCTGGTGGGACCGGGTGGTCGATCGCGATGGACCGGCCGCCATCCAGCGCTCGGCTGAGCGCTATATCCGCTGGATCAGCTAGACCAGGTAGTCGTAGAGCAGTTCTTCGCTGCCGAGTGGCCGGAAGTTCAGCTGGATCTGCTCCATCCGCCTCAGGAGCGGTGCGAGGTCCGACTTGTCCTTCAGCTCGATGCCAACCAGTGCCGCCCCGCGCTCTTTGTTGGTCTTCTTGATGTACTCGAAGCGGACGATATCATCGGTCGGCCCCAGCGCATCGTCGACGAACTGACGCAACTGACCGGGCTTCTGTGCGAACTCGATGATGAAATAGTGCTTGCGGCCCTGGTAGACGAGGCTGCGCTCCATGATCTCCGGGTAGCGAAGGATGTCGTTGTTGCCGCCGCTCAGGACGCAGACCACGGTCTTGCCCTTGATGTCGCCCCCAACATCTTCCAGCGCCGAGAGCGCAAGCGCGCCCGCAGGCTCGGTGATGATGCCTTCGTTCTGGTAGAGCTCGATCATGGTGGTGCAGATGCGGCCCTCGGGGACCAGCACCACGCGATCGACGTGCTCCCGGCAGAGTTCGAAGGTCAGCGTTCCGGCTCGACGAACCGCGGCTCCGTCGACGAAGGTGTGGAGCTCGTCGAGGGTGATCACCCTCCCCTGCTTGAGCGCCTCGTACATCGATGGCGACCCGGCCGGCTCGGCCCCGATGATCGACACCGACGGATTTCGCTCCTTTAGATAGGATGCGACGCCCGAGGCGAGGCCGCCGCCGCCGATGGGGACGATGACCACGCCCACCTCCCCGCTCAACGCATCGTGGATCTCCTTGCCCACCGTCCCCTGGCCGGCGATGGTCAGGAGGTCGTCGAACGGATGCACGAAGATCCCCTTCTGCTGCTCGCAATACTCCTGCGCGGCCTGGTTGGCCTCGTCGTAGGAATCGCCCACCAGCCGGATCTCGACCAGCTCGCCGCCAAAGTGCTCGACCCGCTCGATCTTCTGGGTCGGCGTGATGCGGGGCATGAAGATCGTCCCCTTGATGCGCAGGTGCGCGCAGGCAAAAGCGACACCCTGGGCGTGGTTGCCGGCGCTGGCGCAGACGACCGGCCGGCGCCGGTCCTCGGCCGGCAGTGAGGCGATTTTGTTGTAGGCGCCGCGGATTTTGAACGACCGCACCGCCTGCATGTCCTCGCGCTTGATCAGGACCTTCGCGCCATAGAGCTCGGACAAGCGGGGCGAAGGCTGGAGCGGGGTGGTCGCCACGATGCCCTGCAGGCGCCGTTCCGCCTCCTCGACTGCACGCGTGATCTCCATCGCGTCCCGAATAGTACCCGGGCGGATCCCTGCGGCGGTTCACGAAGCCGTCACCAACCTGCCAACGAATTGCGTTCACGGCCTTGACCGATCAGGTCCGAGCCGTGTCTGAACTGCGGCAACGCGTGAAATTACTCCTACGGCCCTATCGGTACGGCCGGGGCGGTCATATAGTCGGTGCACCCGGAGGCGCCAACCGGCCTCCGAGGCGGACCTTATTCGTCAGGAGGAATTGATGAGCAAGCGCGAGAAGAAGCAAGGCGATCAGGGCGGGCAACCGCAAACGCAGCCGTGGCCGAGCAAGCAGGGCGGCGCCCAGCCTGGCCAGCAGTGGCCGAGCAAGCAGGGCAACCAGCCCGAGCACAAGCCGACCACCTGGCCGACGCAGCCCGGACA
>DATBYO010000076.1:0-16124 GCA_036513655.1 Candidatus Dormiibacterota bacterium | reverse complement strand
GAACCCGCGACCACGTGTACCTCACGGAAGACGAGCTGGCGGCGCGGGGCATCACGTGCCTGGACGTCGACCGCGGCGGCGACGTCACCTATCACGGCCCGGGGCAGCTCGTTGGTTATCCCATTGTCGATCTGGGCCCGCAACCTGACGTCGGCTGGTATCTCCGAGGCCTCGAGGCGTGCCTGATCGACGTGCTGGCCGACTTCGGGATCGTGGCCGGCCGGCTCGAGGGGTATACCGGCGTCTGGATTGGTGACCGCAAGATCGTGGCCATCGGCGTCAAGGTCTCGCAGGGTGTGACGACCCACGGCTTCGCCCTCAACGTGTCGACCGATCTCAGCCTCTTCACGCACATCCTGGCTTGCGGAATCCCGGACAAGGGTGTGACCTCGATGGCGCTTGAGCTTGGTAGCGCTCCGTCAATGGCGGCGGTGGAAGATGCGGTCATCGCCCGCTTCTCCGAACGCTTCTCGCTGCTAGGGACGCCCGCCGCTCACGTTGCATAATTAGGCGCCTCGGGCGGTTAGCTCAGTTGGTAGAGCGTCTGCCTTACACGCAGAATGTCGGGAGTTCGAGCCTCTCACCGCCCAAACCTGCCCCAAAAACTGATAGGGGCGGGATTGAAGCCCGCCCCTATCGCGAAATCGAGTCCTAGACGGCTGCGGGGATCCGCTCCTCTACGACTGAGCTTGGCTCCGCTCCAACGCCCGTCTGCGAACGCACCGCGATCTCGGGGTACATCGCTTTCGCGCGCTGGTCACCGCCGAGCGCTTCGCCGATGTACGTACCGACGATCGCGAAGATGAACCCAAGCGGGATGCTGACGATGCCCGGGTTTGAGAGGGCGAACGCGGGGTGCGCTGCCGGCACCGTGTTGAGGCCGGGTCCGAGCACGATCAGGAGGATCGACACGGCCGTCCCGCCAATCAGACCGCAGACGGCGCCCACGGTGTTGAACCGCTTCCAGAAGAGCGTGAAGAGGATAACCGGCAGGTTGCCACTGGAGGCCACGGCAAAGGCTGCGGCGACCAGTTGGGCCGCATTGGCCGTCGGCAGGTTGATCGCGACGAGCACGGCGATGACGCCCACCCCGACCGCGGCGATGCGCGCCACGGTCACCTGTTCCGACTCGCTCTCCTTGCCGCCACGAATGACGTTCATCCAGAAGTCATGCGCAAAGGCGCTGGACGCCGCCAGAGTAAGCCCGGCGACGACCGCCAGGATGGTGGCAAAGGCGACAGCTGAGATGAACCCGAGCAGCAGCTCACCGCCAAAGGAGTTCGGCCCGCCGCCGAGAAACTCCGCGAGCTTGGGCGCGGCGAGGTTCGTGTTCCCGATCTTCGCCTTACCGACGAGCACGGCGGCGCCAAATCCCAGGAACGTCGTCATCACGTAAAAGGCGCCGATCAGGCCCATTGCCCAACCAACCGAATTCCGCGCCGCGCGGGCGGTAGGAACCGTGTAGAAGCGCATCAGGATGTGCGGCAGGCCCGCCGTCCCGAAGATCAGCGCCATGCCCAGGGAGACGTTTTCGATCGTTGACTTGTCGAGCGTCAGGGGGCCGAGGAAGACGTGCTTCCCGTGCGGGTACAGGATGCCCGGTTGCGTGAAGTTGAGCTTGGATTTCGTGTCAACGACCTTGGCGATCGCATCGAAGAACCGCACAGGGTTGAAGCCGAAATGGCTGAGCACCATGATGCTCAACAGGACCGCGCCGGCCATCAGCAGCGTCGCCTTGACGATCTGGACCCAGGTGGTCGCGATCATGCCACCGAGCACGACGTAGCCAATCATCAGCACGCCGACGATGACCACCGCCAGCTGAAAGGAGAACCCCGGCACGAGCAGGTGAAGCACGACGCCGGCGCCGACCATCTGGGCGATCATGTAGAAGCCGCTCACTGCCAGCGTCGAGATGGCGGCCGCGGAGCGTGTCGGCCCGGCTGACATGCGATAGGAGAGCACGTCGGCCATGGTGTACTTGCCCGTGTTGCGGATCGGCTCCGCGATCAGCAACAGGACGGTCAGGTAAGCGACCAGCCAGCCAACGGAGTACATGAAGCCGTCATAGCCGTTGAACGCGATCAGTCCCGCGATCCCCAGGAAGGAGGCGGCACTCATGTAGTCGCCGGCGATCGCGAGCCCATTTTGCCAGCCTTTGATCTTGCGGCCGGCCGCGTAGAACTGGACCGTCGTGCGCGTCTGCCGAGCGGCCCAGATCGTGATCCCGAGGGTGATGGCCACGACGATGGCGGTAATCCAAAGGGTGGTGGTCATGACCCCAGCCCCATGCGCGCGGCCAGGCGGCGGACGGCCTCCGCGAGTGGATCGAAGACCCGGTTCGCCCGCCGGATGTAGACGGCGGCCAGGATCCAGGCCATCACAAATTCCGAGAGGGCGAACAGGTACGCCAGGTTGATGTTGCCGATGATCTTGGTATTCATCAGGCTGGGCGCCAGCCCGTTACCCAGAGGAAGCGCGAAGTAGTACACGAGGAAGAACACCACCGCCGGAATGATGAAGTTACGCTTCGCCGTAATCAGCCGCCGGAACTCCGTCGAGGCCGCCAGCGCCTCCCATTTAGACGCCGACGCCGCCTCGGTGCCGCTCCGGCCATCCGGATCTCCCCGAATGCCTCGACCCGCCGTCCGATTCCGCGTTTCCATACGTCCTCCCTTGATCGAATTTGGGCCGAGTTGGTCCCTAGCTCATATAGCGCCCACAAGGGTGCCCTGTCAATGAACTGAACCCGGCGCCTTGATCAGCCCGCTCCGGATGGGGTATCGTCGGCTCCAGGCGGGCCGCCCCTCAGGGCTCGGGAGAGGGAATCGTAGCCGGGATTCGGCCGAGGACGTCGGAGGAGGGGTCGCTCAGGGGTCGCCCGCCGCCTCAGCCTCCCGTTCCTTGCCGGGACGTGGCTGCGCTAGGATGAAATTCGATCGAGTTCGCGGCAGGGGATGGTGGGAGTAGGCAATGACAATCCAATCCGGCACGCATGCCATCGAGTCGATGCAGTTGGAGGAGCGCCGCTATCCTCCACCCCCCGAGTTTGCGAAGAACGCGAATGCCAAGGCCGACATCTATGACAAGCCGGTCGAGGACTTCTGGAGGGAGGAGGCGCAGGAGCGCATTTCGTGGTTCAAGCCCTTCGATCAGGTGCTCGAGTGGAAACTGCCCTATGCGAAGTGGTTCCTCGGAGGCAAGCTGAACGTCTGCTACAACTGCGTCGACCGCCATGTGGAGGCCGGCCGGGGCGACAAGGTCGCCTACTACTGGGAAGGGGAGCCGGTCGATCAGAAGCGCACCATCACCTTCAAGGACCTGCAAGCCGAGGTGGTCCGCTTCGCCAACGGGCTGAAGAAACTCGGGGTCAAGAAGGGAACGCCGGTCGGTATCTACATGGGCATGGTGCCGGAGCTGCCGGTGGCCATGCTCGCCTGCACCCGGCTCGGCGCGCCCCACACGGTCGTCTTCGGCGGCTTCAGCGCCGATTCGCTCGCGGGGCGGCTCAACGACATGGAATGCGAGCTGCTGATCACCCAAAACGAGGGGCTGCGCAAAGGCAACCCGGTCCCGCTGAAGAAGAATGCCGACGCTGCGCTCGAGCAGACGCCCAAGGTGAAGAAGGCGGTGGTGCTTCGCCGGACGCCGACCGACACTCCGATGAAGGACGGCCGCGACATCTGGTGGCACGATCTCGTCAAGGACGCCAGCGCCGATCCCAAGACCTGCCCCTGCGAGGAGATGGACGCCGAAGACCTCCTCTATCTGCTCTATACGAGTGGGACGACGGCGAAACCCAAAGGGATCGTCCACACCACGGCGGGATACCTGGTGGGCACCGCGACCACCCACTACTACATCTTCGACATCAAACCCAACTCGGTGTACTGGTGCGCTGCCGACATCGGGTGGGTGACGGGGCACAGCTACATCGTCTATGGCCCCCTCTGCAACGCAACCACCGGGGTGATCTACGAAGGGGTGCCCGATTTCCCTGACAAGGATCGCTGGTGGTCGATCGTCGAGCGCTACAAGGTGGACGTCCTCTACACGGCGCCGACCGCGATCCGCACTCACATGAAATGGGGACCGGAATACGCGAAGAAGCACGACCTCAGCTCGCTCCGCCTGCTGGGTTCGGTGGGCGAGCCGATCAACCCGGAAGCCTGGGTTTGGTACCGAGACCACATTGGCGGCGGCCGGACGCCGGTCGTCGACACCTGGTGGCAGACCGAGACCGGCATGATCCTGCTCACGCCGCTCCCGGGGGTAACGACCTTGAAGCCGGGCTCGGCGACCAAGCCGTTCCCGACGGTCCAGGCGGCGGTGTACAACGATGCCGGCCAAGAGGTGGGCCCGGGAGGCGGCGGCTACCTGGTGCTGAAGCGGCCCTGGCCGGCCATGCTGCGGGGGATCTTTCGCGACCACGAGCGGTACGTGCAGACGTACTGGAGCAAGTTCAAGGGCGTCTACTTCGCCGGTGACGGTGCGCGGATCGATGAGGATGGCGACTTCTGGCTGCTCGGTCGGGTGGATGACGTGATGAACGTTAGCGCGCACCGGATCTCAACGATTGAGGTCGAGAGTGCGCTGGTCGCCCATCCCAAAGTCGCTGAAGCCGCGGTATGCGGCCGCAGCGACAAACAAACCGGCCAGGCCATCGTGGCCTTCGTCACGCTCAAGGGTGGTGCCGAAGGGTCTCCAGAGATGTTGCGCGAGCTTCGGGCCTTCGTAGGCGAAAAGATCGGGAAGATCGCGGCGCCGGCCAACATTGTCTTCACGCCGGACCTACCCAAGACGCGGTCCGGCAAGATCATGCGGCGGCTCTTGCGTGACGTCGCGGAGAACCGTCCACTCGGCGACACGACAACCCTGGCCGATCCGGCGGTCGTCACTGAGATCGACCGGCGCGCGAAGACCGAGGCGGCCAAAGAGGAAGCATCCGCCTAGACCGAGCTAAGTCTTGGCTTGCTGAAGGATCCGGTAAAGCGCGCTGAAGTCGAGGTGTGAGTCGCGCAGCTGGTCGAGCCGGTCGCGCAGCGCGTAGACGTCGGACTGCAGCCGGTTGATCTCCTCGGCATGATCCTGGTTGGTCTCGTCCTGCCGGGCGATCAGCTCCCGGCGTAAGCGGGTCTTTTCCGTGATGGTTCGCTCGACGGTCTCCCACTGCTCCGAAAGGTCGCGCAGCTGGCGATCGAGCGCGGCCAGTTCCGTGGTCAATTCCTGATGGGAGCCCGCGTCGCTGCCGGAGGCCATCATCTCGAGCTCAGCTTCGCGCAGGGGTCGTGAGACAGGCACTTCATACTTGACCGGCCCTTCCTTGCGGCGATTGTAACCCGATGAGATGGGCGGCTAGAATACCTCCTCGTGCCGAGGTAGCTCAGTTGGTAGAGCACATGACTGAAAATCATGGTGTCGCCAGTTCGATTCTGGCCCTCGGCACTCTTGCTCCAGCGGCGGCCAGGTTAGGAGGAGACGGTTGGGGCTGTGATGGTTACCGCGCCGTTGAAGTCGTGGAGGTTGATCACGGCGTGCGCCGTCAGATGCGCCATTGAGCCGGCTGGGATTTGCAGGGATTTGCCATTTGATCTCGTCCCGTTGGCGAAGGCCGCGGCGAGCGCATGCAGATCGGCAGTCACGTCGGCGTCATAGCTGACCCGGCGAATCAAGTGATCGGAGGCGCCTGTCCAGACATCGGCTGTCAGCTGCGCGTTCTGCAAGGTCCCCTGGAGCGCCGCCATCAGTTGCGGGTCCTTCGACGAGCCTCCGGTGGAGACCTGCGCCAGGAGTTTGACGAGGTCGGGAACGATCCGGTAATGATCGACGGCGACGCCGTTGATCGTCGACGGTTGATCGCTGATTTCGGTCAGCGATTTGGCGGTATCGATCAGGGCCTGATACGACAGCCCGGCCTTCGATTTCGTCGAGTTTGCCTTGTCGGATTGCCCAAGGGCGTTCCACTTGCCCGTCATCGGGTCCTTGGCATAGAGCCGGCCGCCGGCCGCGATCACTTCCGTGTCGACTGTGAGGCCGCCGAGCTTTGCCTCGATCGTGGCTTGCAGCTGGTCCGGCGTCTTTACCGCCCCGCTGATGGTCAGATCGACGATCATATTGCTGCTGAGGAAGCTGCCCTGTGGGCCGGCCTTCGCCCGCAACTGGTCGACGAGAGACGCAGGCAGGGTCAGGCTGACCGTGCCTTTCGCGTCGAAGCGAACGGATTTCAGCTTCGCCATCTCCTTGCCGGTCGCGGCAAGGCTCTGTTGGGGGGTGTCGCTCTTAGACGCGGCCGGGGCGTTGACGCCGGCGCACGCCGATAGTAATCCGATCGCCAGGACGGCAGCCAGGGTTCGCCTCATGCTCCTCAACGAGTATGCACCGCGCAGGCTGGAAATGTGACACGCAGACGGGGCCGCCGGAAATCGGCTGTCGCCAGTTCGATTCTGGCTTCTGGCACCAATCTGGGTAGACTCGAGACGTGAGCACCAAGATCTCGAAAACCGATGCGGAATGGCGCGCCGAGCTGACCCCGGAGCAGTACGAAGTCCTGCGAGCGAAGGGTACGGAACGGCCGTTCACTGGGAAATACGTCCACACCAAGACTGACGGCACCTACACGTGTGCGGCCTGCGGCGCCGAGCTGTTCAGTTCGAAGACGAAGTTCGAGTCGGGCACCGGCTGGCCGAGCTTCTACGAGCCGGCGAATACCGAGAATGTCGAGCTCCGCTCCGACAACAGCTTCTTCATGCGGCGAACGGAGGTGTTGTGCCGCAACTGCGGCTCCCATCTCGGCCACGTGTTCGACGATGGGCCGGATCCGACGGGTCAGCGCTTTTGCATCAACTCAGCGGCGCTCGACCTGAAGCCCGAGAAGCCGGCCTCCTAAACCGACCGCCGCAGTTCGTACCAGGTGACGCCCGGGTACCCGGGATGCGGGTGCTCGGCGACTACGGTATAGCCGGGCTCCTCCGCTACCAGTTCGACTCCATGTCGATCAGGCCCTTGCGACGGGCCAGTCGATCTGCCCAGGTGAAGACGAGGTGCGCCACGATGAGCGTGCCGATCGTGCTGACCAGCAGGCGCAACATCACATCCCCATCGGATAGCGCGGGGAACATCCGGATGGTGGCGGGGCCGAGCAGGCTTCGACGGATCAACTCCATCCAGTAGACGAGCGGCGAGAAGGAGGCAATCGTCGCCAGGATGCCGGGAAGCACGCCGATGGGGAAGATGGCCCCCGAGATCACGTAGAGAACCCCGGAGCCGAGCTCACCGTAGCCGTGGGCGTCGACCGCCTGAAGCAGCAGCAGCCCGAACGCCATCGCCATGCCGATCACCGCAAGCAGGGCAAGGAAGGATGCAGCCAGCAGCAACGGATAGTTGACGCGGAGCGGATCGATCGGCAGCCGGAGCACGATGGTGGCTACGACCAGCACGATCAATGCCGAGGCGACGGCACTGGCCAGTTGCGCCAGTCCTCGACCGAGCAAGTAGACATAAAAATGAACCGGGCTGGTGTACACGTATTTCAGCATCTTGTACTCGCCGCGGTCTTCGACGATGCCGTTACTGAGTCCGGCAAATCCATACTGCACGAACGACCAGAACGCCACTCCGCTAACGAGGAAGGCGAGATACGCGGCGGTGCCCGGCGCGTTGCCGCTGATGACGCGATACATCACCACCAGGATGAACGCGGCCGAGAGCGGTCGAAGCACGGAGTAGAGCACGAAGACCAATGGGCGGGTCCAATTGCTCGAGATCTCCCAGCCCAGCCGCGTCGCCGCTTTGAAGCCGCGCCATTGCGCGATGGCCGCGCTCATGTCGAACGAAGGATGAGCCGGGCATCTTCGCGAGCCCGGCGCTCCAGGTAACGAAGGCTAACCTGCGACAGCAGGGCGTACCCCGCGATCTGCACCACGATTGCGAGAACCTCCCAGCGGATGGGAATGAACTGCGTCGTGCCCGGCAGGACGAGCTGGCGGATCGCGTCCAGGCCGAGCGTCAGCGGGATCAGCGATCCGACACCGCCCACGACCGCCCCCAGGCTTCGCACGGGGAAGTAGAAACCGCTGAGAAAGTAGATCGGCTCTTGCATCGCGTCCGCCAGTTGCCAGGCCTCCCGTTGATAGAAGAGGAAAAGGCTCGCGAGCAGCATCCCAAGGCAATAGAGGGCGCAAATGGTGAGAACGAAGATGCCCAGGGCGGGCAGCAAGCCCGCGGTCGAATAGCTGATGCCAAACAGGATCGATGCGACCAGGAGAACGGCGACCGACCGCGTCAGGCTCACGTAGGCGCCACCGAAAGCCATGCCCAGCAAGATCGCCGCCAGGCTGGTCGGCGCCATGGCGAAGAGCTCGAGGTTTCCCGCGCCGCGATCCCAGAAGAATTGCGTCGCCATCGCCCAGATCACGTTCTGCCAGAAGGCCAGCAGCACGCCGCCGAGAACGACGAAGCCGAGATAGCGCGCCGGCGCGTGTAATGCGCGGTAGACGTAGATCATGGCGATCGTCCCAATCAGCGGCAACAAGGTCTCGGTAACGACCCAGGTCCGGTTGCGAAAGGAGGCCACGACGCGCGGGTACGCGCGGGCTGCAATCGTCTTGAGGAAGATCCGCAGGGCCGATGGATGCCTCATGGTTGCTCCTCCTCGGCCATGCCCCGGCCAACCAGCTTGACGAACGCATCCTCCAGCGTGGGCTCGCGTTTCTGCACGCCCCGGATCTGGCGGCCGGAGCCCTCAACCACCCGCATGACACCGCTCAGGGCGGCGTCGCTGGAGAGCTGGAGGCTAAATCGGTCGATGCCATCCTGCTCGGCGACGCTCGCAGCGGCCACGCCCCCGACCGCCCGCAGCGCATCGAGCAGGCGGCTGCCCGGGGTGAGCTGGAGGTCCACGATCGCGTCCTGCTGGACCTGCTGCTTGAGCTCGGCCGGCGTTCCCTGGGCCACGATGCGGCCGCGATTGACGATCGCCACCCGGTCGCAGAGCTCATCGGCCTCCATCATGTAGTGGGTCGTCAGGATGACGGTGCGACTCGGGTCTTCCGCCATCCAGCGGCGTACCTCGTCGCGCACATCCCGGGCGGCGCCGACGTCGAGCGCCACGGTTGGCTCGTCGAGGAAGAGGATGCGCGGGTTCGTGATCAAGCCTCGGATCAGGTTCATCTTCTGCCGCATACCACTGGAGAGCGCCGAGACTCGCCGGTCGGCGGCCTCGCTCAGCCCCAGCCGCTCGAGCAGCTCCGTGATGTGGCGGCGGGCCGCCGGGCTGGGCATGCCGTAGAACTGCGAGAACATCCAGAGCTGCTCTTTGACCTTGAGCATGCCGAAGCCGACGTTCTCGCCGCCCGACACCATCGCAATCCGATGGCGCAATTCGCGAAATTGGTGGACGACATCCAGGCCATCGACGAAGGCCTCTCCGGACGACGGAAGCAGCAGGGTCACAAGGATCTTGATCAGGGTGGTTTTGCCCGCCCCGTTAGGCCCCAGCACCCCGAAACGCTCGCCACGACGAACCAGGAGGTCGATGCCGTCGAGGGCTACGACCTCCTGGTTGCGGGATCGATAGACGCGCCGAAGCGCGCGCGTCTCGACGGCGGTATCCATGGGCTGGAGGATTCTACTGCGCCGGTTGGTCAGGCAGCCTTGACGGCGGCGACCAGCTTCGTCAGGGAGTCTTTGGCGTCGCCGAACAGCATGACCGTCTTGGGATCGTAGAGCAGCTCGTTGTCGATGCCGGCGAAGCCGGGCCGCATGCTGCGCTTCATGAAGACGATGTTCTTCGCCTGATCGGCATTGAGGATCGGCATCCCGTAGATCGGGCTGCCCGGCGAGTTGTGCGCCGCCGGGTTCACGACATCGTTGGCGCCCACGACCAGCGCAACGTCGGTGGACTTGAACTCGTCGTTGATCTGGTCCATCTCCTTGAGCTGGTCGTAGGGGACGTTGGCTTCCGCCAGGAGCACATTCATGTGGCCCGGCATCCGACCCGCGACCGGGTGGATCGCGTACTCGACCTCGACGCCGCGCTTTTCGAGTTCGTCGGCGAGTTCCTTGACCGCATGCTGGCCCTGGGCGACCGCCAGGCCGTAGCCGGGGACGATGATGACCTTGCGTGAATACGCCAGCAGCGTCGCGATATCCTCCGGCGACCCGGAACGGACCGACCGGCCTTCGGCGCCAGCCACGCCCGCGGGGCCTGCCGTCGCGGCCCCGAAGGCGCCAAACAGGACGTTGCCCAGCGAGCGACCCATGGCATCGCTCATCAGCTTGGTGAGCAGGGTGCCGGAGGCGCCGACCAGGGTGCCGGCCACGATCAAGGCGAAGTTCCCCAGCACGAACCCGCTGGCGGCCACCGCCAGGCCGGTGAAAGCATTCAGCATCGAGATCACGACGGGCATATCCGCCCCGCCGATTGGCAGGACGAAGGCGACGCCAAGAACAAGGCCGAGGATCAGGAGCGGAACGAAAATGACCGGCGTCGACGCGACCGCGACCAGGTAGACCGCCAGCGCGACGATGGCCAGCGCGAGCACGCCGTTAACGATCTGCTGCCCCGGATAGGTGATGGGTGTACCCGTCACCAACGCCTGGAGCTTGGCAAACGCGACCAGGCTGCCGGCGAAGGATACCGAACCGATCACGATGCTGAAGACGCTCGGAAACGCGATGGCGAATACGGGGTGCGAGCCTTGCAAGAGGAGTTCGGAAACGGCGACGACCGCGGCGGCCCCGCCGCCGACGCCGTTGAACAGCGCCACCATCTGCGGGATGGCGGTCATCTTCACCCGGCGAGCGCCGACGGCCCCAATCGGTACGCCGATCAGGATGCCAACAATGGTGATGGCGATCCCGGCCGCGGTGAAATGCAGGAGTGGGATCGTCGCCAGCAGCGCGATCACCATTCCGACCGCCGCGATCTGGTTGCCGCGGCGTGCGCTCTTCGGCGAGCTCAACTGGATCAGGCCGAGGATGAAGAGAACGGCGGCCAGGAGATAAGCGAGCGCGACCGCGACAGTCATCCGGAAGTCTTCTCTTTCTGCGGGGGCGCGGGAGGGGGCGTCTTCTCCTTCTCCGTCGGCTTTTGACGGCCCTTGAACATCTCCAGCATCCGGTCGGTCACAACGAACCCACCCACCACGTTGATGGTGGCGAGGATCACGGCGACCAGGCCCAGGGCGATCTGCAATGGGTCGCGCGCGGTAGCGGCGATCAAGATCGCGCCGACCAGGATGATCCCGTGGATGGCGTTCGTTCCCGACATGAGCGGCGTATGGAGAATGGTCGGCACCTTCGAGATGACCTCGAAGCCGATGAAGATGGCGAGCACAAAGACGGTGAACTCGTTGAGGAGGTTCTCGCTCATCGACTCGCCGCCTCCACCAATTCTTTGGCACGGGCGTTCACGATGCCGCCGTCATACGTCACGCAGGCGCCCTTGACGATTTCGTCGGTGAAGTCCAGCTTGAGCGCACCATCCTTGACGAGCAGCTGCAGCAGCGTCGAAACGTTCTTGCTGTAGAGCTGGCTGGCGTGGACCGGCATGGTGCTCGGCAGGTTCGTCGTACCGTCGATGGTGACGCCGCCAACCTGGATGATCTCGCCAGCCTTGGTCAGTTCGCAGTTGCCGCCAGTCTCGGCCGCAAGATCGACGATCACCGAGCCGGCGCGCATCCGGCGGACCATGTCCGCCGTGACCAGGATGGGCGCTTTGCGGCCAGGGATCGCGGCGGTCGTGATCACCACGTCCGACGCGGCGACCCGATCACCGATCAGCTCGCGCTGCCGCCGAAGGAAATCCTCCGACTGCTCGCGGGCGTAGCCGCCCGCCCCCTCCTGCGCCTCGAGGGGCAGCTCCAGAAAGGTGGCGCCCAGGCTGTGGACTTCATCCTTGACGGCGGGCCGCACGTCATACGCTTCCACGACCGCGCCCAGCCGACGAGCGGTGGCGATCGCCTGCAGGCCGGCCACGCCCGCTCCCATCACGAGCACCCGGGCGGGCGCCACGGTGCCGGCGGCGGTCATCAGCAACGGAAAGAACTTCGGGAGATGATTGGCGGCGAGCAGGACCGCCTTGTAGCCCGCGATGCCGGCCTGTGAAGAAAGCGCATCCATGCTCTGCGCGCGGCTAATGCGCGGGACCAGGTCGAGGCTGAAGGCGCTGACTTTCCGTTTCGCCAGCGCGACGATCGCGTCGGCATTGGTAGCCGGCTGCAAGAAGCTGATCAGGACTGCCCCTTCACGGAGCCGGCCAACCTCCGCGGGGGTGGGTGGCTGCACTTTGAGGACCGCGTCGCATCCGAGGGCGGTCGCCGCGTCGGTCACGTTGGCGCCGGCGTCGATGTAGGCGGCATCGCTGAAGAACGCGGACACCCCGGCCCCGGCCTCGACGGCGACCTGCAGGCCGGCCTTGACCAGTCCACGGGCCGCTTCCGGAACGAGGGCAACCCGGCGCTCGCCCGCCAGGGTCTCCTTCGGGACGCCTACCTTCATCGTGCCCGCGGGATTATACGGGCATCAGCCTTGCGGCCCCTCGAGGAGGGCCCGGGCGGCGGGCACCTGGCGGGCAAAATCCGCCACGTCGAAGTAGACGCGCTCGCCGGTGAAGAGCCCATCGCGTACCGGGAAGAAGATGACGACTCGATAGCGGAGGTCGCGGCCACTCGGCTCGACGCCGAAGAGCGGGCCCTCCATCTTGCCGAAGACCTCGGATTCTTCGACGATGCAATCCTCCGCGTCGATCCGGTTCAGGAGTCTGAGCTTGACGTTCGGGATCCCGCGCCACAGCCCACGGTAGAACTCGCGGACCTTGTCCTTGCCCCGCCACCGCTGGCCGAGCGGCACGACCTCGTACTCGCAGTCCTCGTGCAAAGTGGCGACCAGCCGTTCCAACTCGCGACGATTTTCGGCGCGCGCATGCTCGATCCAGAGCTGGTAATTGGCCTGCGCCAGCGGACTCTGCGCCCGGGTTTCGAAGGGGCTGCTCGGCAGTCCGACCTGCGCCACATTAGAAGGATATCAACGGGCCGCTGGTACCATGGGTGTGCTTTGGCCCCGCATCGCGTGACCTTGATCCCTGGTGATGGGGTCGGTCCGGAAGTCAGTGAAGCTACTCGGCGGGTTTTGGAAGCAACCGGTGTGGAGTTCGACTGGGATGTCCAGAACGCCGGCCTTGCCGTCATGGAGAAGGAGGGCACGCCGATGCCGGCCCACGTCCTCGAGTCCATCCGAAGGAACAAGGTCGCCATCAAAGGACCGCTGACGACGCCGATCGGTAAGGGCATCCGATCGGTGAACGTCGCGCTCCGCAAGGAGCTCGATCTCTATGCACTTGTCCGGCCTTGCAAGAGCTATCCGGGCGTTCGCTCCCGCTACGACAACATCGACCTGATCATCGTCCGCGAGAACACCGAGGACATCTACGCCGGCATCGAGTTCCAGGAGGGGAAGCCGGAAACCGAGCGGATGATCAAGGAGATCAGTGCCGCCACCGGCAAGCCGATCCGACCGGACTCCGGGCTCAGCATCAAGCCAATTTCGGTGACCGCGAGCGCGCGCATCGTGAACTTTGCGTTCAATTACGCCCGCAGCCATGGGCGGCGGAAGGTGACGGCCGTGCACAAGGCCAACATCATGAAGTTCACCGATGGCCTCTTCCTGCAGGTCGCACAGGAGATCGCTAAGGAGCACCCGGACATCCAGTTCAATGACCGCATCGTCGACAACATGTCGATGCAACTGGTCCAGAACCCGCGAGAATACGACGTCATCGTGATGCCAAACCTCTACGGGGACATCCTTTCCGACCTGGCGGCCGGTCTGGTCGGCGGTCTCGGGCTGGCGCCGGGCGCCAACCTCGGAGACGAGATCGCGCTCTTCGAGGCGACCCACGGCAGCGCCCCGAAGTACGCCGGCATGAACCGAATCAACCCGATGGCGATGATGCTGTCCGGGGTGATGATGCTGCACCACCTGGGCGAGACCTATGCCGCCAACATGCTGGAGGGCGCCATCGCAGAAACCATCCGGGAAGGGCGCGACGTCACCTATGACATGAAGGCCGACCGTAACGATCCCAGCGCCGTGGGGACCAGCCAGGTGACCGAAGCCATCGTCGCCCGGCTGGAAAAGGCCCGCACCCCCACCACGATCTAACCGGAATAGATTCGGCCGGACGCGGGTAGACTTAACAGCGACATGGCCAGTTATCGCGACCTGCTCAAGGGCGTCAAGTCTCGGATTCGTGAGGTCGACGTCCGCCAACTGGACGCGTCCCGCGACGGCGCCGAGAAGCCCGTCGTGATCGATGTCCGGGAGCAGGACGAGGTGGAGCAGGGCGTCATTCCGGGCGCCATCCACATTCCCCGTGGTTATCTCGAGTCACGCGTGGAGCAGTATGTGCCCGACTACGAGACCCCGGTGGTCGCCTACTGTGCGGGCGGAGCTCGGTCCGCCTTCGCGGCGGAGACGCTCCAGCAGATGGGTTACAAGAACGTCACCTCGCTCAAGGGCGGCTTCGGGGCGTGGAAGGATGCCGGCCTCAAGTTCATCGTTCCGCGCGAGCTGACCCCCGCGCAGCAGAAGCGATACAGCCGCCACGTGCTGATCCCCGAGGTGGGGAAGGAGGGGCAGCTCAAGCTGCTCGACTCCAAGGTGCTGATCATCGGCGCCGGAGGCCTGGGCTCGCCCGCGGCTTACTACCTGGCGGCGGCCGGCATCGGCACGATTGGGATCGTCGACTCCGACGTCGTCGACGAGAGCAACCTGCAGCGCCAGATCCTTCACAACAGCAAGCGGATCGGCCAGCCTAAGGTCGACTCGGCCAAGCAGACGCTGGAAGACCTGAATCCCGACGTCAAGGTCGTCCCCTACCAACAGCGCCTGACGCGTGACAACGTCATCGAGCTCTTCAAGGACTACGACCTGATCGTCGACGGCAGCGACAATTTCGCGACCCGTTACCTGGTGAACGATGCCAGCGTGCTGCTGAAGAAGACCGTCGTGCACGGCAGCATCTTCCGCTTCGACGGCCAGGTCAGCGTCTTCAAGCCGTTCGTGGGCCCCTGCTACCGTTGCGTCTTCCCGGAGCCGCCGCCGCCGGAGCTGGCGCCCAGCTGCGACGAGGCCGGTACCCTCGGCATTCTGCCTGGCATCGTCGGGCTGTTCGAAGCCAACGAGGCCGTCAAGCTGCTGCTCGGCATCGGGGAGCCGCTGATCGGCCGGCTGCTGATGATCGATGCGCTGACGGATGAGTTTCGGACTTTGCGGCTGAAGCGCGATCCGAAGTGCCCGGTGTGTGGCGACGGCGCCCACTTCAAGGACTTCGTCGACTACGAAGTCTCGACGGCGATCCCGACGCCGGCCTGATGCCGCCGTCCGCCAACGGTCTCGTTCGCGTGCTCGTGGTCATGGCACATCCGGACGATGCTGAGTTCGGCGCAGCCGGCACGGTGGCGCGATGGGCGAAAGAGGGCCGCCAGGTCACCTACCTGATCCTGACCGACGGCAACCGCGGCAGCAGCGACCCGGCGATGACCGCCGAGCGCCTCGCCCAGATCCGTCACGCGGAGCAGCGGGCGGCCGCGCTCAAGCTGGGGGTGAAGGACGTCTTCTTTCTCGGATACGATGACGGCTCGCTGCAGCCGACGCTCGACTTGCGCCGCCAGATCACGCGCTGGATCCGACGTACCAAGCCGGACGTCGTCGTGGCACCCGATCCAACCCGACGTTGGACCGGGCAGCGTTATATCAATCACCCCGACCACCGCGCCGCCGGTGAGGCCACGCTGGATGCGATCATCCCCGGATCCGACACCCGCCTGGTCTTTCCGGAATTGCTGGATGAGGGGCTGGAACCGCATCAGGTGAAAGAGATCTACCTGACGGGATCCAACGAGCCCGATGCCTGGGTCGACATCAGCGACACGATCGACCTCAAGATCGAGGCGTTGCGCGAGCACAAGAGCCAGGTCGGCGACTGGCCGGAGCTGGAGCAAACGATCCGTCAACGGGCTAGCGAGATGGCCGCCGGCCAGCAGTTTCCCGTGGCTGAAGGCTTCAAGTACTTCAAGCTGCACGAATGAAAGACGACGAGCCGCAATCCAGGCGACCCTGGCTGG
>DATBYO010000075.1:0-9934 GCA_036513655.1 Candidatus Dormiibacterota bacterium | reverse complement strand
GGAACCGCCGGGCGTGCCGGCGCCTGGGGCGACGGCGGAAACCGTCGCCGTGAGGGTGACCATTTGACCGAAGACCGAGGGATTGGGAGTCGACGTGACCACGGTCGTCGTGCCGGCCTTGCCGACGGTCTGCGCGAGGGTCCCCGTCGCGCCGTTGAAATTCGCGCTGCCCGAGTACACCGCCGTCACCGTGTGGCTGCCGACCGACAGCGTGGTGGTCGCGATGCTGGTTGCGGTGCCACCGCTCAGCGTGACGGTCCCGTCCAGGTTCACGCCGTCGACCTTGAATTGCACCGTGCCGTCGACCGTTCCGGCGCCAGGGGCTGTGGCTGTGACAGTCGCGGTGAAGCTGACGCTCTCACCGAAGACGGCGGCGCCGTCCGACGACGTCACCAGGACGGTGGTGCTCGCCTTGTTCACCACCTGGACCGTGCTGCCGCTGCTGGCCAGGAAGCTGCTGTCGCCGGCGTAGCTGGCGCTGATCGTGTGACTGCCGACCGTCAGCGCATTTGTTGCGAGGGTCGCGGTCCCCGCGGCGTTGAGCGGGGCGGTCCCAAGGGTCGACGCGCCATCCGTAAACGTGACGGTTTCATTCGCGGGCGGCGCCGGCGTGATGGTCGCCGTGAAGGTGACCGACTGGCCGAAGACCGAGGGCGTTCCTGACGAGGTCACGATGGTGGCGGTAGCAATGGGCCCGCCGGTCGAGACGGTGACCGGTTGGCTCTTCGCACTCTCGGCGCCGGTCCAACTTCCCTGGATCGGCGTGACCGTGTACTGCCAGGTGCCGCCCGGCACGGCGTTCTCGGCGCAGGTCAGGACGGTGATCGTCCCGCTGCAGGCGGCACCGGGCCCAATCGCGGTGGTGCTGCCCTGTGCATAGCGCTGGATGCGATAGCCCTGAACCGCGGCGCCGTTCGCGAAGTCACTTTCGGCCCATCCGACAGTGACCGTAGTTCCGGAGACGCTCGCCGTCGGCGTATTGCCGCCGGGCATGCTCAATGACTTCGCCGCCCCGGGGCCGTTGCCCTGGCTCGACCACGCCGCCCAGGCGACCAACCCGCTGACCGAGAAGACCGCGATCGCCGCCGCGATGATCAGCGAGCGCGGCCGCCGCCAGTTGCCGGTGAGGCGCCGAATCAAGGCGCTCATTGCCGGCCTTGCTGGTTGTTGTCGTTCTGATCGTTGTCGAAGTCGTTGTCGTTGTCGGCGCGCTGTGCGGTGCCGCCGTAGTGCAGCAGGAAGGTCGCGTTCTGGCAGGCATCAGGCGCGGTTGTGAGCAGCGTGATCGCGACCTGCGGGCCGTCCACCGTCTGTCCCTTGGGAATCACGAGTGGGGGAGAGAGCGTGATGGTATCGACGCTGTTGAGCGGCGCGAGGCCTGGCCCCGCCGCGAGGAAGGCGGCCGCGCAGCCGCTGCGCGCGTTATCCGCCACGATCGTGATGGTGCGGACGCTGATCGCCTGGTGAAGCGGGTTGTGCACCCGAAGCGCCAGGGTTGCCGTTCCACCCGGATAAAGGCCGTCCACGTTGCCGCTGATGACGAAGACCCGGTGGCCGCCCTCGCGGGTCCCTTCGTCGAATTGGACGACGGCGCGGGTGTTTAAGGAGTCGCCGATGCCGACGACGAGCGGATCGTTTGGCTGGCTGCCGGGGCCGAAGGTGGACCAGGCCAGCGCGCCGCTACCCAGGATCGCCGCCGCGCCGAGAATCGGCACTCCGGCGCGGATGGCTCGCTTCAGCCGGCTGGTGGGTGCGAACATCGCTACGACGACGCTCCCGATAAGGTCACGGGCACGAGAAAAACCTGCGACTGACAGCTCGGATCGGCCTGCATCGTCATCTGGATGGCACCCGGCAAGCTGGCGCTGACAGCGGCCGGATTTCCGGCGCCGGTGCCCGCCCTCGCCGGGACGGTGATGTTGACCGGAATCGAGCCGCCCGTGACGGTCAGGTTCGTCGTTCCGTTCGTCGAGGCCTGGCAGGCGGACGCCGAGTCCTGGTTGTGCGGCGTACCGAGACTGGCGCTCGTCAGCGTCACCGGGTAGGGATTGGGGTTGCTGATGGAGAAGTAGATCGCGCCCGAGGCGCCCGGGTAGAGGTCAGCCGCGTGACCGGTGTCGGCAGTCACGGTGAGGTTGACCGCCGAGATGGTTTTCGCGGTGCCGAAGCCCGTTCCCCGGGCGAACCAGTTGGCGTAGGCGACGGTGGATCCGACGACTAATAGGAGGAACGCGCCGAGAATGGCCGCGGCTCGCCGGTTCAAGTGCGCAGCCACGGTCGACGGCAGACGATGCCTATACGGTCGCCCCTCCTCAACCCCACCCCTCCGGTGCCCGGTGTCGCGGACGCCACGACGGACTCTGTCAGAGAGTGCTCGCGATTGTCTCCCGTACCCAGTACGGAATCTGTACGGTCGTACTGGCGGTTAGCCCAGTCTGCTCGCCATACGGATCAGCTCGGACCGCGACGTGATCCCGAGCTTCAAGTAGGTGGTGGCGATGTGACTTTCCACCGTCCGCTCACCGATGTGCAACCGGTGACCGATCTCGGCCGCCGTGTATGCGCTGGCGGCGAGGCGTGCGACTTCGAGTTCGCGGCGGGTGAGCGCGACGATTGGCTGCCCGTATTCATCCGGGGGAACGAGGCGGACAACGGTCGCGCGTGGCACATTGGCGGCATACAGCCTGACGATGGCGCCGAGGGCGAGCGCCGGAATGGCAATGAACAGGAGGGTCAGCCGGTTTGTGGACTCGATCAGCCCCGCGGCCGCGAAGAGCACGGCGACGGCACCCATGACCAGGGCCGCGGACCGGCCCGACAGCGTCCACATCGCCACCGCCAGCGGCAGAACAGCGAATGCGGCGACGACGGCGCCAGGCGTGAGAATCTCGACGACGAAAATCACGAACAGTAAAAGGACGAAACCGACGGCGACGACAAAGTCCAGCGGCGAATCCGCCAGGGCGAATGGCCGAATGACAAACCAGACCGCGCCGCGTCGCGACTCCACCAGATCCCCCTTCTCAAGCTCAGCGGTTGAGCTGTCAGCCAGATCGAACTATACCCCTCTTGCCTAGGTCATTCCACCCCCCACCCCGACCCTCCCCCGCAAGGGGGAAGGGGAGACAGCAGCTCTACATGCAGGGGCCGACGGGGTTGACGTAGACGTTCGTGGTGGAGGTGCCCGAGGGCTGTCCGGTGACGGCCATTTTGCGCAGACCGGTCGCGGCTGACCAGTGCCAGATCTGAGGATGGAGATAGTCGCCAAACCAGAGCCCGGTGCTGTCGGCGAAGGTCTCCATCGGATCGAATCCGGTGGCATCGCCCTGGGTGCCCTTATAGATGTATACGCGCTGGCCGGGCGCTGTCTCGAAGAAGACCCAGTCGCGATCGCCCGCCTGCCGGCTGCCGATCCGGAAGATCGACCGGCCCTGAGTGTCCGTGCCGATGCCCGCATATCCGAGTCCCGGGCTTTTTCCACGGTCGCCGGGCAGCTCGGTAAAGCCTTCGCTGCGGTTGACAGGCGGCAGCTGGGATATGGTGCCGCTCACCGGATCGGCCCTCCAGCGGAGCTGTACGCCGCCGGTTGGTGGCACCGTATTAATAATGATGCCGCTGCCGTCCCAGCGTTCGACATTGATCGACCCGGGATACGTCCAGAGCACGTGATCGGTCCCGGCGGCGAGGTCGAACCAATGCAACTCCGCCTTCTGGAAGTTGCCGTAGGTGCTGCCCGCGGGTAGGAGCCGGTCCCATACGTAACTGCGGCCGTCCGGCGCGACGGAGCGCTGGTAAACCGGCAACCAGCGTTGCAGCGAGCTGCTGTACGACTGGATCATTGGCGGCGTCGCCGGCTTGATGCTGCCGCTTCCCGGCGAGCCGCCGCCGGGTAATCCTGCGATCGAGGCCGACGCATCGCCGACATACTGTCCGGTGGCGGTGTCGACGAAGCCGGCCTGGGTCGTGTTCTGGGGGTTGGGTGGCCCGACCTCGAGGTTGGCTATCACCGGGAGTCGACACCTGGTTGGATCGACGGCACTGGGGCTCGCGACGGCGGGGGGCGACGCCACCGTCGCAGATGGGGGAGGCGCCTGGTGGGCGGCCGTCAACTGGTGGGAAACGAAAACGATGCTGCCGACGATCGCCGCCAGCGCCAGCACCCCGGCGGCCTGCAGCGCCGGCACCCATCCACGACGTGGGGGTTTACTCGCTCGGATCCGGGCGATCGTTACCGGTGCGAGGTTGGGGATCGGCTCGGTGACATCGTCGAGCGAGGCGTGGATTTGTTCGCGGAGCTGATCGTCGACCGTCATGGTTGGAACTCCAGGACCTCGAGGCCCGGCCGGAGATATTTGAGGGCGCGGTAGAGACGGCCCCGAACGGCGGTGAAGGGCGCGCCGGTGATGGTCGCGATCTCCTGCAACGGCAGGTCGAGGTAGTAATAGAGGATGACGACGAGGCGCAGGTCCGGCTTGAGGCCGGCCAACGCCCGACGGAGATCGGCACTGCCGACGACCCGATCGTCCGGGGCCTCAACCGGTCGGATCGAGGGATCCGTCTTCAGGACGTTCCACCAGCGGCCGCGCCGGATCGAGCGACACTGGTTCGCCACGATGCCCAGAAACCAGGGCTGGATCCGGGCGTCCGTCTTCAGCTGGTCGAGTTTCCGCCACGCGTTCACCGCTGCCTCCTGGACCGCGTCTTCGGCCAGCTGCCGGTCCTGCAACATCCCGCACGCCAGCCGATAGCCGACCGGGAGCAAGACACGAAGCAGCGCCTCGAAAGCCGCTTCGTCTCCGATCCGGGCCTGGCCGACTAATTCCAGCTCGGCGGCCGGTGTCATGGCCTCGACCTTATATACGCAGGTTCAGGACCGGTTTGTGAGGCCCCCACCCTGCCCTCCCCCAGAGGGGGGAGGGAACTAAAGGTACGGAAATTGTGCTGTCACGTTCACTAACAGCGAAATCTCCCCCATTCCGGCCCTTCCTAGGCTAAGATGCCGCCTCATGAAAGCGGTCAATGCGATCGCCGCCCTTGCCGTGCTCCTGGCAGCCGGTATTCCGACGAGTGCCAGCGCGGCGGCGCCGGTCGCCGGCCTGGCGCCGTCATCGGTTACGTTCGGCAGCCAGAATCCGGAAGGACCCTACCCTCCGCAGGCGGTCACGATCACGAACTCGGGCGATGCGCCGCTCGTGATCTCGAACATCACGGTCGAGAACCCGCCCGACAACTCGGACTTCACCCAATCCAACAACTGCTATCCATTCCCGCGCACGCTGGCGCCGAGCGAGTCGTGCCTGATCAATGTCGGCTTCTTTCCCGGCGAGTACGGCGTGCGGCAAGGTGCATTGGTGATCCTTGACAATGCCGCCGACAGTCCGCAGCGGGTGCCGCTGACCGGGTACGCGTACCCCTTCAAGGCGATGTACACGCTCGATGGCTTCGGCGGGCTCCATCCGGCGAGCGCGTTGTCGCCGGCGATGACAGGCGGAGCCTACTGGCCCGGCTGGCGAATTGCCCGCGCCGCGGCGCTGCTGTCGGATGCAAGCGGCGGCTACACACTCGACGGTTACGGCGGGCTTCATCCGTTTGGGTCGGCTCCGGTAGCGGCTGACGCCGCCTACTTCGGTTCAGACATCGCGCGCGACGTGGTGCTGCTTCCGGGATCGACCTCGAAGACCGCGAGCGGCTACGTGCTCGATGGATTCGGCGGACTGCATCCCTTCGGCGGCGCCCCCGCCGCGATGGGTGCCGCCTACTGGCCACTCTTCGACATCGCGAAGCGGGTGAAGTTGCTACCCGACGGTAGCGGTGGTTATGTCCTCGACGGATGTGGCGGCCTGCATCCGTTCGCGGTCGGCAGCAACGCGGCGCCGCGCGCCATCACCGACGCCGCCTACTGGCCGCGGTGGAACATCGCGCAGGACTTCGACCTGTTCTCGAACAGCACGCCGTCCACGGCCGCCGGCTTTACCCTCGATGGTTTCGGCGGCGTGCACACGTTCGGGTTTGTCGCCGGCGGCCCGGTCGGGTCCGGAGGATACTGGCCGGGCAAGAAGATCGCCCAATCGATTCGGTTGAACCCGACCAGCTCGACGGTCACGCCCTTCGGCTGGACGATGGAAGCGCGTGGGGGATTCCATCCCTTCGACGGTGGCCAGGCCGTGCCGCAAGCCGCCTACTGGAGCTCGGACATCGCCGTCGAACTTGTCGTCGTCCGGTAGGGACCGGTTACTCGCTGGCGGCGGCGCCGGATGCGACCAGCAGGATGTAGTCGCGATTCACCAACATCAGCTTGCGGTCGATGACCGCGTCTTCGCCGGTGCGGCCGATGAACCGAGCGGACGCATTCGTAACCGGAATGAACTTCAAGGGAAGGTGCGAGAGCACCGCCTCCAGCGCGGCACCATGGGCCAGGTGAAGGTAGGCGCTGACGGTGAAGCGATGCGTATGGATCTGCACGTAGTGACGCTCCTTCGGCACTCGGAGGTCTGACATCGTGTCGAAGGCCATCCTGGTCAACGCCTGCCAGAGGGACTTGCCGTAGGCGTCATCGACGTCCGCGCGGCGTTCGACCGCCGCGTCGGCCGGCTGGCAGATCAACTCGATTCCCGTCTTGTTGATCAGGTACTCCTTCATCGCGCTCATTTCCGGTGACGTCTCGCCGTCGGCCATGAACTCGACGTCCGTCAGGCGCAGGAAGCCCTCTCGCTCGTTGACAAAGTCACTGAGTCGAACCGGCGCCGGGAGGGCCAGCCGCCCGATGGCGCCGAACAAGGGGCCGTAGACTTCGACCAGGAACTCCCGCTGGTTCGGGGCAATCGGTGCAGTGGAGAGGCCTGGTTCCTGCTTCTTGCTGGCTCCTTCCATCCCATATCTTCGACGGGCGCGTCGCGACCTTTCTTGCAGCGGCCAGTCGAGCGGCTGAACGGCCCTCCAAAGCCCGGCCATTCGGCCTATGGGCAAAGATTGCGCTAGACGTAACACTGTGCGCATGATCACGGTTACCCCCCACCCCGACCCTCCCCCACAAGGGGGGATGGAGATTCTTGACCGTCCCCCAATTGGGGGGAGGGAAATCGAACCCATCAGCTCGCTGCTGCGGGATAGCACGTTGACCGAGATCATGATCAACGGCCCCGACGCCATCTACGTCGAGCGCGAAGGCCGGGTCCTGCTCACGGACCGGCGATTCGCCGACGAGAATCAGCTGCTCGGTGCGATCAGCACCCTGGTGGCGGGCGTGGGTCGGCGCATCGACCTCAGCGATCCCGTGCTGGAAGCGCGATTGCCGGATGGCTCCCGACTGACCGTCGTCCTGCCACCGGTCGCGGTCGATGGCCCAATGGTGACGATCCGGAAGTTCTCGGCAACCCCGTACGGGATCGACGACCTGATCCGATTCGGCAGCCTGTCGCTGGAGGCGGCCGCCTTTCTCCGCGTCGCCATTCTGGCTCGCGCCAACCTGCTGATCTCCGGCGGCTCGAGCAGCGGCAAGACCACCCTGCTCAATGCGTTAGCGACAAGTATCCCGGATGACGAGCGCATCGTCACCATCGAAGAGGCCGCCGAACTGAGACTTCCGCAGGGGCACGTGTGCCGCCTGGAGTGCATTCCGGTGGGCGAGAAGGTGTTGACCCTTCGCCAGCTGGTCCGACATGCCGTCCGAATGCGCCCGGACCGTCTCCTGGTCGGCGAAGTTCGCGGCGGCGAGGCGCTGGACATGTTGCAGGCGTTGAACACCGGACACGACGGGGCCATGAGCACCATCCATGCCAATAGCCCGAGGGATGCGCTCTCCCGCCTCGAGACCCTGGTGTTGATGGCGGGGTTGGATCTTCCCGTGCGTGCCATCAGGCAGCAGATCCGCGGCGCGATCAACCTGGTGGTACATGTCGGCCGCCTGGCCGACGGGCGGCGCAAAGTGCTGAGTATCGCCGAGCTGACTGGCTTCGACGATCCGACGATCACGTTGCAAGAGGTGTTCGTCTCCGAAGCGATGGGTGGCGTGGCCCAGGGCCGGACCCGCCTGATGCCGACGGGCATCCGCCCGCAGATCATGGACAAGATCTACCAGCAGGGGCTGGCGGCGCCGGAGCTCGGCCGGCTCTTTCCCAAGAACGCCACGGCTGGTGCGGTCAGTGGTCGACGGGCTGACGCCGAGAGCTCGAACGGCCTGCCCGTCCGCGATCGCCGGCAAGGCTAAGAAACGGGGAGGGTTCGAACCCTCCCCGTTTTGTTGCGCTTAGCTCGTAAGGCGGCGACGAACGGCGATGATCGAGACTCCAGCCACGGTGGCCAGCGCACCTAACACGAGTAACGCCGTCCGCAGGGGCTGTCCGGAGGGCGGGCCGCCGCCTGTCGTCGGCAGTTGCGGAACGGCTGTGGGGGTTGCGGTCGGCGCAGCGGTTGCTGTTGGCGTCGCCGTCGGGGTCGCTGTGGGCGTAGCAGTCGGTGTCGCGGTTGGTGTGGCAGTCGGCGTTGCTGTGGGCGTGGGCGTCGGAGTAGCTTCGGCGTTCCCCTCAAACGCGAGGTTCTTCAAGATCGCCGTCCCAACTTCGTCCTGGACGAAGTCGATGGACTTTACGTTCTTGTCGATGACGCCGCCCTTGCCGGCGCCGTCGCCAGCCGCGCTCAAATCGAAGCTGATGTGGCCGCTCTTGTTGTTGGCCGCGCATCCAAAGAAGTGGGTTTCGCCGTCGGTGGTCACGACGTTTAGTCGTGGTGCCCCGGCCCCACAGTAGCTACCCTCGACCAGGTCGGCACTGGCGGCCGTCAGTGTGGTTAACCCGCCGATCGTGGCCCCCGCTGCAAGATCGTCGCTAAGGTGGCCGCCCTTGGTCATGGTCAAGACTCCGGCCGCATAACTGGCGGTGGATGGTCCGCCGAAGTCATTAGGTGGGCACGCCCCTTCGCTGGGCGTGTCCTGGTTAGCCGCCGGATTGCCAAAGTGGGTCTCGCCGCAGGCATAGGCCCACGGGCTCACGGTGAACGCGGTTGCCGATACCGGGATGGCCATCGCCAGAGCGACGGCGGCCAGTGCGATTGCGAACGCGAGCGCTGCGGAAACGTACAGGCGCTTCATTGTTCCCTCCCTTTACGAGGCGCGAACGGACCTTTGCAACTTCAATGTTGCATAGAGTGGCCCCGGAGGGGAAGCTCGCAGGTGTGTGACGCCCCCGAGGTTGGCTTACTGGGCGTAACGGAAGGGAAGCCGGCTGACCGATTGGTCAGACCAGGACTGTTCCGAGTGGGAGCCATTCGCCCTGACGAGGAAATCCTTTGCACCGAGGCCAAGACTCTGGATGCTTGGCGCGTCGGCGTCGCCGCGCCACAGCAAGACGACGGGAATCTCTCTCAGGTCACGGTCGCGGCGCAGCATGCGATGCGTCTGCAGCGACGACGGGTCGGCTGGCGCCAGCTCAAGAAAGACGATGTCGGGGACCCGCTGCCGCGCGTAGGCTAACCCCTCGGTACCGGTCTGCGCCAGCGTAACCCGGTAGCCGTCCATCTCGAGTTTGAGCTTGTACAGGTCGGCGAGCGCTTCGTCCACGCCGATGTAGACGGCCTCTACGGGTTCTTCACCGTCTTGCGTGCGGGTGATCCACGGTTCGGTTACAGGCAGTGCTATGACTGGGCCCACCTCCGGGGGTGGGCAAAGCATGCGGCCCATGTAGGTCGCTGTAATCCTTAGTTCTGATGAATCTCGGCCGGCGCCGCGGGCGCTGCGGCGAGACGGGCCTCGATGACCCAGGTCGCGATCTGGGTCCGAGAGCGAAATCCGAGCTTGGCGAGAATCCGCCCCACATGGGACGCGACGGTGTTCGAGCTCAGGGTCAAATGTTGCGCGATACCGGCGTTGGTAAATCCCAACGTCAGCAGATCCGCCACCTGCTGCTCGCGTTCGCTGAGCGGCTCGGCTGGCTGCCGGCTG
>DATBYO010000074.1:0-9240 GCA_036513655.1 Candidatus Dormiibacterota bacterium | reverse complement strand
CCTGCACCTCAGCGGCCGGCACGCGCAGCGCGACGCGCCGGCCGCCGTCATCGGCGACACTCACCTCGAGGTCGGCTTCGGCGTCCGGGCCCGCCGAACCAAACGCCATTTTCAGGCGCTCGGCTTCGCCGGGCATCGGTCGCAAGCCGTGTTTCGTCACGATCGCCGTTTCGATCGCCCGGTCGAGCGCGTCGCCGCCGATGCGGACCGATTCCATGGCCAGCATTTCCCCCAGCGCGATTGCGGCCACTTCGGTGGAGCCGGCGCCGATATTGACGATCGCGATCCCATCGGTGGTCGCCACCGAGACCCGGGCGCCGATGGCTGCGGCCATCGGTTTGTCGATCAGGTAGGCGGTCTTGGCGCCCGCCTGAATGGTGGCTTCCAGCACCGCGCGGCGCTCCACGCCGGTCACCATCGGTTCCACCGACAGCATCACGTCCGGCCGAAAGATCCGCTGGCGGCCCACGATCCGGCCGATCAAGTGTTGTAGCATCGCCCCCGCCACGTCGTAATCGATGCCATTGCCGTCGCGGACCGACCGAACGGCGCGGGTTTTGCCGCCGCGCCCGACCAGCTCGGAGGCGGCGCGGCCCACCGCCAGCACGCGAGCGCCCTTTTCATCGGTCGCCATCACTGCCGGCTCGTTCACGACCACACCCTCACCCTTGACGTAGACCAGGACGGTTGAGGTGCCCAGGTCAATGCCAATTTTCTTTGAGAGCACGACCCCTCAATCCCCAACGACCCGGGAGAGATCGGGACGGGCATCGCCCTGCTCCCCGTCGACGCGTGTGATGTGGGCCCCCAGGCCCTCGAGCTTGGGCACGATGTCCTGATAGCCACGGTCCAGGTGATAGATGTTGTCCAGCAGCGTCGTGCCTTTGGCGCAGAGGGCGGCGACGACGAGCGCGGCTCCGGATCGGATGTCGGGCACCCTGACCGAGCCTCCGTGTAGCGTGCTGGGACCCGACACCATTGCGCTGCGGCCTTCGACGTAGATGTCCGCACCAAGTTTGCGAAGCTCGGGCACATGCTGGAAGCGGTTTTCAAAGACCGCTTCGGAGACCACGCAGTGCCCGTTCGCCTGCGTCATCAAGCTGACAAAGGGCGCCTGCAGGTCGGTTGGGAATCCGGGGTGGGGCCAGGTGGTCACGTCGACCGGCTGGAGGTGGTCGGTGCTCCGCACCCAGAGGCTGTGCGTCTGATCCTCCACCTCGACCCCTGCCGCCCGCAGCTTGAGGATCATCGCGCGTAGGTCCGCGGTCTCGACGTCCTCGAGCACGGCCTCGCCGCCGCTGGCCGCGATCGCGAAGGCGTAGGTCCCCGCCTCGATGTTGTCGGGGATCACGCGATGGGTGGCACCGCTCAACTCGGGCACGCCTTCGATCTGGAGCACGTCGGTCCCGATCCCGTGGATCCTCGCCCCCATCTTGCTGAGGAACATCGCCAGGTCGACGACATGCGGCTCACGGGCCGCATTGTGGATCGTCGTGATGCCGTCCGCCGTGGCGGCCGCCATCATCAAGTTCTCCGTCCCGGTGACCGTGGGCATGTCGAGGTGGATGGTGGCGCCTTTCAAGCGGTCCGCGCGGGCAACATACTCGCCGCCCTCGAGCTCCACGCTGGCGCCCATCAGGCGCAGGCCCAGGAGGTGCTGCTCGACCCGGCGCATCCCGATGTCGTCCCCGCCTGGCTTGGCCACCCGCGCCTCGCCCCGACGCGCGAGGAGCGGCCCCATCAGCAGGAAGGAGGCCCGCATCCGATTCGCCATCGCCGCCAGCACCTCGCTGCGGACGAGCCGCTCGGCGTTGACCTGGAGCTGCTGCGGATCCAGCCAGCGGATCTGAACGCCCATGGCCTCCAGTAGGCGGCCCATGGTCGAGACATCCTCGATCCGCGGCACGTTCTTGAGGCGGCATTCCTCCTCGGTCAGCAGGCAGGCCGCCAGGATCGGGAGGACGGCATTCTTGGAACCGCTAATGGGTACGCGCCCGACCAGCCGGGATCCCCCCTCGATCAGGAGCTGCGCCACTGACCTCCTAGGGTATCAGCCACGCCCTGCTATCGGGGCAAATTGGCCTCTGCGTACTTACGTCCGGCGGCGTCGGCGCAATTCGGCCAATCGGAGTCGCGCTTCGGCGCGCGCCAGGGCAACCGAGGCGGCCGCCTGGTCCACGTCCGACAGCTTCTGCTGCAGCAGGTCCGCCGCCCGGCGGCGGGCTTCTTCCGCCCGCGATTCGTCGATGTCCTCCGCCCGTTCGGCAGCATCCGCCAACACGGTGACCTCGTCGGGCCGCACTTCGAGGAATCCGCCGGAGACAAAGAAGAACTGCTCCTCGTTGTCGTTGCGCACCTTGACCACCCCCGGCTTGAGGGGGGTCAACAGGGGAATGTGCCGCGGCAGGATGCCCAGCTCCCCCTCCGCCCCCGGTGCCACGACAAAGTCGGCATCGCCCTTGAATCGCCGGCCTTCGACCGTGACGATGTCGACATGCAGCTTCTTACTGTCGGCCACGATTACTTCGACCGCTTGTCGCGACCGGCCTCGCCGTCCTTGCTCTCTTTTTGCTCGCCCTTCGGCCGCTGATCATCCGCGGCGCCGGCTTTTGGCTTGTCCTCTTTTGGCGCTTCGCGGGTGGCAGCCTCGCCCTTCGCCGCCTCGACCGCGGCGCCGGCCTTTGGCTTCTCCTCTTTTGGCTTCCCCTCGTCGCGAGTGGCAGCCTTGCCCTTCGCCGTCTCGACCGTGGCGCCGGCTTTTGGCTTGTCCTCTTTTGGCGCTTCGCGAGTGGCAGCCTCGCCCTTCGCCGCCTCGACCGCCTCGTCGATGGTGCCGACCATATAGAACGCCTGCTCCGGCAGGTCGTCGTGCTTCCCCTCGAGGATCTCGCTGAAGCCGCGGATCGTCTCTTTCAATGGAACGTACTTGCCGGGCCGGTTCGTAAAGATCTCGGCCACGAAGAACGGCTGCGAGAGAAAGCGCTCGATCTTGCGTGCTCGTGCGACCAGCACCTTGTCATCCTCGGAGAGCTCGTCGGGCCCGAGGATGGCGATGATGTCCTGCAGCTCCTTGTTGCGCTGCAGCACCTGCTGCACGCCGCGCGCCACGCGATAGTGCTCCTCGCCGACGATCTCGGGGGTGAGGAATCGCGAGAACGAGTCGAGCGGGTCCACCGCCGGGTAGATTCCGCGCTCGACGATCGCGCGGGAGAGACTCACCGTGGCACCCAGGTGGGCGAACGTCGTCGCGATCGCCGGATCCGTGTAGTCATCGGCCGGCACGAAGACCGCCTGTACCGAGGTGATCGACCCCTTCTTGGTCGAGGTGATCCGTTCCTCCAGGTCGCCCATCTCGGTGGCCAGTGTTGGCTGGTAGCCGACCGCCGAGGGCAGACGGCCGAGCAGGGCCGAGACCTCGCTGCCCGCCAGCATGTAGCGGAAGACGTTGTCGATGAAGAGCAGCACGTCCTGGCCGAACTCGTCGCGGAAATATTCCGCCAGGGTCAGACCAGTCAGCCCGACCCGGGCGCGTGCACCCGGCGGTTCGTTCATCTGCCCGAACACCAGGGCCGTCTTGTCGATGACGCCCGACTCGTTCATTTCGAGCCAGAGCGAGTTACCCTCGCGCGTGCGCTCGCCGACGCCGGCAAATACCGAGAATCCCTGGTGCTCGGTAGCGATGTTGCGGATCAGCTCCATGACGATGACCGTCTTGCCGACGCCGGCCCCGCCGAACAATCCGATCTTGCTGCCCTTGGCGAAGGTGGTGACCAGGTCGATAACCTTGATACCGGTTTCCAGCACCTCGGTGTCGGTCGCCTGCTCGCTGACCGGCGGCGCGAGACGGTGGATCGGGAGGCGGACGTCCGATTCGATCTTGCCCTTGCCGTCGATCGGATCGCCGATGACGTTCATCATCCGGCCGAGGGTCCCCTTCCCCACCGGCACCGTGATCGGACCGCCCGTATCTTTGACCTCGGTGCCGCGCACCAACCCGTCAGTGGAATCCATGGCGATGGTTCGCACCACGTCGTTGCCTCGATGCTGCTGGACCTCAAGCACGAGGCGGCCCTGCTTGCCGCGATCGATCTCGAGCGCGTGGTAGATCTCCGGCAGGTCCTGCCCCTCGAAGACGACGTCGACCACCGGACCGATGATCTGGTCGACGCGCCCCGTCCGTTCCTTCTTTGGTTTCTCTTGTTTTTTCTCGGCCTTCTCTGCGATTGCCATTGATGCCTCCTAGCCGGCGGTGAGCGCCTCGGCGCCACCCACGATTTCACTCAACTCCTTCGTGATCGTCGCCTGCCGCACCTTGTTGCGCAGCAGGGTTAGGTCGTCGATCAGCTCGCCGGCGTTGTCGGTCGCGTTGCGCATCGCCACCATCTGGGCCGCGTAGAAGCTGGCCAGGTTGTCGAGCACAGCGGCGTAGACCTGGGCCTCGACGTAACGCGGGAGCAACTGCGAGAGGACCTCCTCGGCCTCGGGTTCGTACAGGTAGTCGATTCGCAGTCCCTCCTTCCGCTCCGGAACGCGCACCGGAATCAGAACCTCGACCGTCGGCTCGAGGCGGCTCACCGAGGCGAAGTGCGTGTAGACCAACGCCACCTCGTCGACGTTACCCTCGAGATATTCTTCCCTGGCCACGGTGATCGTCGGCAGGATGTCCTTCAGCTGGGGCCGGTCGCCGATCCCCGACACCTCGGCCAGGATCGGCACCCCAAGCCTGCGGAAGTAGTCGCGCCCTTTTCGGCCGATGGTGTCGAGGACGACGTCCCCCTGCCGGATGTAGCCGAGCGCCACCCGAAAGGCGTTGACGTTCAGGCCGCCCGCCAGGCCGCGGTCAGACGAGACCAGGATCAGCAACCGTTTTTTGACGGGCCTTTCCGTCAGGAAGGGATGCTTGTAGGTGGTCACGCGGCTGGCCACCTCGACGAGGACGTCGGCCATTCGGTCCGCGTATGGTCGGGCCGCTTCGGCCCTTGCCTGCACCCGGCGCAGCTTGGAGGCGGCGACTGCCTGCATCGCGCGCGTGATCTGCTGCGTGTTTTTCACGCTGGCGATCCGGCGACGGATTTCGGCGAGGGTGGCCACCTGGCGCTAGCGTTCCTTCCTGGTCTCGCGTTCGGTCGCCCGCCGGGCAGCCTGCAGTGGTCCTTTTCCTTCGGGGGGCGGCGCGTCGCTCTTTGCCGCCGGCTTCTCTTCGGCTTTCTGAACCAGCGGGCTCGACTTCTTGTACTCGTCGATCGCTCCGCGTAGAAGCTTTTCAGTATCCGGGGAGAGTGCCTTCTCCTTGGCGATCGCCTGCTCGATTCCCGGATGCGAGCTGCTCAGGAAGCGGAGTAACTCTTTTTCGAACTGCCGCACTTTGTCGACCGGAACGTCGTCCAGAAGGCCGTTCCCGCCGGCGAAGAGGACGATGACCTGCTGGGCGACCGGCATCGGCTGGTACTGGTCTTGCTTGAGCAGCTCCTCCATCCGCTTGCCACGCTCCAGCTGGTCCCGGGTCCGCTTGTCCAGGTCGGAGGCGAACTGCGCGAAGGCCGCCAGCTCCCGATACTGCGAGAGGTCGAGCCGGAGCCGACCGGCGACCTGCCGCATCGCCTTTATCTGGGCGGCGCCACCGACACGGGAAACGGAGAGGCCGGTCGAGATCGCGGGCCGGATGCCCGCGTAAAACAGGTCGGTCAAGAGGTAGATCTGGCCGTCGGTGATCGAGATGACGTTGGTGGGGATGTAGGCGGAGATGTCGCCCGCCAGCGTCTCGATGATCGGCAGCGCCGTGAGCGAACCACCGCCGTTCTCCTTGTTCATACGCGCCGAGCGCTCCAGCAGGCGCGAGTGCAGGTAGAAGACGTCGCCTGGATAAGCCTCGCGTCCGGGTGGCCGGCGCAGCAAGAGCGAGATCTGCCGGTACGCCCAGGCGTGCTTCGAGAGATCGTCGTAGACCACGAGCACGTCCTTGCCCTTGTTCATGAAGTACTCGCCCATCGAGGTGGCGGCGTAGGGGGCGATGTACCAGAGCGGCGCCGGCTCACTGGCGGTCGCGGAGACGATGATCGTGTACTCGAGCGCGCCACGCTCCTCGAGCTCTGCGGCCACCTGGGCCACCGTGGCGGCGCGCTGCCCGATCGCCACGTAGATGCAGATGACGTCTAGCCCTTTCTGGTTGATGATGGTGTCGAGCGCAATCGCGGTCTTGCCGGTCTGCCGGTCACCGATGATCAGCTCTCGCTGTCCCCGGCCGATGGGGGTCATGGCATCGACCGACTTGATCCCGGTCTGCAACGGAGTATCGACGGGTTGCCGCGTGATGACACCTGGAGCGACCTTCTCGACGGGGGCCGCCTCTTTCGTTTGGATGGGTCCTTTTCCGTCGATCGGCTCGCCGAGCGCGTTGACGACGCGGCCAATGAGCGCCTCGCCAACCGGCACCTGCACGACGCCGCCCGTGGTGCGAACCTCATCGCCCTCGCGGATCTCCTCGTAGGGCCCGAGGACGACGGCGCCGACCGAATCTTCTTCCAGGTTGAGCGCCATGCCTTTGACCCCACCCTTGAACTCGAGCAGTTCGAGCGACTGGGCGTTCCTCAGGCCATAGATCTGCGCGATGCCGTCACCGATCTCGGTCACGATGCCAACGTCCGCCGAAAGGACGGGTACGTCGAAATCCTTGATGCGCTGTTTGATCAGATTACTGATCTCGTCTGACTTGATGCCCAATGCTGTCCCTTACCCTTTAGCTCAATAATTCCTGCCGCAAACGCGCGAGTTGCGTGCGCACGGTGCCGTCCACCAGGTGATCCCCGATCTGGATCGACGCGCCACCGATCATGCCCGGATCGGTGCCGAACGTCACCGTGACCTTTCGACCTAATTTCTTCGCCAGGGCCTGCTCGAAACGCTGGCGGTCCTCCTTGTCCAGCTCAATCGCCGTCGTCACCGTGGCGTGGACGATACCGGACGCCTCGTCGGCCAGCCGTTCGAACTCTTGTCGGATGCGATGGATCTCGGCGGTCCGGTAGTGCTCGACCAGCAAACGAAGCAGGTTCTCTGTTTCGGGGCGGAGCTCGGGCTTGAGCAGCTGGGCCAGTTCCATCCGGCGTCTGACCCCCACTGCAGGATTCTTGAAGGCGGCGACGAGGACGTCCTCCTGGAGCAGCTCGTCGAGCTTGGCCAGCTCCGCCCGCCAGGCGTCGATCGTGTTCTCCTCCTGGGCCAGCTGAAAGATGCCCGCAGCGTAGCGGCGCGCCACGTTGCTGCTTTCAGGCACGGATCTCCGCCTCCTCGATGGTGCGTTCGATCAGCTCGCGGTGCTTCTTCGCGTCAAGGCTCTCGCCGATAATCCGCTCGGCGGCCATCACCGCCAGGTCTGCCACCTGCTCCCGCAGATCTTCCACCGCCTTTGCCCGCTCCTGCTGGATCTCGGCCCGGGCTTTCGCGATCAAGCCCTCAGCCTGCTCACGCGCCTTGGCTTCCAGCTCTTTACGCAGGTCCTCGCCTTGCTTCGCGATCCGGTCGAGCATCGCCTGCGCCTCGCGCCGAGCCTCCTCGAGCTTCACCTGACGTTCTCGTTCCGCCTCCTCAAGCTCGCGCTTGGCGCGTTCGGTCGCCTCGACGCCCTGCTGGATCCGCTCCCGGCGTTCGTTCAGGATCTTCAAGAGTGGCCCCCAGGCGAAGCGGTAGAGCACGCCCAACATGACCAGGAAGATCAGCAGCTGGGCGATCAACGTCCCGTTGAGCGTGAGCAGTCCGGCGTCGAGACGGGTCATTTTCCGGTGATCTGGCTCAGCAGCGGGTTGGCAAAGATCAGGAACAGACCCAGCCCTAGGCCGATGATCGGCAGCGCCTCGATGAACCCGATCCCGATAATCATCAAGAAGAAGAGGCGGCCCTGCAGCTCAGGCTGGCGCGCCGTCCCCTCGACGGTGCGGCTCGACACCAAGCCATCACCGATTCCCGCGCCCAGCGCGCTCAGCCCCAGCAAAAAACCGAAGGCGATGACAGTGGCACCTAAAACGATTGCGCGTTCCAAAACAAACCCTCCTTAGTGGTGTTTCATGCGTGTGCGGTTTCAACTTCAGTGGCGATCGCGACATACGACACCGTCAAGACGGTGAAGATAAAGGCCTGGACCGTTCCGATAAAAAGGCTGAAGAGCGTCCACGCCGCGCCCGGTAACCAGGAGATCCAGGTCGGAATCAGCGTGATGATCAGTGACAGCAGCAGCTCCCCTACGAAGATGTTGAAGTACAACCGGAAGGACAGGGTGATCGGCTTGGCGAGCTCGTCGATGACGCTCAGCGGAAAGTAGGGCGGGACGACAAAGAGATGTTTGAGGTAGCCGCCGAAGCCGCGGCGACGAATGCTGAAGAACGTAAACAGCACGAACGTGAGGAGGGCCAGCGCCAGCGTCGTATTCCAGTCATTGGTCGGCGACTTGAAACCCGGGATGAGTCCCAGGTAGTTGGAGACCAGCAGAAAGACGAAGAGCGTGATGGCAAGCGGCCCGAGGTTGAGATTTCGGCCCTGCAGTGACTCCTCGGTCAAGCCTCCGATGTACTCGACGATCAGCTCGACGATGTTCTGAAGCTGCGTCGGTTTCCCGACCCGCAGTTGGCTGCGCAGGATGAACGCGCCGACGAGCAGGAGCGCGCACACGATCAGCGTATTACGGATGGTGTCGGCATTGAAGTCGATCCCGCCGATGTTGACGGTGGGGTGGGTGACGTCGGCCTGAAGCAGCACCAGGAACCTCATACGGGCACGCCCGGTCGGGTCCGCATCATCCGCCAACCCGCGACCGCGCCGGCGATCGGGAAACAGAAATAACCGATCGCCGCGCCCACCGGATCGACGCGGCTCACGATGAGCACGACGCCCAGCAGGACGGCAATCGTGAGGAACCGGATCGCGGCGGCCAGTTGCAGCATTCGCGCGGTCGGGGCGTGCCCGAGGAACCGCCGGGCGGTTCCAACCATCCAGACCATGTTGGCGAGACCGAGCAGCCCACCCGCCACCAGTCCGGCGATCGCGCGAGGATGACCGATGGCCACCATCGCGGCGCCGACCACGCAGAGGAAGGCGAGCAAAACCACGGAGGTCGTCAGCTCGAACCGCCGCAGCTCACCCACTCCGACCTATCTCCTTCATGAGCCTCCGCACGACACTGTAACCGCCCCCCAGAATCCCGAGCAGCAACCCCACCAGGAGGAACCAGGGCGACGTGTGCAGGGCCCGGTC
>DATBYO010000073.1:0-3961 GCA_036513655.1 Candidatus Dormiibacterota bacterium | reverse complement strand
CAACTGATGGAGCAGCAGCGGGGTGTGAGTCGTGCCCGAGCGATCGGACTCGACGTCGAGGTGGTGTCGGCCGAGCAGGCCGCGCAGTTGATGCCCGCCATCAGCACGGAGTCGCTCTATGGTGCGGTCTGGATGCCCGGGGACGGGGCGCTCGATCCCCACACGGCCACCTTCGCGCTGGCAAAGGCCGCGCGGGAGCTCGGGGCCACGGTGCTGACAGACACCCGGGTGACCGGACTGGAGCTGTCCTCGCGGGGAGCGGTGCAGGCGGTGCAAACCGAGACTGGGCGGATCGAGGCTGAGGTGGTGGTGGTCGCGTGTGGCATCTGGGCCCCTCAGGTGGCTGCCATGGCCGGTGCGTTTGTCGTCTCGACGCCAGTCGATCATCAGCACGCCGCATTGCAGGCGGTCGAGGGCGCCGAGCTCCCGCAATCCATGCCGTGCTTTCGTGACCCGGACAACCTCATCTACGGGAAGGCCGAGGCGGGCGGTGTGGTGCTCGGCGGCTACGAGCTGAACCCCAACGCGCGATGGATCGACGGCGTTCCGTGGGAGCACGCCGGCACCTCGGTTACGCCGGATCAGCCTCGCTTCGAGCCACTCCTCAAGGGCGCGGCGCGGCGGTTTCCCTTCATCAGTGACGCGGGGATCATCAAACTGGTCTGCCACCCGGACGCGATGACCCCCGACGCCAATCCCCTGCTGGGCCCGGTCCCAGGCGTCCGTGGGCTATACATGGCGGCCGGGCTGTCGCTGAACGGGTTCGGCGGAGCCGGCGGAATCGGGAAATCGCTCACGGAACTGATCACGGCCGGGGAGAGCGAGCTGGACCTCTATGCCTACCGGCCCTGGCGATTCGGCCCGGTCCATCGCGACCATCGCTACGTGGCCGAGCTGGCCAAAGAGACGTACCGCTATTACTACTTCCTCCGCTATCCGTACGACGCCGACGAGTGGGGCCGTCCGCGCCGGACGAGCGCCCTGCACCATCGGATGCAAGACCTCGGCGCGGTGTTCGGGGCAAAGCACGGCTGGGAGCGACCCGAGCACTTTGAGCCGGGCAGCTCCTGGCGACGGGCGGGCGCAGACCAGCGCCGCTTCGGCTGGACCCGGCCGCCATGGTTCGAGCGGCAGGCCGAGGAGCATCGCGCGTTCCGCGAACGAGTGGGGATCATCGACATGACGTCATTTGGAAAGATCGAGCTGGACGGTCCAGGAGCTCTGGCGCTGCTCGAACGTGTCGCGGGCAACCTGATCGACAGACCGGTGGGCAGTGTCGTCTACACCCAGCTCCTCGACCGCCGCGGAGGGATCGCGGGGGACGTCACCATCACACGGCTCGGCCCGCATCGGTTCAGGTTGGTCACCGGTGCCGGATATGTGAACAGTGACCTCGGATGGCTGCGGCTCGAGCAACGCGAAGACGATGGGCCCGTCGTCGTGCGCGAGACGACAGAGGAGCTGTGCGTCGTCGGGATGTGGGGACCACGGTCCCGTCACGTGTTGGAGGGCCTCACCGATGACGACGTCTCTGAGGAAGGTTTCCCCTTCATGCAGGCGCGGGTGATCCGCATCGCGGGGTTCGACGTCTTCGCCCAGCGCGTGACCTACGTCGGCGAGCTGGGCTGGGAGTTTTATCTCGCGCCGGGCATCGCAGTCCAGGCGTGGGACCGATTGATAGCCGCCGGGCGAAACGTTGGCATCCGGCCGGGTGGGTACCGAGCGCTGGACTCGCTCCGGATGGAGAAGGGCTATCGCTATTACGGTACCGATCTCACGCTCCTGGACAATCCGCTGGAGGCCGGGCTCGGGTTCTGCGTGCGTCTCGACAAGGGCAATTTCAATGGGCGAGACGCGCTCGTCGCAGCGAAGGCGGCGGGCATCACACGCCGTTTGCGAACGCTGCTGGTCGGCGAGCACGAGTACGTCACCGTCTACGGCGGGGAAGCGGTCTATGCCGAGGGGTCGATTGTCGGCCGCCTACGCAGCTGCAGTTATGGATTCACTGTCCGGCGCAACGTCGCGTACAGCTACCTGCCGGTCGGACTGGGACCGGGAGCGCGCGTCGAGGTGGAGGTCTTCGGGCAGCGGGTGCCGGCTGAGGTGAGCACCGACGCCGTGCTGAAACGTGAGCAACTGGTTGCGCATGACGCAAAGCATGTCGCGAGCTGACGACGCAGTCGGTCAGATTTCGCTCTGGCGAGGCAAGGACGTTACGATCTCTTCGCTGTCTGGCGGGTTGACCAACGAGAACTACCTGGTGGAGGCCGGCGGCGAACGGTACGTGATGCGTCTCCCCGGAACGTCGACGGAGCTCCTCTCGATCGACCGGGAAAATGAGGTCTTTAACGCCCGGGCCGCGGCCAGCACCGGCATAGGGCCCAGGGTCTTGGAGCACGTCCCGCAGCTGAACCTGATGGTGCTTGAGTTCATCGACGGACCCACGATGTCGGCGGCGACCCTGCAATCGGCGCGGATGGCGAGGCGGATGGCAGAGTCGTTCAAGCGCCTGCACGCCGCACCTCGCTTCTTGAAGGACTTCGACATGTTCCGGCTGATCGAGGAGTACCTGCGGATCGTCGAGGAGCACGAGGTAAGGATTCCTGCAGATTATCGGCAGCGGTTGCCGCTCGTGAGAGAAGTCGAGCGCGCAGTCCGCGTCGGGTCAGTCCCCAGCGTCTCGTGTCACAACGACCTCCTCTGCGAAAACTTCATCGACGACGGGCGTTCTTTGCGGATTGTCGATTACGAGCTGAGTGGAAACAACGATCCCTGGTTCGACCTGGGCAACACCGCGCAAGAGGCGAGCTTGGATGATGAGCTGCGCGCCGTCCTCTGCGAGGCGTACTTCGGCCGGCTCGATTCCCAGCAACTCGCCCGGATGAACTTGTTCGCCCTCATGTCCGATGTCGGGTGGACGCTCTGGGGAGCGATCCAGGCCAAAATCTCCACGCTGGACTTCGATTTCGCCGACTACTACGCGACACGATGGAACCGAGCGCTCGCCGTCATGGATTCGGATCGCTTGCAAGGCTGGTTGCGGCAGGCGCAACGCGAGGGCCCTTGACAGAGTTCGTATTGCAGAAGAGACTTTCGGCGTACACCAAAGGTCGCCGCTCAACCGTGGAAGGAGGATGAGACTCGTTGGCCGTACTTGACAGTGTTTTGAAGGCGTATCAGTCGCCGACGCGGATGGTGCACGCTATTGGCGCGCTTTCCGCTTTGGGGCAGGAAACGGCGGCGATCAACGTCAAGCGGCCGCTCGTCGTCACCGACCAGGGGATCGTAAAAGCCGGCCTGCTGGACGAGGCGCTCAAGCCGCTACGCGCCGCGGGACTGGATCCGGTCACCTACGACCAGGTCCGTGCCAATCCCGGCATCAGCCTCGTGGACGCCGGCGCGGCCTACTACAAGAAGGAGCGCTGCGACGGCCTGGTCGCCATCGGCGGCGGCAGCTCCATCGACTCGGCGAAAGGCATCGGGGTCGTGGCCGTGCACGGCGGCAGCATCGTCCAGTACGAGTGGGGCAAGGATCCGATCCACTCGCGCATTCCGCCGCTGGTCGCGGTCCCGACAACCGCCGGAACCGGAAGCGAGGTCACGCTCTGGGCGGTGATCACGGATCCGGATCGGAAAATCAAGTTCAACGTCGGCGGCACGCCGAATATCGCCTCCTGGGTGGCGCTCATCGATCCCCAGCTCAGCGTCAACCTGCCCTCCGGGGTGACGGCGGGGACGGGTATGGACGCACTGACCCACGCGATCGAGTGCTACACCATGGCCTATCACCAGCCATTCACCGATGCCGTGGCCCTACACGCGATGGAGTATTGCGGCCGCTGGCTGCGGGTCGCCTACGCGCAAGGGCACAACCTCGAGGCGCGCTACCACATGAGCATGGCCGCGATGCTTGCCGGTCTCGCCAACGGCACCGACTCGGCCGGAGCGGCGCATGCGATGA
>DATBYO010000072.1:0-8275 GCA_036513655.1 Candidatus Dormiibacterota bacterium | reverse complement strand
GTCAGCGCGATCGCGAGCGCCACCAAGCTGCCCGTCAGCGTCCATTCGCACTCCACGACGGCGCTCGCGCCGATTTCGTACTACGCGGCGATCGAGGCTGGAGCGAGCGGCATCGATACCGCCCTCTCAGCGCTGGCCTGGGGCGCCTCGCAGCCCGCGACCGAGACCATGGTGGCGAGTCTCCGCGACGGACCGCACGACACCGGGCTCGACCTCAATCTGATCGGCCAGGCGAGCCGCTACTTCGATGAGATCCACGATGAATACCTGGAGTTCCAGGATCCGATCGCTTTTCGGAACGATGTGTTCGTCCTGCAACATCAATTGCCCGCTCCGGTGCTGGCAGTGCTGATCCGCAACCTCCGTGAGCGCAAGGCGATCGATCGCTACGACCGGCTGCTGGAGGAGTTGCTGCTGGTCCGCCAGGAGATGGGATACCCGCCGATGGCGGCGCCCATCAATCGGATCGCGGCGAACCAGGCGCTGGCCAACACGCTCAGCGACAAGCGCTACCAGCACATCGACCAGGCATTCCGGGACTACGTCAAGGGGCTCTACGGCGAGCCGCCTGGGCCCATCGACCCCGAGGTCCGCAAACGCGCGCTTGGCCCGTCGGAGGCGATCACCCTTCGGCCCGCCGACCTGCTACAGCCGGGTATCGATCGGGCGCGGCGGGAGATGCGCAAGCAAGGCTTGACGCCGACCGGGGTGGATCAGGTGTTGACCTACATTCTGTTTCCGGAAGACGCGCCGAACATTCTCCGGCCGGCCGGGCACCGGGCCGAACCCGCGCCAGCGGTGGCGCCCAGCCCGGCGCCCGAACCGCAACCCGCGGCGCAGCCGGCCGCGGTCGCGACGGCGCCCCCCTCATCGCCCGAGCAAGCCGCCCGCGAGTTCACGGTTGAAGTCGACGGAGAGCCCTACCGCGTTCGGATCATCGGTGACGGCGCCGGGCAGGCCGCCCCGGCGGCGACTCCCGCTGCCGCCGCGGGTCCGACCGCCGCTCAACGTGCCGGAGGCGACGGCGCCATCCAGGCGCCGATGCAGGGCATGGTGGTCAAGGTCAAGGTCGCGCCGGGAGACCGCGTCCGCCTGGGTGACGTGGTCGTCGTCCTGGAGGCGATGAAGATGCAGAACGACATCGTCGCGACCGTCGGTGGCACCGTGCGTGAAGTCTTCGCCAGGGAGGGCACCATCGTCGCGCCCAACGAAGTGTTGATGACGATTGGCTAGCGTCACGAAAGTCCTGGTCGCGAATCGCGGAGAGATCGCCCTTCGGGTGATGCGGACCTGTCGCGAAATGGGGATCCCGACCGTTGCGGTCTACGCCGAGCCGGATGCCCGGGCCCCTCACACCTACTTCGCCGATGAGCGCGTCCTCTTGGGAAGCGAGTCGCCGCGGCAGGCCTATCTCGATATCGAGCAGCTGGTGCGGGTCGCGCGGGAGCACGGCGCCGATGCCGTCCATCCCGGCTATGGCTTTCTGTCTGAAAACCCCGCCTTCGCCGAGGCCTGCGCAAAGGGCAACCTGACCTTCATCGGTCCGACGGCGCCGAGCATGCGCGCGATGGGCGACAAAGTCGAGGCCCGTCGTCGAATGATCGCTGCCGGCGTGCCCGTGGTTCCCGGAACGGCCGCGCTCCCCGACGATAGGGCCGCCATTCGCGAGGCGGAACGGATCGGCTACCCGGTGATGGTCAAGGCGGCTGCCGGCGGAGGTGGTATCGGCATGCGGGTTGCATTAAAGGCCGAGGACCTCCCCGCGGCCTTTGAAGCCTGCCGCCGGGCGGCCCAGAGCTCGTTCGGCAGCCCCGACGTCTACCTGGAGCGATATCTGCAGCATCCGCGCCATATCGAGATGCAGGTCCTCGCCGATGATCACGGCACGACGCTGGCGCTGGGCGAGCGCGAGTGCTCGATCCAGCGGCGGCATCAGAAGCTGCTCGAGGAGACGCCGGCGGTCGGGCTCAGCGAGTCGCGGCGGCATGCCATGGCCGAGGCTGCCGTCAAAGCGGCGGCGGCGGTGGACTACCGCAACGCGGGAACGGTCGAGTTCATCGTGTCGGGCGAGGAGTTCTTTTTTCTCGAGATGAACACCCGGCTCCAGGTGGAGCATCCGGTGACGGAGTTGGTCGTCGGGCTTGACCTGGTGCGCCAGCAGATCCGCATCGCCCGTGGCGAGCGGCTCGCACCCGGCGGCTATCCGAAGCCACGCGGGCACGCGATCGAGTTTCGGATCAACGCCGAGGACCCATTGCGCAACTTCATGCCGACGCCGCGCCGAGTCCAGCGTTATGCGCCGTCCACCGGTCCGGGCGTACGGGTCGACAGCGGCATCAGGCCCCACCAGGAGATTTCGCCGCACTTCGACTCGCTGTTGTTGAAGCTCATCGTCTGGGCGGATGACCGGGACTCGGCGATCGGTCGCGGCCGGCGTGCCCTCCAGGAGTTCGTCCTGACCGGGCCAAAGACGACCATCCCTTTCCATCGTGCCCTGCTCGAGGAGCCTGACTTCATCAACGGTCGGATCTCCACCAGCTTCATTCAGGACCACCCAAGCCTCCTGGAAAAGACCCGCGAGTTCGAGGCGCAGCCGTCACCCTTTGAGTCGCTCTACGGCGGGGGCGAGGTGGCGGCGGCCATTGCCGCCGGCGTGATCGTGGGCGAATCTAGTGGCTGATCACGAGCGGGGCGTCGTACTCCTGCGTTAAGGCGACGCCGTTGATGTCGGTGACGCCGGTCGTCACCGCCAGCTGGTAGGTGCTTCCCGGCTTCAACTTGAGGGTCAGGGTTGCGAGGTGGTTGTCGGGGTCGAAGGCGATCCGCGCCATGACCGGCTTGCCTGCGGAGTCCGTGACCTTGATGGTGTCGTTCGTCACGGTGTCCGCCCGGACGTCGGCGTCGAATCGGACCCGAACCTGTTCGCTCTGGCCCTGGTCGCCTTGCTGGCCCTCCGACGTTGGGGCGACTTCGACCGACACGACCGTCGGTCCATGGCTCAAGAGCATGGTGGGCGTCGACTTGACGGCGTCGACCAGGTAGCGTTGACCTTGCAGCACCATGGTCAGCTGCTCTTCGAAGAAGCTCCGCTGCGCGCCGGAGCGTGACACGAAGATGCGCACCCCGACCAGGAAGGTGTTGGGGTTCGAGCCGGTTTTCTGGACGGTCACCGGGTAATACCGGTCGAACTGCGTACCGGGCGAGCTGAGCAGCGAAGACGCGCCGCCCTGGTAGGCGCCGAGTCCCGCCGCGTCGAGCTCAGCCTGCGCCGACGCGTTGTCGCCACGCAGGCGGGCTTGCATGAACTTGTCGACTTCGGCGAGGGCCTGCTTCTCCGCGGCGTCGACATCCGATGGCGAGGTGGTGGCGATCCAGAAGGCCCTGCCACCAGCCTCGTCCTGACGGGTGAAAAGGACGAAGTCGCCATGAGACGACCACCGTGGGCTCGAATATTCCTGCTGCGAGGCGAAGGGCGTCAGCGCGGTGCCATCCGGGTTGATGAGGATCAATCGCGAGGCCGAGCTGCCCGCACCCACCGACTTGCTGGCCAGCAGCAGCGAGGCTCCGTCGGGCGCCCAGTTCAAGTCCGACCAGGTCTGCCCGGTTGGGCTGCTGGTCACGCGCTTCTCGTTGGTGCCGCCGATGGCGACCCACAGCTCGGTTCCGGTCGCCTGCTGTGCCAGGAAGGCAAGGTCGCCCTTCGTTGACCAGGCGAAACCGGTCGCACGGTCCGGCAGGCGCCGAGGGGCGGTGGCGGACGTGAGATCGATGACAACCGAGTGATCAACCGATTCGACGGCCAGCAGCTGCCCGCTGGGGGATGCCGCCAGGCTGCCGTGGTCGACCTTCTGCTTCGGGGCGTCGATCGCGCCGTGGAGGCCGGCGATCCGCAGCGTGCCATTGTCGACATAGGCGATGCGATCGCTGTCGAGCCAGACGGCGGGCCGGTCGGGAACGCCGTCAACGGTAGCGACCGTCGACTGCAGGTTGCCCTGCAGATCCCAGATGCCGAGCGTTGCCTGATTTGTGGCGGCCAACCGCCAGGCGGCGACGAGGCCGCCCGAAGGCGCGGCCGCCGCGAAGCTCCCTCCCGGGACCACCAGCCGGATGGGCGTGGCGGGGGAGCTCGAGGTGCTCATCAGCCAGACATCGGTGGCGCCCGCCGGGGCCGCCGGGCCGGATGGGCTGGCCGTCGCCGAGGGGCTGGTCGCCGCACCGGGCCCGGGCTGGCCGGCAGGGCGGGTAACCAGCAACTGGCCCGTCGGGGTCCAGCTGGCGCTGAAGACCGTGCCCGAATCCGCCAGCCGGCTGTCGTGCCCATAGTGGACGTTGGAGCTCGTGAAGGAGGGGGGCACGACCGGCGCGACCGGCGCCGGAACGGTGGTGAAGCGCATCACGACCGGTGTCGGCGCGACCGTCGGCGCCGGCTTCACGCTGGGTCCGGGCGGCGGCGGCGGCGGGCTGGCGGAGGGCTTCAGCGTCACGGTATACGTGGTGTTGGGCGCGAGCGGGTGATTCGGGACGATCACCAGCTTCTGGCCGACCCACTGCTTGGTCACCGAGGTGGCCGGCTCGATCACCACGGTCTCCATGACGGCGGTTTTGTCGACCGGCCCGCTGAACGCGATCACGATCGGCTCGGCGGTGGCGACGTTGGTCCGGTTGCTGGGCAGGTTGACGGAGACCATCTCCGGAGAGGGCTGGCGCTGGAGATAGATCTCGACCCCGAGCACCACCAGGAATCCGGCGGCCACCGCGGCCATCATGGGCGCCAGCACCTTCGGCTTGAGGGTGAAAGGCCACCATGGCCGGGTCGCGCGCGGTTGCAGTGTCCGTTGGGCTTCGGTCATCAACCTGGCGCGCAGGTAGTTGCGGAAGTGCGGATCGAGCGGCGGCGCAGCCGGCCGAGTGGTCTTGAGCAGGTCGACGATCTCCCGGTGCGCCGGATCGGCGAAGAGTTCTTCGAGCTCCGGGTCGTTCATCACGTCAACTCCGCCTCGAGTTGGGGCAACTCACGTCGGAGGCGCTCGACCCCGCGATGCAGCAGAAGCTTGACCGCGCCGGAACTCTTCCCCAGGATCAGGGCGATCTCCTCGATCTTTCGGTCCTCGGCAAACTTCAGCACCATCGCCGCCCGCTGCTGCCGGGGCAGCTGGTCGATCGCCGACCAGACACGGCGGCTTCGATCCCGTCGCACCACCTCATCCACCACGGACGGCCCGCCGCTGGGTAGATCGGCACCCTCCTCCAGCTCGACTTCGCCATGCTGTCCGCGGTAATGGTCGGCGACCGCGTTGAGCGTGATCTGGTAAAGCCATGAGGAGAACGGATGGCCTGAATAGGTGTACCGCTTGATATTTCTCAGCGCTTTGAAAAACACCTCCGACGTCACATCCTCTGCCAGCGATTGGTCCCGAACTCTGGAATACGCAAAGCGATAAATTTGCGGGAAATAGCGGTCGTAAAGCGCCCCGAACGCATCGGGGTCTTCTTTCGCCCGCTCAACGAGTTCCCGCTCTTCAAATCCGTCCGGCATCAGGGCACCCCACAGGGCGCCCGTTGGAGATGGAACGGGAGACGCCCCCTCTTGGTTACGTGTTGGGCCAATGTACCAGCAACTCCCCGTAAGATGAAAAGTCGCCGGGGGTGAAAGAGGTTACGGTGAGCCTATCCGTTTTCGGCTGAGCCGCGCCGCTATAATCAGCCCGTCACCGACGGCCCGCCATCCAGAAGGAGACCAGCCGCCGATTGATCCCTCGGTACGCTCACCCGGAGATGAGCGAGATCTTCTCCCCAAACCAGCGCTACGAGCTGTGGCTGCGGATCGAGCTCATCGTTTGTGAAGCGTGGGCCGAGATCGGCGAGATCCCGCGGTCGGCGCTCGAACGCCTTCGTCAGGCCCGCGTCGATCCCGACCACATCGCACGCCTCGAGGATCGGGTGGGTCACGATGTCGTCGCGTTCCTGGACTCACTGGCAGAGCCTCTGGGAGACGACGCGCGGTACCTCCATCGGGGCCTGACGTCATCGGATGTGCTGGACACGGCGCTCGCGCTGCAGCTGGTGCAGGCGGCCGACATCCTTCTTAAAGATGTCGACCGGCTGTCGTCGGTCATCCGGCGCCGGGCGGTCGAGGAGCGGGGCACGCTGATGGCGGGCCGGACCCACGGCGTCCATGCGGAGCCGGTCAGCTTCGGCTTCGTCCTGGCCGGCTGGCTCGACGAGCTCGACCGTGACCGCCAGCGGCTGGTCACCGCGCGCGAGGAGATCCGGGTTGGCAAGCTCTCCGGCGCCGTCGGCACCCACGCCACGGTCGAGCCACGGGTCGAGGAGTGGGCCTTGAAGAAATTGGGCTTGAAGGTGGCGCCGGTCACCACTCAGGTGATCGCTCGCGACCGTCACGCGGCCTACCTGACGACGCTCGCCGTCCTGGCCGGCGGCCTGGAAAAGTTCGCAACCGACATCCGGCACCTGCAGCGGAGTGAGGTCTCGGAGGTGCGCGAGCCATTCGGCCAGGAACAGAAAGGCTCCTCGGCGATGCCGCACAAGCGGAATCCCATCCTCAGCGAGCGGGTCTGCGGCCTGGCGCGCGTCGTGCGCGGCTATGCGCAGACCGCGCTCGAGAATCAGGCGCTCTGGCACGAGCGCGACATCAGCCACTCCTCGGCGGAGCGGATCATCTTCCCGGACGCCTGCACACTCATGGACTACATGCTGCAGCTGATGGCCCAGGTAATCGAAGGCCTGACCATCGATCGGGAACGTATGAAGGCCAACCTCTACCGCAGCGGTGGCGTGGTGTTCTCCCAGCGGGTGCTGCTGGCGCTCGTGCAGAAGGGGATGTCGCGGCAGGACGCGTACCGGCTGGTGCAACGGGCGGCGCTCAGCGCGCTCGATGGGGGTGCGGACTTCAGGACGACCATGGGGCAGAGCCCGGAGGTTCGTGAGCGGTTGACCGACAGCGAGCTGGCCGAGCTGTTCGACCCAGCCTTTTACCTGCGCCATCTGGATGTGACCTTCGATCGCCTGGGCCTCGAGCCCGCCCTCGCATCTCCCTCCCCCCTTGCGGGGGAAGGTCGGGGTGGGGGGTAAATGACTCCCATCATGACGACGGCTCTAGCGCTGCCCCTGCACTCGCGCGGGAAGGTCCGCGACACCTACCGGCTGTCCGAGCGGGAGCTCCTGATGGTGTCGACGGATCGGATCTCCGCGTTCGACGTCGTGCTCCCCACGCCGATTCCCGAGAAAGGCCGGGTCTTGAACCAGCTCTCGCTGTCGTGGTTCCTCAAGACGGCCGGCCTGGTTCGCAATCACCTGGCTGGCGATCGTGCAATCCCACCGGAGTTGCTCGACGCCGCACCCGATCTCGACCAGCGCAGCATGCGGGTCGTGATGGCGGAGCCCGTCATGTTCGAATGCGTGGTGCGCGGGTACATCTCCGGCTCCGGCTGGAAGGATTACCAGCGCACCGGTTCGATCGCCGGCGACCGGCTACCGGCCGGGCTTAGGGAGAGCGACCGGCTGCCCGAGCCGATCTTCACCCCGGCCACCAAGGCACTGACCGGCCATGATGAGAACATCTCTCGCGCCGAGCTGGCCAACCGTGCTGGCCGCGACCTGGCGCAGACACTCGAACGGCTCAGTCTGTCGCTGTACAACTTCGGAGCCGAGCGCGCGCTCGAGCGGGGGCTGATCCTCGCTGACACGAAGTTCGAGTTCGGCCTGCTGGATGGGGATGTGATCCTGATCGATGAGGTGATGACGCCGGATTCCTCGCGCTTCTGGGATCTGGAGCAGTATCGGCCGGGCGGTGCGCAGCCGTCCTTCGACAAACAGTATCTGCGGGACTACCTCGAGCGGCTCGGCTGGAACAAGCAGCCCCCGGCTCCGCCGCTCCCCGACGACGTGGTCGCGGGAACGAGCCGGCGATACCTGGAGGCGCTACGCCGCCTGACCGGCCAGCGCGAAAAAATCATGACGAATGTTTAGAGCTGAAGTCTTCGTCACGCTCAAGCCTGTGGTGAATGACCCGGCCGGCCTGACCATCAAGGGCGGGCTGCATGCCCTGGGCTTCGACTCCGTCTCCGAAGTCCGCGCCGGCAAGTACCTGGTGGTGACGCTCGATGAGACCGATGACCGCCAGGCCCGCGTTCGGGTCGAGGAGATGGCCCGCCAGCTCCTGGCCAACGCCGTGATCGAGGACTACCGGATCGAGCTGCAGTCAATCGGCAACCCGATTGGCGCCGCAGAGCGGCCCGCGTGAGGACGGGAATCG
>DATBYO010000071.1:0-4017 GCA_036513655.1 Candidatus Dormiibacterota bacterium | reverse complement strand
TTGGCTTGGAATACTCATGAGCCGCGGATCGCAGAAGCGTCCGCTGCCGAAGCGTCCGCCGCCGGTTGCGCGGGGCGGGCGACTGACGTATCGGGCATCGCCACAGCGGTTCGATCCGGCACGCCTCGTGACGACGGCGCGGGAGACCGTCCAGTTCAAGCGTCCCCGGCTGGCCCTGGTCGGCCCGTGGTTCATGGCTAGGGTGCGCGCCCTCGGTAGTACCCGCCAACGGCCTGCCTTCCGAGTGCTCGCGGTCGCCTTCTGGGCCATCACGACCGTCAGACTCATCACCACGCATTCAGGCGGGAACCTCCACCTGAGCTTCGTGTCGGCATGGGCCATCCCGGCCGCGGGTTTCGCGCTCGGGGTCCTTTGTTGGGGGCTACCCTGGCTGCGGGTGCCACTTGACCACCTGTTGGGAGCCATGGTCGTCGGCATCGCCCTGCCATTGCTCTACTTGAGCTTTACCGGCAACCTCCAGGGCGGCGATTTGCTGCCGGTGTACCTCGCCGCGGCCATTTTCACGGCCGCGCTCCTGCCGCTTCGGATCGCCATGGGGGTCGCGGTGCTGGGTGCCGTCGCCGCTATGGTCCCGCTCCTGGCGGGCTGGTCACCTCTTTATGACCGCGCGCTGCTGGTCCTGGTCTCGGTGATCGGACTGCTGACCTATACGCAGGCCCGCATGCTGGGGAACGTGGGCCGCCTGAAACGCGAAGCGGAGGATGGCCAGCGGCAAATCGAAGCGAGTTTCATGGCGACGCTCGGGGCGCTGGCGGCCCTGGTCTTCGGCAAAGACCGATCCGTTGAAGCCCACTCCCGCGGAACCGCGATGCTCGCGGTCGCGGTCGCGCAACGCCTGGGGCTGACCGGCCCCGAGCTGCGTGACCTCGAGTACGCCGCGTTGCTCCACGACGTGGGCAAGGCCGGGCTCCCCCGCAGCCTGTTGAATAAGCCGGGACCGCTGACCAGCGTGGAACTGGCCCTGGTGCACGAGCACCCGGTCAGCGCCGAACGGATCCTGTCCAAGGTCCCAGCCTTGAAGGCGATTTGTCCGATCATCCGGGCGCAGTACGAACGCTGGAATGGCAGCGGCTACCCTGATGGGCTCGCCGGAGAGGCGATTCCGCTCGGCGGCCGCATCATTCATGTCTGCGCCGCCTTTCATGCCATGGCATCGGCTCGACCGTATCGACAGGCCATCGCCACGGATCAGATTGCCCGGGAGCTGCGGAGCCAGGCCGGCATTCAGTTCGATCCTCGGGTCGTCGAGGCCGTGATCGGCGTCGTCGAACAAGGCGAAATCGATGTCGCCGCTCTCGACCCGGAGGTGGCGGCCTTCAAACCGTCGCCGCAGTGGCTCCAGCAGCTGGAGACCATCGAGGCTCTGGGCGCGCGGCTGGGCCGGGAGACCAGCGTGCAGCAGATCTGCCGGTTGACGGCGGAGGTGGCCGCCAGCCTCCTGCCTCACGACCAGGCCCGCGTCTACCTGGTGGCAGACGACAAGCGGCGCCTGGTGCCGAGTTATGTCAGCCCCCCTGATCGGCAGGAGGCTGTGCGGACGGCCCTCGAACATCGGATCCTCTTGCCCGGGGAAGGCATCGCCGGGCAAGTTTTCCAGAACCGCCGAGCGATCCTGGTCGGCGCCGCCGACCCTGGCCTGGCCGGCTTCGAAGCCCCGGCGATGAAGGTGTCAGCCGTCGTCGTGCCGGTCCTGGTCAACGAGGACATCCTGGGTGTGATCGAGGTCGTCAAGCTTGGCTTGAACCAGTACTCCCGAATCCACCTCCGCCTGCTCAAGATCCTGGCAAACCAGATGGCGCTGTCCGTGGCCAACGCCCGCTTGATCGACCGGCTGGCCGCCTGACGCGAACTCGGCGCGAACGGAGGGGTTTGAGAAGCCTTTCTATAGAGGTATAGGTCTTCCGTGTCCAATCGACGACCCGTTGAAAAGCTCTCTCGGCGCGCCGGCGTCGAACTCGGCCTGAAGGGCGCGCGCCAGGTTGCCGGCAAGAGCGGCCGGATCCGGCGTCCGTATCCGCCTGGGCAGCAGGGTCGTGCTGGACAGCAGGGCCGCCGCCGCAAGCGTGACTCCGACTACCTGACGCAGCTCAGAGAGAAGCAGAAGCTTCAGTGGTTCTACGGCGTCCAGGCCGGCCAGCTACGGCGCTATTTCGAGACCAGCCGCCGCCAGCCGGAGGCGACCGGAGAAGAGCTCCTGCGTCAGCTGGAGCGACGACTGGACAACGTCGTCTACCGCCTGGGGTTCGCCGGCACCCGCGCGCAGGCTCGTCAATTCGTCACCCATGGGCACGTCCAGGTCGACGGCCAACGAGTGAACCGGCCCGCGTACCAGGTGCGCCCGCACGAGACAATCTCGATCAAGCCGGCCAGCCCGGTCGAGGCGCTTTCGCGAGACGCCATCAGCCTTGGCTTTCGGGTCCCCGGTTGGCTGGCCGCCGATCAGCAGGGCCTCAGCGGCCGCGTCCTGCACCAACCGCAACGCGCGGAGGTCGATGTTCCGGCCGACGAGAATCGCGTGATCGAGTTCTTCTCGAAGTACTAGGTCGTCCTTCGGGCCGCCGGCAGCCGGGGGTAGCCGAGCCGGACGAGTAGGGTCGAGGCGGCGATCGTCACCACGACGGCCGCGAGGATGGCGGCATAGAGCTCGCTGGGGATCACCTTTTGGCCCAAGCCGATGGTGGCCAGCACGAAGCTGAACTCACCAATCTGGCCGAGGCCGATCGCAACCTGTCGTGGCCGGCCTGAAAGGTGCGTGAACCTCGCGAGGAGATAGGTCGGAAGAATCTTGGCCACAGCCAGCAGAGCGAGCACGACCACCAGCCAGCCCAGGCCCTTGACCAGTGCACCGGGATCGATCAACGCTCCGATCGCGACGAAGAAGAGAACGGCGAAGACATCGCGAAATGGGAGCAATCGCTCCCGCGCCTCCGTCGCCTCGCGGCTCTCACTGATGGCGAGGCCGGAAACGAACGCCGCCAGCGCGAGTGGGATCCCGAAGAACCGAGCGCCAACGCCGGCCAGCGCGAGGGCGCCCGCCACCGAGACGATCAGGAAGAGATCGTGCTCGTCATGCAGCTGCCGCAGCAAGCGCGGTAGCAGTCCGGTGGCGATCACAACCAGGATCACGTAGGCCAACGCCAGTTCGACCGCCTCGAAACCGGTGGTGGCCTGCAATCGCAGGGCGATCAGCGCCACGATCGCGATCATGACGCCGGCGACGTCCTGCAGCACGCTCCAGCCGAGCAACACGTGGTCGGTTGCCGCGTCGGTGGTGCGCCGCCGGCTACGCGTGATGTTGACCACAACGACACTCGAGGACAGGGCGATGCAGAGGCCGAGCAGGACCGCGCCCGCCAATTGGAGTCCGAGAACAAGCCCGAGGGCGGCCGCGGCCAACCCGGTGACGACCGTCTGCAGGGGCGCCACCCAGAACAGGTTGCCGCGCTCGCGTCCCAGCTCGGCGAGGTCGAGCTCGATGCCAACTTCGAAGAGGAGGAGCACGACCCCGACGTCGGCAAAGACCTGCAATTGGTGGCGGTCGGCGACGAATCCCGGTGTGAAAGGCGAAATGACGAGCCCGGTCGCCAGATATCCGAGCACCGCCGGCAAACCGGCGCGCCGTGCCAGCCAGCCGGCGATCGCGGCAACCAGGAGGACAAAACCGATCTCGAAGATGGCCGGCGCGGTCGTTTCCACTCAGCGAATCGCCCGGTCGCGAGTGGTCAGCGCACTTGCCGGGCGGGGACTTTACTTGGACCCACCTGGGTTTCGAGCCACCCGGTGAGCGGCTTACTGTCCTTGATCGCCTCCTGCACGCGTTCCCTTGCCTCTGTGGTCTGCAGCCAGGGACCCGGCTTCCAGTTTCGGCCTGCCATGAGCCCCTTGCATCGCAACAGGTCACTACGCGGGTGATCGGCCGGGTATCCGGCAGGGATGCGCTTGAAACTCGGCTCGGTCACCTGATAGCCGTCTTTGCGAAGGGCGGCGACGATCCGT
>DATBYO010000070.1:0-2374 GCA_036513655.1 Candidatus Dormiibacterota bacterium | reverse complement strand
GCCTGGGCGGCGCGCACGAGCGCCTCGAGCGCATGGTCGTAGTCCCTCTTGCGCCGGGTGATGCGCCGGGCGGGTTCCTCGGGCAGGGACGCCTCGTCCTGGAAGAAGACGGCGATCGCGTCCAGGTTGCCCGCGACGATGAGCAGGTGGTTTCGGATGGCCTCGGCCAGCTTGTCGCCGGGTGGCAGGTCGGCTTCCTGGATTGCCTGGAAGCGCCCCACCAGCCGGTCCAGGGCCTCGTCGTGGATCTCGCAGAGCAGACTCTCCTTGTTCTCCACCCAGTGATAAAGGGCCGCACGGGTGACGCCCAGCTCGGCGGCGACCATCTCGAGCGTCGTGCCCCGATACCCCTCCTCCCGGAAGAGGCGGCGGGCGGTGTCGACGATCATCGGACGGGTGATGAGGCGGTGGCGCCGGCGGATCGGCTCTGAGTTCATGACTTCCGGAAGGTTAGCGTCGGGACCGCTTGACATGGCCTCATCTTAGCCTTAAGTTACTTGCGCATCAGTAACTTAAGCGGATTGGGAGGGCCTTATGAACCTTGCGTGGTGGCTGGAGCGGTCAGCCTGGGAGCATCCTGGCAACGCGGCGGCGATCGACGGCCTTGACGGCCGGGTAGTCACCTATGCCGAGCTGAACACCCTGGCAGCCCGCCTCGGCAACGTCCTTCGTGAGCACTTCGGCGTGGTCGAGGACGAGATCGTTGCGACGCTGATGACCGACGACCACCGCCACCAGGCGCTCTACTACGGGGTTCTCGGCGCAGGAGCGATCTTCACCGGCCTCAACCGCGCCCTCCTGCCCGCCAAGCACGAGGCGGACCTTCGAAAGAGCCGCTCCCGGACGCTGGTCGCGACCCCCGACCAGATGGAGGTCGCCGAGCGGCTCAGGGACAGCGGCGCCGTCGCCAACGTGGTCGACTACGGCGAGCTGGCGAGGCTGGCCCAGTCTGCGCCTGGCTCCCTGCGCGTAGCGCCGCGAGCGCACCGCGACCTCGCCGCTATCAACTTCACGGCCGGCACCACCGGAGTCTCGAAGGGCGTCATGTTCACGCATGGAACGCTGGGCGCCTCGGCGGTGGGCGCCGTCATGTCGGGTGGCATCAGCAGTCGCGACCGCGATCTGGCCCTGATCGGCATGTTCCACTCGGGCGGCATCTCCGACGCTACCAAGTGGGTGGTCGCCGGGGCCACGGTGATCTGGAGCGGGGGCTGGCAGGCGGATCGAGTCGCGACGATGATTCGCGAGCTTCGACCGAGCTGGATCTATTTCATCGTCCCGACGATGGTCCGCGATCTGATGAAGAACCCCGCCTGGCCGCAGCTCGACCTGACCGGGATTCGCGTCCACATCGCCGGCGAACCGGTCCCACCGGACATCCAGAAGGCTCTCGCTGACAAGGGTATGCGCATCGCGAGCCTGTACGGCCTCACGGAGACCATGCCGGTCCAGGTCATGGCGCCGTCCCTCTACTACGGTGAGGAGGCGGGTGTTCCGATGGGATCGCCCGGTAAGCCGTCAAAGGATTTCTGCGAGGTGCGCCTGATCGATCCCTTCACCAAGCAGGAGGTCACGGATCCCAACGCGGAAGGTGAGGTCTGCGTGCGTGGCGACGTCGTCACCCCGGGCTACTTCGAGGATCCCGAGCGCACGGCGGCCGCCATTGACTCCGAGGGCTGGCTGCACACTCAGGACCTCGCGCATCGCGATGAGGCCGGTTTCTACTGGATCCAGGGCCGGATCGACGACATCATCAACACTGGCGCCGAAAAGCTGAGCCTCCTAGAGGTCGATTCCGTGCTGGTCGACCACCCCAGGGTCGCCGACGCCGCCAGCGTCGGAGTGGCACACGATCGCTTCGGCGAGGTGCCCTGCGCCTTCGTCGTCCCCTCGGAGCCGATGAGCGAGCTGGAGATGCGGGACATGCTCGATGCCTGGTGCCTCGAGCATCTCGAGCGCTGGAAGCGCCCGCGGCTCTACGTGATGGTCACCGAGGTGCCGCGCACGGCCGCCAAACGCACCAAACAGCATTCGCGCATGCGCGACCAGATCAAGGGGGTGGTGGTGCAGGACAAGGACGGAGTGACCACCCTCGGTGCCATTCAAATGGCGATCGGTCGGACGTGATGAGCTCGGTGCAGACCGAGCTGCGCGAGGCCGTCCGCGAAGCCGCCACCGGGGTCGCCGAGCGCCACCCGCGCAGCGAGTGGCTACGTCTCGCCCGCGAGGGTCGCCACCTGGAGGCAATGTGGGCCGACCTGGCGGCCGGCGGATTGCTCGGCCTCGGCGTTCCCGAGTCGATGGGCGGCATGGGCGGCGGCGTCTACGAACTGGTGCTGCTCATGGACATCCTGGCGTCGGCCGGCGTGCCGAC
>DATBYO010000069.1:0-12796 GCA_036513655.1 Candidatus Dormiibacterota bacterium | reverse complement strand
GCGGCCGAACGCGCGAGCAACGCGCTCTGGGGCTTCCTCGACGGCTGTTCGAAGGCCTCCTAGCCGAAGAACGCCCGGGCCGGCGACCTCCCGGCCTCGCCACTTGCGGTACCGCGCAATCCGTAGTACTCTCTATGCCGTGCTATGAACCAGGCAGAACTCGACACCACTCAACTGCTCAAGGGCGTGCTCGACCTCGCGGTGCTTGCTGTGCTCGCCGATGCAGACAGCTACGGCTACGACGTGGTCCGCCGGCTAAGGGAAGGCGGCCTGGACAACGTGGGAGACGCGTCAGTCTACGGCACCCTGCGGCGTCTCTACCAAGCGGGAGCGCTGAACTCGTACGTTGTTCCCTCCGACGAGGGCCCACACCGCAAGTACTACGGCCTCAACAACCGCGGCCGGAAGGCCCTCGATCAGTCGGCCCAGAACTGGGCCTCATTTAGCAAAGCGCTGAACCATCTCCTGAATGGGAGGAGCAACGGCCATGGCAAGTAACGACCAGGCAATTGACGTCGCCAGCTACGCAGCATCGGTGCGTACAGCGCTTTCCGACCTTCCGCCCGACCAAGCCGAGGTGTTGCTGGAAGATCTCGAAGACCACCTGCGGGAGATTGCGGCCGAGGCCGGAGGTCCGCTTGCCGAGCGCCTCGGGCCGCCGGAGCAGTACGCGCAGGAACTCCGCGCCGCGTACGGCGCCGCCCAGGCCAATGGCCGGCGGCAAGACCCTGCCCTTCGTGACATTCGGCGCTCTGTTGCCTGGGTGACGGGGTCCACGTGGTATCGACAGGTGCGAGCGTTTCTCCCGGAACTGCGACCGGCCTGGTGGGTTCTCCGCGCGTACCTGGTTGTGCTCGTCCTGACGGCAGCGTCCAGCCGCTCTTACAATCTTCGTCCGATCCCGAACCCATTCTCGAGCCGCGGACTCCTCCAGATCATCGCGACCGCAATCGCGATCGTCCTGTCGATCCGTCTGGGCCGGCGAGACCGGCCGCTTGCAAAGGGCGGACGTCTCCTGGCGATCGGTGCGAATATCATGGTTGCCCTGATCGCGCTGCCTGTCCTCGCGAGCATGGGCACTTTTCCCTCCATGGCGATGGTAGAAGCCGGCGGTGGACAATCGGTCGATCCGCAAACACTCTTCAGCGCGACTGGCGCCGTGACCAACATCTATCCCTACTCGAAGGACGGCAAGCCGCTGACGGACATCCTGCTGTTTGACCAGGAGGGCCACCCCCTAACGCTAAGCGCGAAGATTGGAGATCTAACAACCGACTATGCGATCGGCGCCGATGGCCAACCGATCACGAATGCCTACCCCTTGCAGCAGCGACACCTCAACGGCGATCCGGTTGGGACACCTCGGGTGGCGCTTCCGCCGTGGCCGGTCACCAGCCCAACCGCGAGCCCAAGCCCAAGCCTAAGTCCGAGTCCCAGCCCCGGTCGCTAGCCCGGCGGCCGGGTGATGGCTCCTTCGCTGGCCGAGGAGACCAGCGCGGCGTATTTGGCGAAGACCCCTGTCGTGTAGTGCGGGGCTGGTGGCCGCCAGTCCTTCAGCCGCCGGCTCATCTCGCCATCCGGTAACTCGACATTCAGCTGTCGCTTCTCGACATCGATAACAACAGTGTCCCCATCGCGCAAGCCCGCGATCGGCCCGCCGCGCGCGGCTTCGGGTGCAACATGGCCGACCATCAGGCCATGGGTCGCTCCAGAAAATCTGCCATCGGTGATTAGCCCGACCGAATCGCCCAGGCCCTCGCCCACGAGCGCGCCGGTCACCCCGAGCATTTCGCGCATCCCTGGACCTCCGACGGGGCCCTCGTAGCGGATCACCACCACATCGCCCGCCTTGATCTGACGCTGTTGCACCGCCGCAAATGCCGCCTCTTCGCTGTCGAAGACGCGAGCCGGGCCGCGATGCATCAGACGCTCGTGGCCGGCGAGCTTCACGACAGAGCCTTCGGGCGCGAGATTGCCGCGGAGAATCGCCAGCCCGCCGGTCGGTTTCAACGGCTTGGCGAACAAGGTCACCACCTTCTGCCCCGGGGTTTCGACCGCAGCCGCGGCGATCTGCGCCATGGTCCGGCCGTCGACCGTGCGCGCCGCGCCATTGATCAGCCCGCCTTCGGCGAGTCGCTGGGCCACCAGGGCGATGCCGCCGGCATCGTGTAGGTCCTTGGCTACATAGGCGCCGCCGGGCTTGAGGCTGGCGACCACCGGTGTGCGCGCGGCGACCCGTTCGAAGTCGTCGATGCTCAAGGGCACGCCCGCCTCTCTTGCAATCGCGAGCAGGTGCAAGACGCCATTCGTCGATCCGCCGGTCGCCGCGACGGACGCGATCGCGTTTTCGAGCGCGGCTCTGGTGACGATCTGCCGCGGTCGCACGTCCTTAGCAATCAGCTCCATCACGAGCCGGCCCGCCTGCTCGGCCACATCATCTTTATGTGGGTCGAGTGCCGGAACGTCATTCGCCCCCGCCGGGCTGATCCCGAGGAACTCGATCGCCGTCGACATCGTGTTCGCGGTGAACTGGCCACCGCAGGCCCCCGCGCCCGGACACGCGCTCTCTTCGACCTCGCGTAGCTCGTCGGCGCCCATCTTGCCCGCCGCGACCGCACCGACCGCCTCGAAAACATCCATCAGCGTGATGTCGCGGCCGCGATGCCGGCCGGCGGCGATCGTGCCACTGTAGAGCGCGAGACCCGGGATGTTGATCCGGACGAGGGCCATCACCGCGGCCGGGATCGTCTTGTCGCATCCCACGATCAAAACCAGTCCGTCGAAGAGGTGTCCGCGTGTGACCAGCTCGATCGAGTCGGCAATCACCTCGCGGCTGACGAGCGAGGCCTTCATGCCCTCGGTGCCCATCGAGACGCCATCGGAGACGGCGATGGTGTTGAACTCCATCGGGGTGCCGCCGGCGGCCCGAATGCCGGTCTTCACCTTTTCGGCGAGCCGGCGGTGGTTGAAATTGCAGGGCATGGTCTCGATCCAGCTATGCCCGACGCCGATCAGCGGCTTTCCCAGGTCCTCGCGGGTGAAGCCGATCGCCCGGAGCATGGCGCGCGCGCCGGCACGATCGTCGCCTTCGGTCAGTCGCGCGCTCTGGCGCTTCAACGGAGACGCGCCGTTTGGATCGGCCATGTGAACACCCTCCTCGAGGACCCGATTGTATCCTTGCGAAACGATGAGCGCCACGACGACCGAGGCGATCCTGCCCGAGGCCGGCCTTCGCGCCGAAATCCGGCTGCTGGGGCAGCTCCTCGGTGATACGCTGCGCGAGCACGAGGGTGTGGCGCTCTACGAGCTGGAGGAGTCGATTCGCTTGCGAACCAAGGAACTCCGCCAGCGGTACGACGCCGCCGACGAAGCCGCCCTCGTTGCCGAACTCGGACGCATTCCACTCGAGGACGCCGCTCGGCTGGTTCGAGCTTTTGCCACCTACTTCCAGCTGGTCAACCTGGCCGAGCTGGAGCGCCAGGCTCGATCCGTAGCGGAGGCTACGGACGCCGTCGGGGAGCTGGACCGATCGGTCGCTCGATTCGCGGAGCAGCGCATTTCCGCCGATCGCCTGATGGCCACGCTCGAGGAGCTGGAGGTCCGGCCGGTGCTCACCGCGCATCCCACGGAAGCGGTCCGCCGTAGCATTCTGGACCACCAGGACCGTATCGGCCAGGAGCTGGCACAGCTGCGCGCGCCGCTTTCCGACCGCGAGCGCGACCGGGTTCGGCAGCGGATCGCCACCCAGGTCGAGGTCCTCTGGCATACGGATGAGGTCCGATCGGTTCGTCCGCGCGTGCTCGATGAAGTCGGGAATGCCCTCTTCTACCTGGAGCGCACTTTCTTCGACGCCATTCCGGATGTGCACCAGCAACTGGCGGAAGCACTGGTTGCGCACTATCCGGGCATCCGCGTGCCACTGGACCCGCCGATTCGCCTCGGGTCGTGGGTAGGAAGCGACCAGGACGGCAACCCGAACGCGAACGCCACGATGCTGACCGAAACGCTGCGCCTGCAACGCCGGACGCTTTTGACCCGATACCGCGAGCGGGTCCGTGAGCTGGCGAGGGACCTCAGTCAATCCACACGCCTGATCCAAGTGAGCGACACGCTGACGGCGTCGATCAGGCGCGACGAGGCTGACCTGCCGGATTATGCCGAGACCCTCTCTCCAGGAACGGCGGACGAACCGTATCGACGCAAACTCTCCTTCGTCTGGCGGCGGCTGGGCGCGACCCTCGACGGGGAACCCGCGGCCTACGCGTCCGCCGACGACCTGGCGGCGGACCTCGACTTGCTGGACGTCAGCCTTCGCCGTTACCGGGAAGCCGCCGTCGCCGACGGCGATCTCCTTCGCTTACGCCGCCAGGTGCGAGCCTTCGGATTCATCGGCGCCCGCCTCGACGTCCGCCAGCATCGCGCCGTGGTTCGCGCCGCTGCGAACGAGGTCGTCAACCGCCTCGGCGCCGCGCCGGATCGGCGTCGAAGCGCGACGCTCAACCCACCACCGATCTCGCTCGATGCCGGCCGCTGGTCACCCGCCACGGGCAATCTGCTCGCCACGCTGTCGGCCATGGCGGCGGCGCAGCAAGCCGCGCCCGGCTCAGCCCAAACGTTCATCCTGAGCATGACCGAAAGCGGCGACGATGTCCTGCAGACCCTGTTCCTTGTCGGCCTCGCAGGACTGCACGACCTGGCCACCGACCCTCCGAGAAGCGACCTCGACATCGTGCCGCTCTTTGAGACGTCCGAGGCGCTGGAACGCGCCCCCGCGATCATCGAGAGCCTTTTGAGCGACCCGGTCTATGCCCGTCAGCTCGACGGCCGGGGCGGCATCCAGGAGGTGATGCTCGGCTACTCGGACAGCAACAAAGAGGTCGGGTATCTTTCGGCGGCCTGGGCACTCGACCGCGCGCACGAAGCCATCGCCACGGTCGTCGCTCGCCATGGACGCCGGCTGCGGATCTTCCATGGGCGCGGTGGAACGGTCGGTCGGGGCGGCGGACCGACCCACGAGGCGATCCTGGCTCAACCCGCCTCCGCGCCGGACCCGAGGATCAAGATCACCGAACAGGGCGAAGTCATTCATCGAAAGTACGCGCGCCCGGAGACCGCGCGGAACAACCTCGAGCTGGTGCTCGGCGCCACGCTGGAGCACGTCTTGATGCCACCTGAAGTCCGCCAACCGCATCCGGCGTGGCGAGAAGCCATGGATGCGATGGCGGAGGAGAGCCGCCGCCAGTATCGCGCGCTGGTTTACGAGGACCGTGGCTTCCAGTCGTACTTTCAGCAGGCGACCCCGATCGAGGAGATCGCCCAGCTCAATACCGGCTCACGGCCGGTCAGTCGCAGCGGCACCCTCGCGGTTGAAGACCTGCGGGCCATTCCCTGGGTCTTCGCCTGGATGCAGAACCGGCACCTCCTGCCGGCCTGGTACGGCGCCGGCTCGGCCCTCGCCGAGTTTGCCCAACGGCCGGGCGGCCTCGAATGTTTGCGCGACATGCACCAGCACTGGATGTTCTTCCGTTCGCTGGTGGATAACCTCCAGATGGTGCTCGCCAAGGCGGACATGCGGATCGCGCGGCAGTACGCGAACCTGGTGTCCGATGCGCGCGAGCGGGAACGTCTCTTTTCCGTCATCGAAGCGGAATTTCAGCGGACGCATCACGCGGTGCTTCACATCACTGCGCAGTCGTCCGTTCTCGAGCGGCAACCCCAACTCCTGGCGAGCCTGCGACTCCGGGATCCCTACATCGACCCGATGAGCTATTTCCAGGTGCGGCTCTTGCGAGAGCTGCGACGGCTCCCCGCGGATGATCCGCAGCGGCCCGCGCACCTCCAGGCTGTGCTGCGCACCATCAACGGCATCGCGGCCGGCCTGCAGAACACCGGCTGATCTACGGCTCGGCCGGCGAGCGACGCTTTCGGCTGCGGCGCTTCGGCGGAGCGGCCGGTGGAAGCGCCCGCGCATATGTGCCAAGGACCTGCAGGAAGGTGGTGGCGTGTCGCGCGGCCCGCAGCGATGCCGCGACCGGCTTCTCGGATCGGCCACCGTCCAGGTCGAGATAGAAGAGGTACTCCCAGGGCGGGTCGCGGCGCGGGCGCGACTCCAATTTGGTGAGATTGACGCCCGCCTCGGCGAAGCAGGCGAGTAGACGAAAGAGCGCGCCCGGCTCATTGGCCACCGCGCAAACCACGGAGGTCTTCTTCCCGTAGCGCGGTCGCTTGATGCGCGGCGGCTTTGGCCGGCGCGGTCCCCGCCGGGTGATCAGGAAGAAGCGCGTGATGTTCTCCTGGACGGTCTGGATGCGCTCCGCCAGGATCTCGAGCCCATAGAGTTCCGCGGCCCGCCGCCCGGCGATCGCCGCCTGGTCCCGACGACCTTCCTGTTGGATCTGCTTCGCCGCTCCGGCCGTGTCGTAGGCCGGGATCGACTCCAGGTGTTCCCGCACGATGAAGGCCTCGCACTGCGCCAACGCCTGGGGATGTGAAAGGACTCGCTTCGGTTCGCCGCGTTTGGCGCCGGGCACCGCGAGCAGGCAGTGGTCCACCTGCAGCGCCACTTCCGCCACCACCAGGGCCCGGTACTCCAGCAGGAGATCGTAGGTCTCGAGCACGCTGCCTCCCTGCGAGTTCTCGACCGGAACCAGGGCGAAGTCCACCGACTGATCGGCAACCCGGTGAAAGGCATGCCGCAGCGTGCGAAAGGCCTGTGGCTTCGCGGTGGGGAAGGTGGCGTGCAGCGCTTCCTCGGAATAGGCGCCCGGTTCCCCCTGGTAGCCGATCGTAACCTCGCTCGCGATGGTCGAAACTTTATCGAACCCCCCTCCCCGACCCTCCCCCGCAAGGGGGGAGGGAGATTTTGGAGCCGACTCTCCCCCGCAAGGGGGGAGGGAGATTTTGGAGCCGTCCTCCGCAAGGGGGGAGGGAGATGCTTCTAGTCGAGCGCCTTGAGCCGCGGCCAGGCCTGGTCGAGCCGCATGAGTGGATTGCGGCAGACGTAGATCGGGAGGCCAAACTCATAGTTGCGCAGGCCGTAGGCGTTCCCGACCGTCCCTGCCTGCTTGATGTCGCCGAAGAAGCGCGTCAGCTGGTCCTTCGAGTAGCCGATCGCGATCACCGTCGATGGCGCCATGTGCGCCGGTGCCCAGTAATAGTAGGTAAGGTGCGGTGACACGACCGTCGGTAGGCCGCGGCCATAGAAGTCCAGGGCCCCGGCCTCGCCGTAGTTGCCGGCGAGGATCATGACCGAATCGCGGTCTGCTGGCGGCAGCTGCTGATAAACCGCCGTCACCTGTTGCACCAACTCGGGCCATCCGTACATGTCGGCAAAGTCCTTTCGCGCTTTCCAGAGGCCGGAGTCGGCCATCGCTTGGGCCGGCAAGACGGGCAGTCCAAGTGGCAGAAGCGCGATCGTGAGCGCCACCGCGAGTGCGACGGCGACCCTGCGGATCCAGGCCCGCTGCACCGTCTCGACGAACCAGACGCAGCCGGCGGCATACGCGAGTGTGTAAATCGGCGCCGGGTAGTACGCCTTTCCTCCGGCCAAGAAGAACAACAGCTCGACGGCGATGATCATGACGGCGGCCGCACGGAATCGATCGTGGCGCCACAGCCACCAGACGCCCATGACGATCAAGGGGACGAGCTGCGGGCCAATCAGCAGCAATTGCTGAACCCAGTAGGCGACGGGACCATCGGTGGCGCCGCGGTGGTTCAGTGTGTAGGCGACGCTGTCCCAGCCGTGTCCGATCTGCCAGATCAGGTTTGGAAGCAACAGAAGGATGGCGAGGCCGAAGCCGAGCCACGGCCATGGACTGACCAGCAACCGTCGTGCCCGGGTGGCGAGGAGCGCGACCAGCATCGCGATACCCAGGCCGATCACGGTGTACTTGGTCTCGAGCCCGATCCCGAAAACGAGTCCGAGGAGCAGCCACTCCCGGGGATCGGCGCCGCGGAGGAGCCGAACGAAGAGCAGGCAGGCGACGGCCCACACCAGCTGGTCGAAGCTAACGGTTTGGAAGAGGATGTTGGCGCCGACGAACATCGGCGAAATGAGCGCGGCGAGCCCGGCAAGTCCCTGGGCCAGGCGGTTTCCGCCGAGTTCGTGGGCGATGAGGGCCGCGACGATGATGATCGCGGCGCCGGCGAGGACGGTGAGCAAGCGCAGTCCGGGAAGGGAGCCGGGAAAGATGGCCTGGTCGACGCGGGCCAGCAATGGCGTGACGGGGGGATAGTCGACGTAGCCGAGCGCCAGATGCCGGCTCGATGCAAGGTAGTAGAGCTCGTCGCGATGCCAACCGTAGCGGTCGGCCACGGACATCGTCACTCCGACTTTGGCGGCGGCGAGCAAGATGAGCGCCGGCCAGGGAGGGGACGCCTTGATGGCGCCAACCTAGCACAGCGATAATTCCGTCCATGGACTTCGAACAGAAACCGGTCACGCCGTCCGATCAGCAGTTCCTCGCCGCCTTCGAGGCGGGCCAGATCAGCAACCAGAACTTCCACCACCGCGATCACCTGCGGCTAGCCTGGATCCAGATCCGCCGGCTCGGTCTGGAGCGGGCATCGGATACGGTCGCCGGGGCGATCCGGCAATTTGCTGCCCACCACGGGCACGCGGACCGCTACCACGAGACGATGACCCGATTCTGGTTGTGCGTCGTCGGCCTGGGCATCAACCGTCATCCCGCGCTCGCGTTCGACGACCTGTTGGCCGCCGAGCCACACCTGCTCGACAAGAACCTGCCCTTCCGGCACTGGACGCGGGAACGGATGGGCAGCGACGAGGCGAGGCGCCAATGGGTGGAGCCGGATCTCCGTCTGATCCCCGCTTCATAGGCGCCATCACCCTCCCCCGCAAACGGGGGAGGGAAAGAGACGTCTTCTAGGTCCGCGCCAGCGGCGTTTCTTGGATGGGCGGCCGCGGGAGGCGGCCGTGGACGATCTCGAATCCCGTCGTATTGCTCAAGACTTCGACATCGTCCCTCTTGAGCCGAAGCTGCGCGGCGCCCTTTCCGGCGCGGAGATTCGTGATGGTGAGGTCGGGCAGCCAGTCCGGCAGGTCCGGATTCACATAGATGGTCTTGGCGGTACCGACGGTGTGAATCCCGCAGAGGATCGCGATCAGGCGAAAGATGGAGGCTGCCGCCCAGGCCTGCGGGACGTTGGTCCCCAGGTAGGGGACCGGATAGGCACCCGGCTCGCGCGCCACCCCCGCCCAGAGCTCGGGCAGGCTGTAGTTCTCGAAGCGTTGGGCCGCGGCGAAGATGCCTTCGGCGATCTGCTGCGCCTCGGTGTGCCGGCCGGCCCGCCGAAAGCCACCGGCGATGGTGGCATTGTCGTGCGGCCAGACCGATCCAAGGTGATAGGAGTTCGGGTTGTAGGACGGATGTTTCGTCGAGAGGGTGCGGATGCCCCAGCCGCTCCACATGTCGGGCCGCATCAGCCGGTCGACCACCCGGTTGGCGCGATCCGGGGGGACGATGCCACTGGCCAGGCAATGGCCGGCGTTCGACGCCACCGATCGGATCGGCTGCTTGTGGCCGTCGAGGCCAAGATAGTAGGTGCCCTCCTCCTCCCACCAGAAGCGCTCGTTGAACTCCTCGTAGAGGCGGATGGCTCGCTGTCGCAGTTCGGCGGACCGCGCGGTATCACCCCAGATCTGGTAGGCCTCCGACATCCGCAGCAGGGCGTCGAAGGCGTAGCCCTGCAGCTCGCAGAGGGCAATCGGTAGCGACGGGAGGGTGCCGTCTGCATGTTGGATCCCGTCGTGCGAATCCTTCCAGCCCTGGTTGAAATAGCCGACGCGCGAGCGAGTCTTGTATTCCTGGAACCCATCGCCATCACGGTCCCCGTACTCGAGCATCCATTTCAGCGCGGCCTCGGCATTCGGCCGGTAGCGGTCGAGCATTCCTTTGTCGCCGGACCACTGATACGCGTAAGAGAAGACGATCAAGAAGAGCAGCGTGGCGTCCGCGGTGCCGTAGTAGGGCGTGAAAGGAAGGAGGCCGAGGCTGGCCAGCTCTCCGTAACGCAGCTCGTGCGGGATCTTTCCTGGCTCCTTGTCCTGCTCGGCGTTGTCATCGGTCGCCTGCACCCGAGACAGGCGGTCGAGGGCGCCGAAGGCGAACTCGGGAAAGCCGCTGATGCTCTCCATGGCGACCACCAGCGTGTCGCGGCCGAACAAGGTCACGTACCAGGGAATTCCGGCGGCGGGAATGTACACGCTGCGGCGCACGGCAAAGTCGGTCATCCGGAGTGCCTCCATGTCGTCGACCGCCTGGCGCCAGATCGCCGGTAGCGTCGAGTGACTGCTCGAGACGTCAACGGCTGGTAGAACGCCGGTGGCCATTTCCGGATGGCGGTTCTCCACGGCCTTGCAGGGCAATACGCGGGCGCGCTTGCCATCGATCACCGGTAGCCATTCGACGCAGGTATGCCAGGTCGCCTTGGGCGCGAGGTTGATGACGAACTGCATCCGGCCGTTGGCAAATTCCGGGTGCGAGTCCTCGCGCTCCACACAGACAATCAGCTCGCGCTTGAAGGCGCCGTTGACGTAGGTGGTCCGCAGCTCGCCGGCCTTTTCGTGCCAGGAGCTCTGCAGGTCGCCGCGCCGAACCAGCCGCCGTCGCCGGACATCGAAGATGTCGGCGAAGTCCGATTCGATCGCGACCTCCAGGATCAGGCGGACCGGGTGGGGTGCGTAGCTGACGAGGTCGTAGTCCTCATGGATCCCCTCGAATATCGTGCGGTCCAGCCGGAAGCCGATCGCGTGCTCTTTGAGGAGGATGTCGTGTTCGGCGCCGTCGCGTGTGCTGGCCAGCGGAAGCTCGGGGCTGGTGAACTCGTGGCGCGCGGCAAAGTGGTCGATATTGCTGGCATCCAGCAGGAGCGGTGCCCGACCGTTGATGGTGACCGAGTAGCCGGATACGAATCGGGTGTCCCGCGCGAAGAAACCGAAGGCACCCGCCGGCACCAAGGTGGCATCGGGGTCGGACACCAAGAACTGATGATCATGGTTGATGGTGATCGTCGGGGCGCCATGGGTGACCGGCACTGAGAGAGAATGTTAGGCGAGGATCACGGCCATGTGGTCATAAATCGCATAAATGGCCTCGAAGGTCCGCTTGTCGATCCACTCCACGCCGGTCGATGGGTTATTGATCAGCACCTTGGTGGGTTGCACCCCAACCACCGTCACGGCGTGTTCGCCGGGACCGGCATACGGCACGGTCTTGCCGTCGAAGGCGACATAATCCTTACGCGTCAGCCTGACCCAGTGGTAGGTAACCCAGGCGACGGCCGGGTGTCCGGTCAGGACGGCGTCATAGATCTCGGCCGGCAAGATGTTTTGGCCGGACCTCAGGACGTGCCCGCCGAGCACCGTCGCGGCGTGCGCAATGGTCGGGTAGTAGGTGCCGTAGCCGGTAAGCGCAACCTCGCTACCGCTGACGTTGCCGACAAAGGTCGCGAAAGGATCGCCCCAGTGCATCCCGGAACTGTCGAACACCGGACCTCTCAGGTCGCTACCAATGATGTCGAGCACGGCTCGATCGGTGGTGGCGATGCCCTGGTAGGCGAGTGCCATCCGCAGTGATGCCGATTCGCAGCTGAGCACGTAAACCTGGTGGAACCAGGGCACCTTCAGCACACGGGATCCGTTCCCCGGCGGGGCGGTGGGCAGGGGAGGGGCCGTCGGAGTGGCTGACGGCCTGGGATCGAAGTCGATCGGGGTGCTCGTCCCGTTCTCGACGTCGCCCTTCGCCGGTAGGTTGGTGACCAGGAGTTTGCCGCCCACATTGGCGGCCACCATTTCCACTTTGATCTGGCTGACGTAGAGCAGGACGATGATCAAGCCGCCGCCTGGTCGCGGGGTGACCTTGATCTCGCGAGTGGTGGACGGGTTTTGGTCGCACGGACAGAAATTCGCCTGAGTCGCCTGCAGACGGGCGCGCAGCCCGTCGCTGATCGGACAGGCGGAATAGTCGTGGCCCCCGGGTGGCTCGGCGCCGTTCTCCTTGAAGTTGATGCAGGTCGTGTAGTACTGGAACTGCGGCAGATACGGAAAGATCTGCGCGCCCAAGTCGGTCAGTTGTTGCGGGGTCGCCGGCTTCGGGGTGGGGGTGGCTGACGGTTGGCCCGTACCCTGCGCGGTTTGGCCACAGGCGACCAGCATCAAGCCGGCGATGATGCCGCCCGCCAAGGTCCGTCTTGATTTCACGCCGTCAGGCTAAACGGGTTGCGGTGTCGAGCGAATCCGCGCCAGCTGGTCGATGACCTCCTCAGCCTCCCGGACGATGTCTCGGACGATCTGGCCCGCGGGTTTGATGTCGTGGACCAGGCTGCAGGTCTGTCCGGCCCAGAAGGGCAGGTACTCCAGGTCGCTGGTGTATTCAGGGGTCGGTGTGATGCTGGCGTATTTCGGCACCTCCCAGGTCTCGCCGGCGCGCGTTCGGCTTCCCACGGTGGTGCCCTCGCCGGGCCTTCGTCCGCTCGGCGGCTTTCCAGCGGCTTCCCACTCGCGAACGATGGCATTGCGGAGGACGCGATGCGGTGCGTTCTCCCAGCCGACGTGGAAGAGGTCCTCCGTGTAGACGGTGTCCTCCGCCCTGCTGCCGACGATTCGCTCTTTGTACAAGAGTGGCACGAACGCTTCTTCGCTGGCGACGAATCGCGTGCCCATCGAGACTCCCTGGGCACCCAGGGCGAGGGCGGCGACAAGCCCTCGACCGTCGGCGACGCCTCCCGAAGCCAGCACCGGGACGGGTGCGACCGCGTCCACCACCGCCGGAAC
>DATBYO010000068.1:0-9550 GCA_036513655.1 Candidatus Dormiibacterota bacterium | reverse complement strand
CATCAAGGATTACCTGGCGCTAACGAACCTGGACGACCGTGGTGTCCCGCAACAGCGCCTCGCCGAGTGCCTCGGGATGGACGAAAACAACCTCGTCCTGCTCCTCAACGGGCTGGAGGAGGCCGGCTCGATCGCGCGTCGCCGGGATCCCGACGACCGCCGCCGACACATCGTCGAGATCACGCCTCGCGGCAAGAAGGTGCTGGAGCGCGCCGAGCGCGGCATGGACCAGCTCGAGCAGGAGCTGCTCTCCGCCTTGAGCCCATCGGAGCGCGCCACGCTCAAGCAGCTCGTCCGGCGGGTCCTTCAAAGCCAGGCCGCATCCGCGAGGCAGCCCGAAGTCTCACACCCCTGACGAGGACTGTCAGGGTCTCAGCGACCTGGCTCAACTTCTCGCTCACGGCGCCCGCGGGCGTTCCAATCAGTCGGCTGGGATGAGGAGGTCGCGGATCCTGAAGCTGCCCGGTTCATGGGATGGCAAGGTTGGCCGCCAGGATGGGTCGTTTGTGAGATAAGACTCGGGGTCGTGGCGGATGATGCCGACGATGACCTCGGCGACGATGCGGCCGCCGACGTCGCCCAGGTGGTCGCCTCCGCCGCGGACCGCGGCCTCGCGCAGGATATACAGCCAGAGCGGTGTTTCATCCTGCCAATCACCGAGGGCGAGTTCCTCACGCGTCAGCAAGCTTGCGCCGACGGCGTGGGCGACCACTTCGCCGGACGGTAAGCCCGTGGCCATTCCGCGCTGCAGGTCCCGCGCGGCGAGCGATCGGTAGGCGCTGACTTCGACGGCGCCGGTGATGGATTCCGGAAGTCGAATGAGCGATGCCGGCAGCTGTCCGTCGATCGGCTTGGCGCGTTGAGCGGAGGGGTGCCCCGGCACGTCCAAAAGAAGCGTCCAGTCGATGACGTGTTCCGGTGCGAGTGGCCGGAATCCCGCCAGATCCGGAAAGACGGGAACCCGTGGGCCGTCCCGTCGCAGTTGGTAGTCGCCCTTGATCTGCGAATGACCATAGCGGTAGGCGGCGTCGGCAAATTCGACCGGGATGAACGGTTCACCCGTGAGCCGATAGAAGTGGAGGCCGTCGCGCAGGACGGACGTGGTCATGGCCTCGCCGACCAGGTTCGGGAGGAAGTCATTGAGGATCACCCATTGGTAGTGCCAGTTGAGCGCTCGGCGGGCATCGTCGAACAGCTCTGATTCGGGAGCGCCATCTTCCCGGAGCCGATCGACCAGCCGATTGTGCGCATGGATAAAGGCCACCTGGAGGCCCGTCATGAAGGCGTGCACATCATTTCGCGGGTCGCTGATCAGCGCGATGCCCTGTTGGTTGCGGGGTAGATCGCGGCCACCAACGCCGACGAGCAGCTTGGCTGGTTCTGCCTGATCGTATAAATAGGGCGAACCCACCGGGCCGCCGCCGTACAGCGCCTCGAGATTCGCGCGAGGCGAGCGAATGTTCCGCAATGCATTGATGTCGGCGTGGGCTCGCAGTGGTGATCGGTCGGCGGTGAGGTCGTGTGCAACGTACTGGCCGAAGAAAGGCTGGCCAGCCTCGACGTGGCCGACGGCGTCAGATTGGGCGCCGTCGCAGATGCTGCCCTCGATCCCAAGGGCAAGCAGCCGGTTGTCGTCGAAGGTCGCGGCCGGCAGGTCAGGGAACATACGCCCGTAACGGCCGCCCTCGGTGACCGGAGCATCGACGGTACGCCCGGGCGCTAGGCACAGGTCTCGTACCGGATGGGACGTTCGATGTCGCGTGGCGGTTGCCATTACGTCCGACTCTAGCGCTAGTGAGGGGTAGACGTCGAAATCTGAGTCAGCTGACGACCGGGTGTAGCCGGCTGAGGATGGGGATCAAGCCAACCAGAGCAACGATCCATGTCGGGATACCGGTCCGAGCCCATCCTTCCTGGTAGAGCGGGTTGTCCGTCGACTCGATCCAGCTGGCGGCGTCCGCCTGTATCAGGGTCAGTTTGCCCTTCCAGAGTTTGGCGTACGTCGTCATCCCTCCATGGAATTTGCGATAGGTGGTGTCATTGCTGACCGCGGTGGTGTCGTAGGTCTGTGCGTACGAGCTCAGCGTCAGGGAGTATTCACCGAAGCTCCGCTTGCCGATCGCTGCCACCGTGACTGGCACGATTCCATAGCAGTCTCCGTTGGTGGACGCTGGCGCCTGCAAGCAGATAGCCGCCGCTCGCTGGTAGGCGCGGGCATCCAGGTCGGCGGTCACGGCGCCCACCAGGACGGCTCCACCCATGACGAGGAAGAGTGCGTCGAAGCCGCGGGCGAAGAGGCTGGCGGTCCAGCTGCCGATGCGCGATCGCAGCGGCTCGTTCTGACCCGGGACGGGCAAGCCCAGGAATACCGACAGCGTGCTCAGCTGCATTCCGGTCCAAACGTTCCGCCACACCTTGAAGGCCGGCTTGCCGTGTTGATTGAAGTGGAGTTCGCGGGCGAGCGGTTTCCCTTCCTGCACCACCTCACTCAAGTCGTCCAATCGGCACCGCTTGCGGACACCCCAAACGCTGACGGCTTCGATTTGATCTTCGTCAACGGTGAGCCTCACGCGACGAAAGCGTCGCCAGGCCATTAGGGAAAGCCCCACCGCAAGGGGAGCGAAGACGGAGAGATGGTTGTAGAGAGGCGGATCCTTGGACCATCCGTGAGCCAGCAGCTCTCCGATTGCCATGTAGGTCGTAAAGACGATCGCGAAACCGAGAACGACCAGATCGCTCCAGTTATGGAGGGGGTCGAGGCGCAGAACGAGCTTCTGCTCGCGACTGTCTGCCTGCGGTTGAGGTACGGGCTGGCTCAGGGCCATGAGTCATAGAACGGCGATACCGGCTCGTCTTTGCAGCTGGGTTAGTCATTGCTTCGGGGTGACCTGTGAGTTCTCCTGCTCGGCGGTCCGCACCAGGGCATGAGCAATCGCCTCGACCACGGACTCCTCGTGTGGGCGGAGATAATCTCGTGCCTCCCGCTGCAGCTTCCTGGGGACCATGTCGTGAACGACCTGGTCCATCGCTCGAGCCCACTCGTCGGTCAGGATGTGGGTGAGCTCGTGGACGATGACGACATCGCCCCGCTCCACGAGCACGTCCTGTCGAAACTGGAGTTGGGCTTCCAGGAACTCGGGGCTGATCTCGGCGTAGCCCTCGGCTCCCCGGAGTTTGGGCTTGTACGACGAACGTATGGTCCAAGCGCCGAGACCCATCCGCCGTACCCAGATGGCGAGCCGCTCCTCGAACCACTCCGGCGGCCTGAGCTCGCGCTGCCCGGGGGGTCGATCTTGAGGCTTGACCTTTGGTGCGTCCACGGCAACTCGGGTCGAGTCCACGGCTACGCGACGCTCCGGCTCGTCCATTGATCGAGCCTACCATCGGCTCGAGCCGAGCATCGACCGACGGCCGGCCTTGATCACCCGTCGCGCTGCCTGCTAGTGTATGCGGGTTCCGCCAGCGACCAGGAGGGGAAGGCCGTGATTCCAGGGGGCAGGCGCCGATTTCTCAATATTGGATTGGCGGTGGGCCTGGCCATGGCAGCACTGCCGGCCGGCATCGTGCCCATCAGCGGTTGGGCATCCCACGCCGCATCAGATGGACCAGGGAATTTGTCGCATTTCGACCTGGCGCGCAAGGATTGCCTGGGCACCGCCCGTAATTCCACCTCGAAGGTTTGGTACACGATCGCCAACGGGGTGCTGAGCGACGTCTATTACCCGACTGCCGACAACACGAATGTCGAAACGCTCCAGCTGGTGGTGACCGACGGGCGAACGTTCACCGACCTGCAGACGCGTGACATGACCTACACGGTCACCACCCCGGATGCACGGTCGCTCGACTGCCGTGTGACCAGCACCGCGAAGAGCGGACGCTACCGGATCACGACCGACTATCTGGCCGATCCGCGGCGAAACAGCCTGGTGATGCGCATTCAGTTCGAGCCGCAGGAGGGCGACAACGCCGATTACCACGTCTATCTCCGCTACGACCCGAGCATCAACGGCAATGGGGGAGGGGGATCGGGCAACGGCGGCGGTGATTCGGGCGTGATCGATACCTCAACCGGGCACGCGGTGCCGGTTGCCTTCGACACGAAGACGACCAGCCAGGCGGCCAACCGCTCTTATGCCGTGCCGGTCTTCAGCGCGCTCGACGCCTCGCGCGCATTCGCCCAGGTGACCAACGGCTTTGCCGGGGCGGCGAGCGACGGGCTGGTGCAGCTCGATGCGTCCCACGCGCTGACGGCGACGAACGACTCGGCAAGCAACGGCAACCTGGTCCAGACGGCGCAGCTCGACCTCGGAGAGAATGGAGACCTTACTGTCGCGCTCGGCTTCGGCACGACCCAGACAAATGCGGTTTCCGCGGCCAAGGGGTCGCTGGGCGACCGGTTCGGGGCCTTGCGCAAATCGTTCGATGCCGGCTGGCACGCGTACGACGCGTCGCTGATCGCGCCCCCGCCCCGCATGCCCGGCACCACGAAAACACAGTGGCGCCAGCTCGTGGACGAGTACTACCTGAGCGCCAACGTGCTCAAGGCGAGCGACGACAAGACCTTCCCGGGCGCGATCGTGGCCAGCCTCGCATCCCCCTGGGGCCAGGCGGCTTCGGCCGGCGATCCCAACAATCTCTACTTCGGCTCCTACCGCGAGGTCTTCGCCCGCGATCTCTACGAAGCCTGGACCGGCCTGATGGTGGATGGCGATCTGCAAACGGCGCGCGCCGCCGTCAGCTTCCTGTTCAACCGCCAGCAACTGCCCGACGGGTCGATGCCGCGCAACAGCCTGCTCAACGGCCAGGTCGCCCCCGACTCTTTCGGGACCCAGCTCGATGAAGCGAGCTATCCCATCATCATGGCCGACCAACTCGGGATGACGGACGCCGCTCTGTACCAGAGTCACGTTCGTCCGGCAATCGACTACGTGATCGCCCACGGCCCGGCATCCGGCGTGGAGCGTTGGGAGGAGCAGGGCGGGTACTCACCGTCGACGATCGCCGCCGAGGTGGCCGGCCTGATCGCGGGTGCGAGCCTGGCAGATGCGAACGGCGACCGCCAGACCGCGGCCGTCGCGCGTGGCGTCGCCGACGATTGGCAGCGCAGCCTCCCCGGTTGGGCGGTCACGACCAACGGGCCGCTCGCCAGCCATCCGTATTACATTCGGCTGTCAAAAACCGGCGATCCGAATGCCGCCATCTCGTACAGCGTCGGCAACGGCGGCCCGACGCTAGATCAGCGCTCCGTCATCGACCAGGGATTTCTGGAGATGGTGCGCCTGGGCCTCACTCGGGCCTCAGACCCGACGATCGCCCAGTCGCTGCCGGTCGTCGACGCCACCATCCAGGCCAGCACGTCGACCGGTGCCGGGTTCCATCGGTACAACGGTGACGGCTACGGCGATCGGGCAAGCGATGGACGGCCGTGGGCTCCCAGTGGCCAGGGGACCGGCCATCTTTGGCCGGTGCTCGCTGGGGAACGTGGCGAGTTTGACATCGCAAACGGTTCGCCTGGATCCGCCCTGCCGCGGCTGCAGGCGATGCGCGGCGGTGCATCAGGGGTTGGCCTCGTCCCGGAGCAGGTCTGGGAGGGACCCGGCCTCAGCGCCTCGCCATTCGGCACCGATCCGACCACCGCATCGATTGGGTTCCGCAACGGCGGCGCAGCGGGATCCGCCTCACCGTTGACATGGTCCGCCGCCCAATACGTGCGCCTGATGCGCGACCTGGCGGCCGGCAAGATCCTGGAGCGGCCTGCTGACGTTTTTGCCCGCTACGTGACGAGTCCGCCGGGGCAGACCAGCCTGACGGTGACGGCGCCCGCCAACAACTCGGCCGTGTCGGGCTCGCCGGTCACGGTGACGGGGACATCGGTTCCCGGCAACACGATCGACATTGCCGCCACCAACACGGACACCAACAGCCAGACGACGACGGTCAGTGGACTCGTGCAGCCGGATGGCAGCTTCAGCCTCAGCGTCCCGGTCACCGGCGGCACGACCGTCCTGAACGTCGTCGCTGTGAGCCCGGCGGGTGCGACCGCGCACGTGCAGCGGACCATCATCTTCGACTTCACGCCGGGGACGGTGCTGCTGGACCTCACGGACCCCACCGGCGATGACAACGGACCCGGCAACTACGCCTACCCGACGTCCGACAACTTCCATGCTGGTGCGTTCGACATCCAGGAGTTCCGGATCGTCGAGAGCCCGGATGGGGCGACCACGACGTTCAAACTGAAGGTGCGAGATCTGTCCCCCACGTTTGGCAGCCCGCTCGGCGCCCAGCTCGTCGATGTCTACGTGCACAATCCAGGCGCCGCTGCGGCCGACACGTCGACGGCAGCGTCATTCCCGCAGCGGAACTATGGGATTGCCTCGGCCGCGGCCTGGAGCCGGTTGATCGAGGTCCAGGGATTTGGCCAGCGTTATGTCGATGCCCATGGCACCACGCTGGGCACCGTGAATATCAGTGCCAATGCGATCTCGCGCTTCATCACGTTCAGCGTGCCGACGGCCAGCCTTGGCGGCACGCCGGTCACCGGCTGGGGCTTCACCGTGGTCCTGACCGGCCAGGATGGCTTCAGCGCCGATCAGGCGCGCGGCTTCGCGCCAACGCCACAACCATTCCAGTTCGGCGTCTGCGCGGCCGCGATCGCCGACGCGCACTGTACGTTCGATCCCAACAAGGTGCCCAAGGCGATGGACGTGATCACACCGGCGGGCGTGCTCCAGTCAGACGAGCTCGATTACACCCTCCATCCAGTCACCCTGCAGGACGTGACGATTCCGTAGCTGAGCGCTGAGAGGGGAGGGACTTCCCTCCCCTCAAGTTAACTCGCCTCAGCGGGTGAACACGCAGCCGCCGGTTCCGCCGTTCGCCTCGTTGCTCCACAGCGGTTGGAGAGCGAAGTACTGGCTGCCGAGCGTGACGTTCTGCAGGCCGGTCCAGGCGCACTTATCGCCGTTCTCGCTGCCCGAGGCGTCGTTCCAGCCGTCCTGCACTCCGTTGTCATTGTCAGGGTCGGTGACCGCCTCCTCGACCTCGTGCATCGTGACGACGCTATAGCCGTCGTAGTAGCCATGTCCATAGGCGTCGTTCGACGTGTTGACGAAGTTCTGGCCGCAGCCGGCCCCTTGCTCGGGTACGTATGGCATGAACGAATAGCGCACGCCGCGCCCCGAGGTATGGCTGGTCTCCGAGTGATAGGCGCAGTAGACGGATCCATACGCGGTCGCGATGTGGCCGGGCTCGGTGAAGACGAGGTAGGTTGCGTTGACGTTGTATCCGAAATGCTGGGCGGCCTTGACCGCCTCAGCCGCGACCGGATCGTCGACGGAATTCGTGACCAGGCTCGTGGTGCCGATCGCCGCCGGCACCGGCGAGGGGTCGATCCACGTGCCTTTCAGCTGGGCGGTTGGATTCGTGATGTACTGGGCCAACGGCTGCCCGGCACAGGAATCGGATCCCGACACCGTGTTCTGACAGAACTGAGTCTGGATACCCGCGTACGGCGTGCCACCGTACGTGTTCAACAAGTCGGTCACGTAGGTCATGGCCGTGGCCTGTGTGTAGGTGAAACCCTGCGCCTGAGCGGAGAAGCCGTTCTGCCACGCCGGTCCCCAGAACACGACGTAGGTGGCGGGCACCGTCTCAACCAGGCCGCCGTGATAGATCAGGTTGTTGGCCGAGGGCGGGCTCGCTGCGCCCAGGCCCCAGAAGACGTGCTTCCCGTTCACAACCGGGAGATTGGGCGTGCTGCCAAACGTCGCGGACGTGCTCAACCCCAGACCGAGAACCGCGGCACCCAGCGCGACCAGTGTTCGAAACCGACGGCGACCCAAATCGAGATTCACGATGATCCTCCTGTCTTGAAGGTTCACTCTCAATGGCACCACGATGCGTGGTGACACAAGCCTGATACAACTCATATAACAAACCAAGGGGAAAAGGAGCAAGCTCAGCAGTATTAGCTGGGCCGTGCCGGCGCTGCATCGCGGGCGCACGCAGCCGCCCGATCGAGCAGAAGCTTGCGCTGGCGAGCGTTTCGGGTCAGGGTCGCCGCCCGCTCGAACTCCAGGCGAGCTTCGTCGAAGCGGTCCAGCTTCGCGAGCAGGTCGCCGCGGACGCTCGGTAAGTATTGATAGTTTTCGAGTGAGGGCTCGGAGGTCAATGAGTCGACGAGCTCGAGACCGACCGCCGGGCCGACTGCCATGGACAGCGCGACGGCGCGATTCAGCTCGACGACGGGAGATGGTGTGAGCTGGGCAAGGGCGTGGTAGAGCGCGGCGATGCGCGCCCAGTCGGTCTCCGCGGCGGTGTGGGCTCGCGCGTGACACGCGGCGATCGCGGCCTGGAGGGCAAACGGACCGAGGGTACCTCCAAGTTGTTCGGCGCGCCCGAGCGCCGCGAGCCCACGACGGATCAGCAGCTGGTCCCAGCGTCCACGGTCTTGATCGAGTAACAGAATGGGATCCCCGGACCGGTCCACCCGGGCCCTCGCGCGCGATGCCTGGAGCTCCATGAGCGCAACCAGGCCATGGACTTCGGGCTCCCTCGGTGTGAGCTCCGCCAGGATGCGGCCGAGGCGTAGCGCGTCTTCGCACAGCGCCGGTCGCAACCAGTCGTCACCGGCGGTCGCGGCGTATCCCTCGTTGAAGACAAGGTAGATCACGTCCAGTACGGACGAAAGACGCGCGGCAAGCTCGGCCCCTCCAGGGACCTCGAACGGGACATGGGCTTCGGCAAGGGCGCGCTTGGCCCGGACGATCCGTTGGGCAACGGCCGGTTCCGAGACGAGGAACGCACGGGCGATCTCATCCGTCGTCAGACCGCCGAGGAGACGGAGCGTCAGCGCCACCCGCGCCTCGGTCGACAGCACCGGATGACAGGCGGTGAAAATCAGGCGAAGGAGATCGTCGCCAGGCTCATCGTCGATCGCGGCATCGAACTGGCGCTCGTCGATCTCATGCTGGGCCCCGAGCAGTTCGTGGCCCATCTCCTCGTACTTGAGCTCGAGGCGCTTCCGCCGGCGAAGCAGATCGATGGCGCGATGTTTCGCGGTGCCCATGAGCCAGGCGCCCGGCTTCTCGGGGATGCCCGCCTCGGGCCACTGCTCCAGGGCTGCGACCAACGCGTCCTGCGCGAGCTCCTCGGCGAGACCCACGTCACGCACGATCCGAGCGAGCCCAGCGATCAGCCTGGCGGACTCGATTCTCCAGACGGCATCGATGGCGCGATCGATCTCAGAGGTCACTTGGTCATCGACTGCGCCCGTAACCGCTCCTCTTGCTCCCTGAGCTTTGGGGTGAACTCATCACCGAAGTCGTCAGCCTCGAATACCTGGCGAATCTCGACCTCACCCTCGTTCCCGGTTGGATTGGGGATGCGCTTGACCCATTCGATCGCCTCCTCCTTCGACTTCACCTGCCATAACCAGAAACCAGCGATCAGCTCTTTCGTCTCAGCGAACGGCCCGTCGCTCACGGTCCGCTTCGCGCCGGAGAACTTCACCCGCGCGCCTTTCGAACTCGCCTGCAGCCCTTCG
>DATBYO010000067.1:0-8492 GCA_036513655.1 Candidatus Dormiibacterota bacterium | reverse complement strand
AAGGGCTGCCCGCCCCCAGAGGGGGAGGGAGAGAAGGGCTGCCCGCCCCCAGAGGGGGAGAGAGATCCAATCGTCACGTCAGATCTTCGCTGCGAAGCGTGCGCTCGCCGATCCGCTGGATGCGCATCAGGACACGCTCATCCGGGTCGGGGCAGGCGACCAGGCTGTCCTGCTCGAGCCAGTCCTCGGCAGCGAGTCGTCGCTGCACCGCCGGCAACAGCGGCAGGATCGCCGCCAACGCATAGATGCAGAAGTGACGACTGGTGGGGATTCGAATGTGGCTGCTCTGGGTCACCTCGAAATAGTCACCGACAACGAGGCCACAGGTTGAACGCCCCTCGATTCGTTCGACGGTCACGCGCAGGTCAAACAATGAGAACTCGCCCATGGTGGATTAAGGAGCCGACTGGCCCCAATAGAATCGGCGACCTGCGGGCCGGACGTGGACATTCCAGCCGAGCGTGCCGAGCTTTGCCTCGAGCTCGGACGGCTGATAGAAGAGCTTGACGGCCCGGAATTGCCTGCCGTCTTCCAGCTCGCGAAGGACGGCATCATCGTCGAGTCGGGTTTCCGAACCACGCGCCCGATCCGTATCGAGCTCATCGATGAAGAAGACGCGGCCGCCCGGTGCGAGGGCTTCGCTTACCAGCTGCCAGAATGCCGCAAACCGGTCGTGTGGCACGTGCGAGAGCCAGAAGGCGAAGAAGACCAGGTCATATCGTCGATCCGGTTTCCAGGAGAAGACGTCGGCCAGCACGTAGCGAACGTTGGCCATCTTGACGCGCTTTCGATTCAGCGCGAGCATCCCGTCTGCGGCGTCCACTGCGGTCACGTCGGCGGCGTGAAGCGCAAGCCATTGCGTCCACCAGCCAGTGCCGCACGCGAGCTCTAAGACGCTGCCAAATGGGCGCAGCCCTTCGAGCGCGCCGAGTACCACAGCGATTTCCTTTTCATCGCCATCCTCGGACGGACGCCCTGCAATAGTCCCTCCGAGCGTGACATAGCGCTCGAGCGTACGGAGGTTGTCGTCATACTCGCTGGCGCGGGCTCGGTAATAGCCGATTTGGTCAGCGATAAGCGCGTCCGTATCCTGTCCGCCGCTCCGCTTACCCGAAGACTCACTCATGCGCCGCGGTCACCAGTCCCGGTCGGCTTGGAGCTGATCCTCGAGCCGACCGCGGCATACGCTGCACACGTAGGCTTCATCGTCGTTCGCGCGACGATACTCGCCGCCGTCGAGGTATGCGTCAAGCACGCGGCCGCAGATCTCGCAGGACACTTCGTGACCGGCGCAGTCGGTACAGATTCGCTCACCGGGCTGGAACTCGCTGAAGGTGGCGCTGTTGACGCCAAGCCCCGCCGCTCGCAGGAGGGCGATCATGCGACTATCGAGCTCGCTCTCGCTGACGTCGAGCGTGGCGATGCCGCAGTACTTACAAGCCGCCGCCTCGTGCTGACGGCGCAGTTCCAGAATGTCCTGGGCTACGTCCGCGAGGCTTTCCGGTGCAGTTGAGTCGTTGTCGTGATCGGAAGACGGCAAAGGGACGTCCTGGCGTATGAGACTGGTCTTCTCCTTGAGGAATTGGCGAGCGTCGTCGGCGTCCTCGCTCGGCACCGTCACTGTGAGCGAATTCGGCGCGTCCGTACCGGGGCTGAAGACCCTTGGGGACGTGGTGCCCTGAATCCAGACCCGATAGCCCGCCACTTCAAGGGTCGTCCGGACCAGGTCAGCGTCGCTCGCCGACGGCGTCTCGTAGACAGCCGTCCATTCTGGTTCCTTACCGGCCATGACTCCCGTAGATTCTCCCTTTTTGGCCCTAGGCGTTACCAACCCGCCGATCCTCCGTTGCATCCCAAGATGCCGCTCCACAGTCCTCGGAAGCCCTGGTCCCGATGGGCCCTCTTCGGCGCTGCTGGCACACTCATTGCCGTGGTCGGCGTCGCCGCATTTATCGGAATGGCCCACGGCGTCGTCGACTCGCCAACAAAGTCTCTCGCATGCACGCCCGAGCCGTGCCTGGATCTGCAGGACTACACCCTCTGGGTTTCGAACGTCGCCGTGACGGATGGCATCGTCCGGATGACCATCACCTTCCGCAACTCGAGTCCGGCGACCCATGCGGACCCGGCGGATCTCGAGCTGGTCGATGCCAAGAAGCAGTCGTCGCCGTCCGTCCAGGACGCGGCGGGCTGCACCCACTGGTCGCGCACCGAGTTCAATAACGGGGCGAAGCTCGGACCGTTGACCATTTGTTTCCGGCCGGCGTCCACAGGCTCGCCCCTGACACTGCGCTGGGGGCCCGACCTGGGACTGATCTGCTGTAGCGCAGATCTCAAGATCAGATGATGGGTGTGACCTCAGGGTCCTTCGAGCAAACTCCGCGCCCGTCGTGAGTTGTATTTCCGTAGTCGAGGAGTCTCATGAACATCTGGTTCGCCGTCGCCGCGGTGGTTGGTCTGGTGCTGATCGCCGTCGTCCTAATCAAAACCCAACGTCCGCGTCACGCCGAAGACGAGCTGGCCCAGCCCACGCGCCGGCCTTCCCGGGTCGACACGCCTGGAGCCATCGATCCTGCTGGCGTCAGGGATCTGCTCCGATCCATGCAAGCGGAACGGAGAACCGGAACTTTGCAGCTGACCGCCGGCGGGCGGACGTGCTCCCTGTACTTCCTCTTCGGCCACCTCTTTCACGCGGCGAGCGACACGCAAACGGGCGAGCCGGCCCTGCTGGACTGCGTGGCCTGGCAGGACGTCCACTACACATTCGACAAGTCGGCGCAGTTGCCTACACAAGAGAGCATCGAGCGGCCGATGGACGAGATCCTCGCCTAGGAGCCGACGCTTCTCCCGAGTACGGGGACATGCCCGGTTACCAGGGTGCCGGTGCCAGCCGCCGACACGATGTCGAGCCGGCCGCCTAACGCCTCGACGCGATCGATCATGTTCTGCAGCCCAGCACCTGGCTTCACCCGCGCAGCGTCGTATCCGCGACCGTCGTCCTTGACGGCAAAGACGAGATCGCCATTCTCCTGGCTGAGTTGAATCTGCACCCGACTTGCACCTGAATACTTGGCCGCATTCTGCAGTGCTTCCAGGCAACAGAAGTAAATCGCCGCCTCCAGGTCCGGACGATATCGGCCGGCCCCGTTGGTGCTGAGCTCGACCGGAATCGGCGCGCGGCGGCCATGCGCTTCCAGCGCGGTTGCGAGACCTTTCTCGGCCAGCAACGGAGGATAGATGCCGCGCGCCAGCTCTCGCAGCGTGTTCAATGACTCGTCGGCATCGATCACCAGCTCGTCGAGCAGCGCCTCCATGCGTTCGGGCTGCTTCTTCCACGCGTGCCGGGCGAGTCCCAGCTTGACCTTGAGCGCGACGAGGTTCTGTTGGGCGCCATCGTGGATGTCGCGCTCGAGCCGGCGCCGTTCGGCGTCCTGAGCGGAGACGAGCCGTTCGCGCGATGCGCGGAGCTCCTCGAGACGCCGACGCAGGTCGGACGTGAGCCCCACGTTCTTGAGGACCAACCCCGCCTGGCGCGCCAGGTCGGCCAGCAGCTTCTCCTCGATCGGCGTCATCGATTCGCCCCTTCGCTTGCGCACCGCGAGCGCGCCGAGGAGCTCGCCCTGGTGGCTCACTGGTGCGACGGCATCGGCGTCGGCGAGATGCACCACCTCCCCGGGAGGGAGAGGGACCGGCTCGGGGCGCTCCGCCGTCTCCGGGTACGCCGCGGCACAATGCAGCGTTGAAGCCGCGCGCAGCCAGACCTCGGCTCGGATGGCGCCCGTCCCCTGGGCCAGCACCCGTGCCATCTGGCCAAGCGTTTCCTCGCTGGCGACCGTCTCGGCGATCCGCTCCGAAAACCGCGACAGGACCTCATAGGGGGTGGCGCGCTCGCCGTAGACGAAGCGGTTGGCGAAGCGCTGTGCGCGGGCGCGGATGGGCTGGAAGACGACTGCCACCAGGGCGGTGGCGGCGATCGAAAGGATGAAGTTCGCCTTGCCACCCCGGCCAACCAGGCTGCCTACGCCGACGACCACCGCGACGTAGATCAGGGTGATCGCGATAGCCAGCGCGCCGTAGGCGACCGTTCGATTGATCACCAGGTCGATGTCGTACAGGCGGTACCGAAGGATGGCGATCGCCATCGCGATCGGCAGCAACACGATCGTCAGGGTGCCCAGGCCGAACACGGCCGACGCTACGGCGCTGGTAAAGAATTCGTGCGGAAGCAACCAGATTGTGGCCACCGGGAGGATCAGCACGCACACCAGGATCACGGCGGCGGCGAACGCGACCCACTTGATCTGCTGCCGGCGATCGCGCTCGGCGCGACGATACTTGACCACCAGTCCGACGATGGCGACCAGGACGGCCGGCAACGCGAGCGTCGAGGCGACCGGAGGTCCGGAGCTCGGGCTGCCGGGTGCCGTCCAGATGGTCTGGAGCAGTCCACTGATGGCGATCAATAGACCGGCGGCAATCGCGATAGGACGCCACCGCGGCGATGGAAGGTGACCGTCGGGAAAGAACAGCACGATGTTGGTGAACGCCAGCAGGAAGATCGCCTCGCCCAGGGCACCGGCGAGCCAGCCAGCCTCGGTCGCACCGGGGAGAGGGCCGACCCGGGAAACGGTCCAGCTGTACTCCGTCATCAGAGATTGGATCGCCGCCTCGATCCCGCCGCCCCAGAAGATCCATCCAACCGGATTCTTCGGTTGACGGGATGCGACCAGAGCGCCGACCAGGACGAAGGCCACCCCGAAGATTGGGATCTCGATTCGCAGCGCGAGGCTGTCTGGGCCGGCCGCGGTCGTGCCGATGGAGCCGGAATTGAGCGCCAGAAGCACGAAGTCGCCCACGATGGCCGCCACTGTCAGATAGGCAGCCGGCCAGATAAGGCGCTGCGCTCGAGCGGTGGCCGTCATGGCCCGATTGTCGCCGCGGCCCCCGGGGCTGGCAAGGGTGGAGCCACGATCCCGCCTACTCGCGGTGGCATCAGCGCCGCCGCCGGCTAGCTGTTAAGAGACGGCTTCCGTCTCTCGGGTGCCGACCCGCGCGCCGTCGCCCTCGGTGTAGTCCCGGAGGACCTTCGACCGGCTCGGGTGCCGCAGCTTGCGCAGGGCGGTCGCCTCGATCTGCCGGATCCGCTCGCGGGTCAGGCCCATGCGACGGCCGACCTCCTCGAGCGTGCGCGGCTCGTCGTCGACCAGGCCAAAGCGCAGCTGGACCACGCGGCGCTCGCGCGGGCGAAGCGTCGCCAGGATGTCCTCGACCTCGTTGCGGAACATGGCCTCGGAGGCCGCCTCGAGCGGCGCGATGGCCTGCTTGTCCTCGACGAAGTCGCCCAGGTGCGAATCCTCTTCCTCGCCAATCGGCGACTCGAGGGACACCGGCTGCTGCGAGATCTTCTTCAGTTCCTGGACCTTGTCGACCGTGATCCCCATGCCGTAGGCAAGCTCTTCCTCGCTCGGCTCGCGGCCGAGCTGCTCGAGCAGCGCCCGCGAGACGCGCGCCAGCTGGTTGAGGGTATCCACCATGTGCACCGGGATGCGGATCGTGCGCGCCTGGTCGGCGATGGCGCGGGTGATCGCCTGGCGGATCCACCAGGTTGCGTAGGTCGAGAACTTAAAACCGCGTTTGTAGTCGAACTTCTCGACGGCGCGCATCAGCCCCAGGTTCCCTTCCTGGATCAGGTCAAGGAACGACAGACCGCGGTTCAGGTACTTCTTGGCCACCGAAACCACCAAACGAAGGTTCGCCTCGGTCAGGTGATGGCGAGCCTCTTCGGACCCGGCCTCCATCTCCTTGGCCAGCTCAACCTCCTGCTTGGCCGTCAGCAGGTTGACCCGCCCGATCTCCTTGAGGTACATCCGAACCGGGTCGTCGAGGGCCACCGAGCTGACCACTTCCACCTCGGTGAGGGTTTCCTCCTCGTCGACATCGGCCTCGGCCTCGCCGTCGGCCGTCACCTGGATACCCATCTCCTGGAATACGGCGGCGACCCGCACGAAGCCGTCGGCGTTGCCTTCGATCGTGGGGAACGCCTTCATCACGTCGTCAGGGGACAGGTAGCCCTGATCCTTCCCCTTGAGGATCAGCGCTTCCGCGCTCAACACCAGCGGATCGACTTGGACCCGCGCCTTTACCTTTGTCACCCGGATTTTCTACCCATATCGTGACGTATTCACGCAGGGTTCGTCTAGTACCTGCTTAAATCGTACGTTACGCCTATAAGGATTTCTAACAGTCCGCCGTGGCTTCTTCGCCATTTGGTGCCCTTTTTGGGCCGAAACGAAACTTCAGGCCGCCTGGTCCACGCCGCGGTCGATGCGCTCGGTGGCCCCTTTGTCCCACCGCGAGAGCCAGGGCAGCACGTCCTCCGCGAGCAGTGGCCGGCTGATGAAGTAGCCCTGCGCCATGTCGCAAGCGAGGGCCGCCAGCAGGTCCCAGGTTCGGGCATCTTCCACGCCTTCGGCGACACTCTCGAGCCGGAGGCTGTGGCCGAGCTCGATCGACGCTCGCACGATATCGGTCGGACTCGCCTCCCCAGCCATCGCCGCGACGAAAGACTTGTCGATCTTGATCTGGTGGACCGGAAGCCGGTGGAGGTAGGCGAGCGAGGAATAGCCGGTGCCAAAGTCGTCGATGGCGAGGCGGACGCCAAGGCTCCGTAGCTGGGAGAGCGTGCTGATGGCCCGCTCCGGCTCGCTCATGATCATGCTCTCGGTGATTTCGATTCGCAGCCACGACGGCTCCGCTTCCGCCGCGCGAAGCAGCGACGCGATCAACTCGGGAAAACCGGGATCGACCAGGTCGCGCATCGAAATGTTCACGGATACCGGGATGGCATGTCCGCCCCGATGCCAGGCAACCGACTGCTTCAGCGCCGAGACCAGCACCCACTTCGTCAACGGCTGAATCAATCGCGTCTTCTCGGCGAAGGGCACGAACTCCAGCGGCGGTACCAGCCCGAAGCGCGGGTGCTGCCATCGGACAAGCGCCTCGACCCCGGCCAGGCTGCGATCGCGCAGCCTCACGAGTGGTTGGAACTGCAGGAAAAGCTGGTGGTCGTCGTGCAGCGCCTGTCGCAATTCCGCCATCAGGGCGAGCCGGCTGGCTCCCTGCCTTTCATGCTCGGGCGCGTATTGCACGAAGCCGCCTCGTGCCTGCTTGGCGACAAAGAGCGCGATGTCCGCCCGGCGCAACAGGGTGTCCGGGTCCTGCCCGTCTTTCGGGAAGACCGCAATCCCAATACTGGCGGCGACGTCGAGGTGCTGCCCCTCCACCTCGAATGGCTGCTCCAGCGCCACCAGCAGCGATGCGGCAATGGTGGCCGCCCCCGTCGCATCGGTGTCCGGCAGCAGCACGGCGAACTCATCGCCGCCGAGCCGGGCGACCATATCCTGGCTTCCGATCTCGTATTGAAGGCGCGGTCCAACCTGTTCCAGCAGACGGTCGCCGGCTTGCAGGCCGAAGGTTTCGTTGACTTCCTTGAAGTGATCCAGGTCCAGGATGAGCACAGCCACCTGCCTTTGCGTAGCCTGGGCCGAACCCAGCGCCCATGCCAAGCGGTCCGCGAGCAACAGCCGGTTCGGCAAGCCGGTCAGGGCGTCGTGGAGGGCCTGGTGTTCGAGGGCTTTCTGAGCCCGCCGGCGCTCCGTGACGTCGGTGACCATCGCGAGAGATCCAACATAGTTCCCCGAGGCGTCCTCGTCGGGACTGGCCTCCAGCAGCACCCAGAGCTCCGACCCGTCCTTTCGCCTGAATCGGAACTCGTGCTCGGGCTGGTGGGCATGCTGCCGTCGCTCGCGATTTGCGACGAACGCGGCCTGGGCCTCAGCGTCCATGAAGTCGAGCACCGGCTTCCCAATCATCTCCTCGGCGCCGTAGCCCAGCATGTCGGTAAGACGGCGATTGACAAACGTGGTCCGGTTGTTGCCGTCGATGATCCACACGCCTTCAAAGGCGGTTTCGACGATGCGCCGATACCGTTCTTCGCTGGCGCGGAGTTCCTGCGCGGCCCGCTTGGCGACCCTGATATCGCGATGAATGCCGGTGCTCGCCACCACCGCGCCATTGACATCGCTGAGCGGCGAAAGACTGATCGAGACTTCGATCAAGCTCCCGTCCTTTCGTTTGCGGACGGTCTCGATCTCTTCCGGCTCACCGTGCCGCACTCGATCCAGTGCCGCCGTCAATTCGCTGGACCGCGTATCGGGCACGATCGTCTGGAGGCTCTTACCGACGATCTCATCGGCAGAGTACCCATACATCCGCTCGGCGCCGGCGTTCCATGTCAGGATGCAACCCTCCAGGTCGACCGCCATGATGGCATCGCTCGACGTGGCCACCATTGCCGCCAGGCGGCGCAGCGATTCCTCAGCGCGCCGGCGCTCGGTGATATCGCGAACAAAGGCACTGAAGACATGATCGCTGCCGGATAGCGTCGCCGATATCGAGAGTTCGACCGGAAACTCGTGACCGTCGCGATGCAG
>DATBYO010000066.1:0-6784 GCA_036513655.1 Candidatus Dormiibacterota bacterium | reverse complement strand
GCTGGGCGCGCCCGTCAGCCGCTTGCTGCGCCGGCTGCCGTCCAGCGTCATGGTGGTCAAGACGGCGGGTCCCGTCAGCGCGCTGAAGGATCCCGACCGTCCGTTCCGGGTCGAGAGCCGCGCCGCGGCGGCGGAGCGCGTGGATCGCTGGTTCGCCGAGAACACGTTTCACAGTCGGGAGTTCGGTGACCTCCGGCGGCTCGTCGACCTGAAGCAACGCCAGGGCGTCAGCATCAGCCTCGGGCTGCCGACGCTAAATGAACAGGCCACCATCGGCAAGGTGATTCGCACCTTCAAGAACGCGCTGATGGACCGGGTGCCGCTGCTCGACGAGATCGTGGTCATCGATTCGGGATCCACCGACCGTACGGCGTCGATCGCGGAGCGCGCCGGCGTCACGGTTATCCAGCACAGCGAGATTCTGCCCCGCTATGGCGCCCACCAGGGGAAGGGCGAAGCCCTCTGGAAGAGCCTGTTCACCCTGAAGGGCGACCTGATCTGCTGGGTTGACACCGACATCAGCAACATCCACCCGAAGTTCGTCTATGGCCTGCTCGGGCCGCTGCTCAGCGACCCGGGGATCCATTACGTCAAGGGCTTCTACCGCCGGCCGCTGCAATTCGGCACCGAAGTCCAGGCCCAGGGCGGCGGGCGCGTCACCGAGCTGGCGGCGCGGCCGATGCTGAATCTCTTCTTCCCGGAACTCTCGGGCCTGGTCCAGCCGTTGTCGGGCGAGTATGCTGGCCGGCGCCGGGTGCTGGAGAGCGTCCCGTTCTTCACCGGCTACGGGGTGGAGCTGGGCTTGTTGCTCGCCATCTCCGAGGCGTACGGTCTCCGCGCCATCGCCCAGGTCGATCTCGGGATGCGGGTGCATCGCAACCAGACCCTGTTCGACCTGTCGAAGATGGCCTTCGCCATCATGCAGGTCGGCCTCAAGCATCTGGGTGACCGCCACCGCATCCATCTGCTCGAGGAAGTCAACAAGACGATGAAGCTGATCCACTACGAGGACGAGCGCTACTGGATCGAACAGAAAGAGATCGAGGACCAGGAGCGCCCCCCGATGAACTCCGTGCCCGAGTATTTCCTGGCACGGCACCGCGCCCAGCCGACGGTTGAATAACCCCACCCTACCCTCCCCCATAGGGGGAGGGAGCTTTCCCTCTTAGGGGTTACGTAGCGACTTCGCATAATCGAACGATGCGACGCGGGTATGCGGCCCTGCTCCTGCTGGCGCTCATCTGGGGCGCCTCCTTCCTCTTCATCAAGCTCGCGGTACGTGACATGAGCCCGGCGACGCTGGTGCTTTCGCGAGCGCTTCTGGGTGCGTTGACGCTCGGCATCATCTTTGCGGCGCGACGGCAAACGCCCGTCCCGGCCGGGACGCGGGCACGCCTGTTGCCGTTCCTGGTGATGGCAATCTTCGGCAGCCTCCTTCCATGGTTTGGCTTCGGCTTCGGTGAGCTCTCCATTAGCAGCGCGCTGGCCAGCATCCTGAACGCGACCACGCCCCTGTGGACCGCCGTCTTCGCCTGGTGGGTGACCCCCGCGGAGCGGCCGAGCGGCGTCAATTACCTTGGCGTGGCCATCGGCTTCCTGGGTACCGGAATCCTGATCGCTCCCGATCTCATCGGCCAGCCGTTACGGGCCAGCACGATCGGCACGCTGGCGGTCGCGGGTGCGGCGGCGAGCTACGCCGTGGCCGCGCTGGTCCAGCGCCGCCGGCTACGGGGCGTCAGCCCGCTGCAGGTCGGCTTCTGGCAGCTCACCCTCACGGCGCCATTGGCCCTCGCCGCTGCTCTGCCCACGATCGGAGCGACTCACCTGCACCTCACGTCGATCGCCGCGATGCTCGCCCTCGGGGTCGGCGGCTCCGGCATCGCCTACCTTCTCTACTACTTCATGATGAACACGTTGGGTGCCACCCGGGCGACCACGGTGACGTTTCTGCTTCCGGTCACCGCGGTCTTCTGGGGCGCGAGTCTCCTCCAAGAGGCGATCACCGTTCCGATCCTCGCCGGCATGGGCGTCATTCTCCTGGGTGTCTTCCTGACGAGCCGGCAACGGCCACATCCCGCAGCCGCCCCAGCCGTAGACCGAGGCGTTGCCTGAAATCTCATCTTGCCCGCGTAGAATCTCGCGTTGACATGCGCCGGCCTGTCCTTGGCCTCATCGTCCTGGCCCTCACGCTGGCGGGGTGCACGCTGCCAACGACCGGGGCCGTGACCAGCCCGACACCAACGCCGACGACGACACCCTCCCCTACCGCGACGCCGCTTCCCTCGCCCACCGTCGTCAACGGCCGCATCGTCGTGTCAAACCTGGACGACAACGGCGCGGTCGTCGTCGCCGGCATCCTCTATCCGCCGACCGGCGGCGTCTGTGGCGCCAACGGCAAGTACGACAGCTGTCCGGTCACGGACGGGCTCGCCCAGCGGCTCGACTCGAACCCGTTGCAACGGGCAGAGCCCCTCTGCCGCTGCCAGAACACCTATCAGTCGTCAACGATCACGGCCACGCCGCTTCCGGAGGGCAACCCCGGCGCCACCGCCCACGTCGTCCTCGATTTCGGCGCGGGAACGACCGTCAAGCTCGACGTGACGGTGCTGCGCAACCAGGATGGCTGGTTCGCCAGCGATACCAGTTGCACCGACCAGGATCCCCAGGCGACCTCGATTTACGCCGCCTCGCCCCCGCCCTGCGGCTAAGCGCGACCGTCGATCTCGAGGGACTCTTCGTGAAACACGTGCGCGTCATCGAGGCGCCACGAGCGCGCCTCGCGGAGCGATCCCTTCTGCACCGAGGCGACGACGTAGCTGTAGAAGGTCCAGGCGTGGTCGGCGTCGAAGCGCGATGGGACCGGCGGATGATCGGGATGGCTGTGGGCGAAGCCGACGATCTCCAGACCTCGTGCCTCGGCATCCTTCTGGACGCGCAGCTGTTCCAGCGGGTCGAGCGCATACCGATCCCAGGGTCGGTCCGTGATGACGTTGCGCATGCCGCGGAATTCGATGACCCCGTGATCCACACCGTCGACCTTGCCGATCAACGCGCCGCAGGCCTCATTGGGATAGCCGGCTTGGAGATGCTCCCGCATCTGGTCCATCACGGACCGCGCGATCCGCAGGGTCAAAACTTCCGGTGGTAGAGTCCCGAGCTCAGATAGCGGTCGCCGCCGTCGGGGAACACCATCACGAAGACGCCTTCCGATGTCCGCCGGGCAACTTCCCGGGCCGCGTAGAGGGCCGCGCCCGAGGAGTTCCCGACCAGCAGCCCCTCGGAACGGGCGAGGTCATGCGCCAGCTCGTAGGCGGCCTCGGTCGGCACGCTGATCTTCTCGTCCTGAACACTCGGATCGTAGATGCCGGGAACGATCGAGCTCGGCATGTGCTTGAGCCCCTCCAGGCCGTGCAGCCCGTCCGACGGCTCGGCGGCGATTACCCGAATGCCGCGGTTATGGCGTTTGAGAAAGCGCCCGACGCCCATCAGCGTGCCACTGGTCCCGATCCCGGCCACGAAGTGGGTGATCTCGCCGTGGGTCTGGTCGAGAATCTCGGGGCCGGTGGTATCGAAGTGGGCCCGCCAGTTGAAGGGGTTGTTGTACTGGTCCGGCATGAAGTAGACGCCGGGAGCGGACTCCTTGATGCGATGCGCCTCGCGGATCGCGCCGTCCGACCCCTCGAGGGCCGGCGTGAAGATGGCTTCGGCGCCGAAGGCTTTGACGATCTCGCGCCGCTCCTCGTTGACGTTGGCAGGCATCACCAGCTTGACCTGGTAGCCCTTGGCCGCCCCGATCAGGGCATACGCGATGCCGGTGTTCCCGGAGGTCGAGTCCAGGATCACCTTCTCGACCGTCAGCTCGCCGGTCCGTTCGGCCTCCTCGATCATGCGCAGCGCCGGCCGGTCCTTCACCGAACCGCCGGGGTTGAACCACTCGGCCTTGGCGTAGAAGGTGATGTGCGGGAACTCCTTTTCGAGGAGCCGGATCCGGATCAGGGGGGTATTGCCGATCCGCTGGAGGACCGACTGGTCCGGCAGGTTCTCGAAGACAGACAGGGCCCGATGTGGCATTGCCATCCAATTCTAGGGGCGACCGGGCGCCAGGCCGGCATTTCGAATCTGGTCGTGGCGGGCCGGGAAAGGCTATACTGCCGCCGAATTCGTCCACTTGATTTTTTTCGGAGGTATTCATGGCAACTGCTGCGCCCGCCGTCGTTTCGGGAGCCAAGGCCGGCTTCTGGATCCGTTTCGTCGCCATCTTCATCGACGGGATCATCGTTGGGATCGTCAACAGCGCCCTCGGCGCGATTTTGAATCTCAACACGAATGGCCGCTCCGGTCTCCAGATCCTCCTCGGCCTCGTCTATTACGTCTACTTTTGGTCAAGCAACAGCCCGTGGCCGGGCCAGACCATCGGGAGCAAGCTCTTGAACATCCGGGTGATTCGGACCAATGGCTCGGACCTCAGCATCAGCCAGGCGCTCATTCGCTACGTTGGATTTGTCATCTCGGCGCTCTGCTTGCTGATCGGCTTGATCTGGGCCGCGTTCGACCCCAACAAGCAAGGCTGGCACGACAAAATCGCCGACACGTACGTGATCAAGACCGCGTAAGGGTCAGCGCCTCGCCGGTTCCGGCTCGATCAGAAAGACTGGATGGTCGGCCGGATCCGGTAGGGCGGCAAATTCCTTGGCAACGAACCCTCCGTATTTGGGCCCGTATTTCTGAACGTAGGCCGCCACCAGTGGGCCGCGCTGCGCTACCGGGATTTCCGTCGCCGTGAAATGGGCCTTCCGGCCACCCGAACGTACCTCGCACTCGCGGACCGACCGCAAGTTCCGTGCCCATTGCGTGTTGCCTCGCGGAGCGACGAGATATTGCTTGCCCTCGTAATCGAGCGGCAGGACCGGCATGGTGTAGCGATGCCCGGAGGTTCGGCCGCGCACGGTGAGCGCCGGTGCGAGCCCAAGCATGGTCAAGAGGGGATTCATGATCCTGTTGTTGAAGAAGCCTGACTTCCGGTAGGGAGCCTCCGCGCTCATGACAGCGCCGCCTGGAATTCGGCGACCAGGTCGTCCGGGTGCTCCAGCCCGACGGAGCATCGCACCAGGCCGTCGCTGATGCCGGCCCGCTGCCGTTCCACAGGGTCCAATCCCCGATGGGACGTCGAGGCGGGATGGCTGAGCGTGGTGGCAACGTTGCCGAGACTCGGCATCAGGCGGACGAAGCGAAGGAGTCGGACCATGGCCTCGATTGCGGGCTTGCCGCCCGCCAGCTCGAACGACAGGAGGGCGCCGGCGCCGGCCGGCAGCAGACGTCGGGCGCGGGCGCAATAGGGGCTGCTCGCGAGCTCCGGATAGTTCACTCGGCTGACTCCGTGATGTCCCTCCAGGAATCGGGCGAGCTTCAGCGCGTTGCTGGTGTGCCGGTCCATCCTGACCGCGAGCGTGCGGATCCCGCGCAGCGTCAGCCAGGCGTCGAAGGGTCCGAGTGTCGGGCCGAAGGTATGCGCGAAGGCGCGCGCCCCCTCGATCCAGGTCGGCTTCCCGACGACCAGGCCGCCGATCACGTCGGCATGCCCGCTGAGGTTCTTGGTGGCGCTGTAGACGACGACGTCGGCGCCCCAGCGAACCGGCTGGCTGAGCGCCGGCGTCGGCACGGTGTTGTCGACCACGAGGAGCGCGCCGGCATCATGCGCGACCGCCGCCAGCGCCTCGAGGTCGGGAACCCGGATCAAGGGGTTGGTGCAGATCTCGCAGAGCAGTACGCGGGTGCGATCGGTGATCGCGCGCCTGACCGCGTCGAGATCCTGGAAGTCCACGATGCCGCTCGTGATGCCGAATCGCGGCAGGTCGTCGCGCAGGAAGGTGAGCGTGGTCCCGTAGCAATCGTGCGCGGCCACGATGTGATCGCCGGCATTCATTTCGGTCATCAGCGCGACGGCGATCGCCGCCATCCCGGAGCCGACCGCAACCGCGTCGAGCCGGGTGTCGAGGCCGTTGCTCTCGAGGCTGGCGACGGCCGCCTCGAGCTGTCGATGGTTCTCGGTCCCCCACCGGCCATAGCCGCGGTGCTCGGCCATCGCGGTATCGAGGGTCTTGAGGTCCGGATAGCCGCTCGCCGAGCCGACCGTGATGTCGGGCGTGATGGGCGCATCTTTCCGATCGATCGCGGGTTCGCCGGCGTGGACCGCGATCGTGTCGGCGTGTGACATCGCGTCAGCCTACCTGACGCCGCTCGTAACGACTCAGCTGAAGCCGATCGCCCAGGCGCTCCAGCACGGCCAGGCCGTTGTCGAGCTCGGCGCCGTCACCGGTAAGGAGCGCGCGCTCACATCGGACCCGCGCCGCATACGGCAGGGCGCCGAGCGCGTCAAAGATCCCCAGCGATCGGGTCAGCATGTCGCGGTCGCGCGCGACCACCCCGAGTCCACGTCGAGCCTGCGCCTCGAGAGGCCGAAACTTCCCATCTTCCGCCATCTTCAGGAGCTCGCCCAGCTGATGGGCGGGCGGTGGCTGCCCGGCGTCGATCAGCAGATTGAGGCCTCGCTCGCCCCGCTCCGGCAGACCGCTCCTCGCGCGGGCCATCTCGCCGACCGCCGCCGCGATGGGGCGCAGGTCGCTACCGCCATATCCGAGCCATTGGCGGAAGTGACTGTCGGCCGGAAAGGCCATCAGGATGGTATCGAGAATTTCTTTGTACGACTCGGCCAGGTGATCGTCCTGCCGCGCGCGCGCCAGGTCGATTGCCGACATGAACCCGCGAACGGCATAGCCCGCCGATG
>DATBYO010000065.1:0-7654 GCA_036513655.1 Candidatus Dormiibacterota bacterium | reverse complement strand
GCCTGGGTGCAGGGCGGCGCACTGCTGGGTGCGCTCGACCGAGCCACCCAGCCACACGGGTTGGCAACGACGGCGGGAAACGTCTCACATACGGGAGTCGGTGGCCTCACCCTCGGCGGCGGCATGGGCTGGCTGGCCCGGCAACACGGGCTTTCCTGCGACAACGTCGTGTCGTTCGAGATGGTCACGGCGGACGGCGACCGCGTCCGTGCGAGCCAGACGGAGAACGCCGATCTCAACTGGGGACTGCGCGGCGGCGGCGGCAACTTCGGCGTCGTCACCGAATTCGAATTCCAGCTGCACGAGGTCACCGCCGCAGCCCTCATTACCGAGCTGTCGTTTCCAATGGACGATGCCCGCTCCGTGCTTCGCACCTGGCGAGATCTCAGCGCGGAGGCGCCCCGGCAAGCAACCTTTACCGCCGGCTTACCAGGCGACCAGAACGTCGTTACGGTGGGGTTCGTCTGGGTGGGCCATCCGGCGGCCAGCGGGCCACTCCCGAGCATGAAGCCCCTTGGCCGGCCGCTGACGGAGCGTGTGGTCGAGCTCTCATACCTCGATCTCCAACGGATCGATGACACCCCACAGGGACACGCGCTGCGCCGATATTGGAAGGGCCACTACCTTCGCGAGCTATCGGACGATGCGATTGAGGCACTGTTGCAGAGCCGCACCGACCCACTGACCGGAGGTCTCCCCAACATCGGCCTGCAGGCGTACGGCGGCGCGATCGCCGAGGTGCCCGATCAGGACACCGCCTTCGCCTTCCGAGACACCGCCTTCGAATACGTCGCCGCGAGCCGGTGGACCGACTCGGCCGAAGACGACCGGCGAATCGCGCTCGCGCGGCGTACGGCCGCGGCTCTCGATCCGTTCGCCCGCGGCCAGTACGTGAATACGCTCAGCGACGAGGGCGCCGAAGGGGTGCGTCGCGCGTATCCGCCGGATAAGCTCGCGCGGCTGACCGCGATCAAAGACAAATACGACCCGGAGAATGTCTTCCATCTCAACAACAACATTCCTCCCTCAGGCCATCGGTAGCGCTACTGCTCGCGGGCGTGGCCGAAATACATCAGTTCCCAGATCGCGTCATCCCTGTGGGCCTCGACCAGCTCACCGCCGCGATACCGCGAGATCTCGAGATCACCGACGAATCGCAGGTAGGCACCGTCGAAGTGGGCCAGTTTGGCGGCGATGCGTTTGACGCCCTTGATCGTGTCGACCATCCGATCCGCCGATAGGTCATGGTTGCGGGTAAACGACACCACGTATCGGTCCTCGCCGTCCCGATAGGTGTAGCGCGTTGTGGCCGCGACCGGCTTGCCAGTCTTCTGATCGGTGTAGACCCCTTCTCGTTCGAAGGTGACCTTGGCGGTGTCGTCGCCGACGAGGACGTTGTTACGGGCGAGCATGAAGATCGGAAGCGGCTCGAAGCCATACTTCTTGGCAGACGTGATGTAGGACGCGATGACCGAATACGGTCCGGCTTGACCGCGAGCCCAGTACCAGTCGTGGACCACCTTCATCAAACCGACATTTCCCCAGTTGTGGTCGTGGTAGCCGACCCCCGTCGTCTCGTGTCGCTCGTCGCCGGCGGAGTAGGTGACGGTCACCGCACCCTGCGGCACCGACGGAAGCCAGGCGAATTCCAGCGTCCGATCCGCGCCGAACAGCATGTACCCGGTGGACGGACGCCACGGGGGAACCTCACCGGTCAATGTGATATCGACCGAGATCTCCTCCGCGGTCGCCTGGATCCGATATCGGTGCAAGTCACCAGTGAATCGGTTCCCGCCCATGCGGACATCAGCATGGTCCTTCGCCGCTGACCACTCACCCGATGGGTAGTGCACGAGCTTTTCGAAGTGCCGCCCATCCGGAAGATCGAGGTTCAGCCGGAGTAGCGGCGACAACGGCTTCTGCGGCTCGGCGATGTCCTTGTTCATGAACGTCACGACGAGCTTCGCCCCGTCCGCCAGGTGCGCGTCGAAGTACCACCACTCATAGGTTCCCGCCGAGTTGTCGGTTCGTGCGCCATCCTCCCACGGCGCGATGGAGGCGGGCGATAAACCAAGGCGCTCATAGTCCGCGGGTGAGCTCGCCATTACTGCCAGTTTGTCTGCCACCGCCAGCTTGTCTGCCATGAACTACTCCTTACCAGATGAAGATGTAGGTCGAGCATGCGGTGCGCTGGCCTTTTTGACAACACCCAGTCAGATCCGGCGGCCCGGTACTTTTGGGGGAGCGTTGAGTTCTCACTGACCGCCCAAGGCTCGGTACTGGCTGGCGTCGTAAAGGAGCCTGATCGCCTGGATCCGGCTTCCGTCCAAATCAAAGAACTCGGCGAACCGCATCGTCCCCCCGGGGAGATCGGGTCCCGGTCGTGCTCTGCGAGATCAGCGTGGTCCCGTCGGGGAGCGTGGTGATCGCCGGCGCTCCAACAAAGCTCGTCTCCCTGAAGGTTCCGGTTCCCTTCCCTCTCCGTCCTGGGACGCCGTCACCGATGTGGGTCGGTAGCAACATCGACAATTGTCGACCAATCCGTGCCATGGCTCCTCCCTCCTATGAGGGCTCCCTCGGCGCCGGCTACATTCTCTTACGGCTAAGCGAGCGTCGCCTGTCAGGCGGCTGAGACGCCCGGCTTCCAGCCGATGCCATGGCGCAACAGCGCTTCGAAGGCCTTCGCCAGCAGCGGCCGCGAGAAATAGTAGCCCTGACCGAGCTCACAGCCCAGCTGGCGCAGGAGGTCAAGTTGGCCCGCCGTTTCGATCCCTTCCGCCACGGTGGTCAGGTGGAGGGCATCGCTGAGTCCGATGATGGCCCGCGCGACGGCCGACTGCTCGCTCCCCTCCGTGATGTCGTCGACGAACGTCCGATCAATCTTGAGGACGTCGACCGGAAAATGCCGGAGGTAGCCCAGTGATGAATACCCCGTCCCGAAGTCATCGATGGCCAGCCGCAGGCCGAGCCGCTTGAGCTCACGCAGCCTCGCCACAGTCCCCGTCATATCCTGCATGAGCACCGATTCGGTGATCTCAAGCACCAGGTGGGCCGGGTTGAACCCCGTTTCGTCGAGCATGCGCGTGAGCTGCCCAATCAAGTCCGGGTCCTGCAGCTGCCGCCCGGAGACGTTGACGCTCAGGCTGAAGGGACCGCGATCCGTCGACGCAGCCTCCCATTCGCCGACCTGGCGGATCGCCTCTTGCAAGACCCAACGACCCAGCGGCACGATCTGCCCGGTTTCCTCAGCCACACCGATGAATTCCGCCGGAGGGATCAGCCCCTTGACCGGATGGCGCCAGCGGACTAACGCCTCGGCGCCATCGATGGTCTCGCCCTGGAGCCGAACCACCGGTTGGTAATGCAGCTCGAATTCGTTGCGCTCAACGGCACGCTCGAGGTCGGCATCGAGTTCGAGGCGGCGCATGACCGCGGCGTGCATGGTTGGCTCGAAGACCACGCAGGGCCTGGTGCCGGTTTCCTTGGCGCGGTACATGGCCGTGTCCGCATTGCGAAGCAGCTCGGACGCGGCCTCTCGCCCATCGCTACTGGTGGCGACGCCAATGCTGGGATTGCTAAAGATCTCGTTGCCGCCGATCGTCACAGGCTGGCGCAAATTGTCGCGGATTCGCTGGGCGACGATGATCACGTCATTCAGCTCCGCCACCCCTTCCACAAGGACGGCAAACTCGTCACCGCCAAGCCTGGCCGGGGTATCCACCTCGCGAATCGAGCCGCGCAGACGACGCCCCAACTGGATCAGCAACTGGTCGCCCGCCTCATGCCCCAGGCTGTCGTTGACGTTCTTGAAGCGGTCGAGGTCGATAAACAGCACGCCGGTGATCGATCCAACCTCCCGCCGCGCCCGAGCGAGCGCGTGCTCGAGGCGATCCAGGAACAGCGTGCGGTTGGGCAGACCGGTGAGCGCATCGTGCAAGACCTGGTGCTGCATCGCGGCCGCCATCTTGGAGTCAGTCAGGGCCAGGCTGGCATGTTCGGCGAAGGCAACCAGCGTGTCCTGCTCCGCGGGCGTGAAAACGCGCCCGGCCTCGCGCGAGGCCACCGTGAGACTACCCACGACCTGTCCGGTTTCTCGTACGGGCGCGGCCATCGCGACCTGGACGCCGTCGCGCACGAGTGCAGCAACCGCTCCCTCGAACCGCGGGTAATCCGCAATCACCACCAGATGGTCCTCCGCCACGGACCGAGGGCTGACGCCGCGAGACGCGGGCTCGCGGGCCATGTCGGCGAGCACCTCGGGAGCGAGACCGACCTGCGCGAGAATCACAAGCGCGTCCGGATTGGCCTGGTCGCGCAAGCGGAAGCTGGCGATCTCCGCGTTGACGAGCTCGCTGGCGCCCCGAACGATCGCGTCGAGAACCTCGGCAAACGGGGCGCGATGCGAGATCGACTGCCCGATCTTGGCCAGCCGTTCGAGCAGCGTCTGCCGTTCCTGCAATTGACGCACCAGGCGCACGTTCTCTCGGCTTTGCGCCTCACTGCGGGCGCGTAGGTGCCGCTCTTCCTCGAGCGCCGCCAGCGAGCGGATCGTCAGCGCCAGGCCACGGCCCATTGCACGCAAGAGGACCGCCTCTTCTTTGACGAATTCAGAGTCTCCGGTTCGTGCCACCAACAGGCGGGCATCTTTCGGAGTCTCCAGTGCCACGACGGAAACGCGGCAGACCCCAAGTGATGGCAGCTCAATCGTGGCGGAGTCTCTTGCGGCAGCCCTGCACAGCAATTCGGTGGGAATGTCGTCAGGCGGAAAACCGACCGCGGCCAGGACGTTATCGCCCTGAACGATGGCGGCAACCTCCGCCTCCAGGGCCTCGGCGACCCGCTCGACGGCCCCTGTAAGCGCACCGGACTGTTCCGAGTAGGACGCGATCGCCGTCAGGAACTCGGCGAGCTGCTGTGTTGACCAACCACCGGAGTAGGTCGACATCGTCAGCTCAGGGCGAGAATTACCAGGGTCTGATTGTGAAAGCCACTGACGCCATTCGTGCGCGCGATCTCACCGTAGGTATAGAAGCCGGCGATGGGCGCGCCGCCCGCGTGGAGGCCGATGCGCGACACCTCGCGGCGAATACCCTCGTCGCCCAGCACGCCACGGCGGGCGATGCAGTCGAAGGCGAGGAACCCGACCGGGCGGTGACCATCTAGCGAGGCGAGCGCATCCGAGCAGGCCGCGTCGGTGGCCTCCAGCACCGACGTGTCGTCGCCCTCCATGAACCAGGCCAGGCCACCCTGCGGGACGCCGGCGATGCAGACGAGCGACCGGTCCTCGAAGTTGGCTTCGCCCACGAAGCGCACCTCCTCTCCGCTACGCCGGCTGAGACCCAGGGGGTGAGTGATCGCAAACCGGGTGAAGGCCGCGCCATCCATTCGGGCGCCGGCCGGGGCGTCAAGCCGATCCAGGTAAATGTCGAGCGCCGGCTTGTCGTCAAGGGTAAACACCCGGTTGTCGGCGCTGCCGGTGACCAGCATCGGCTCGCCGACCCGCCGCCAGCCGTGCCGGACGCCGATGCCCATTGGGGAATCCGAGGCGATCGCGGCCCCCACGACCGCATCGGTCACCACCTGTGTGCCGTGGAACTGGTAGGTCCGTTTCATCTTGAGGTCGTCGCCGGCGCAGCCCCCCACCAGGGGGACGGCGGCGCCCACGACCGAGTAGGCGCCCCGGACGACTTCCTGCTGGTCGCCGGAAAGGCCATCGCTGAGGAGCATCAAGACCTTGTACGGGCGCTCGGCCACGCGGGAAACCGACGCGGCGACTTCAGCGCTCGCCAAACGAAGCCGGCCGGAGGCGTTGGTTGCCAGCGCCGTGGCGATCGAGAAGCCCTCGCCGCCTAACGCCGTCACGATCACGCTGGCGTCCCCGGGGCCCGATACACCGATCTCTCCCGCAGTCGAGCATCCGATCAGCGGCGCGCCGCCCGACCGTTCGCTGATCGTTCGGATCAGTTGCTCCAGGTCGTAGGCATCAGAACAGAAGACCACCACGAGGCTCGCCTTGTCCTGCCCAAGCGCCTGGCCGGCCGCTTCCTCGCCGGCCGCCCGGGCATCGAGCGCGGCGGACCGCCCGACCCGCATCCATCGACGCGGGCTCGTGTCCACCATAGGCCAGAACCCAGCTGGGCCTTGATTGCTTCGCAAGGCCTGGGTTTGACGCCGGAGCGCGGCTAGGCCGTCACTGGCTCGTCATTTCTCCGTTGGGTGGCCAGCGCCAGGATGCCGAGGGCAATGACGCCCAGGCTGTAGACCACCATCGTGGTGTGCAGACCAAATGAGGTGCTGCCCAGGCCGGCGGCCAGGGCGGGGAGGCTAAAGGCCAGGTAGGCGATAACGAGGGCGACGGCGAAGAGCTCGCTACGTTCGCCGGGCGCGGCGAGGCGCGAGAGCGTCCCGAACGAGGCCAGGAAGGATGCGCCGAAACCGACACCGGCGACCAGCGTTCCGGCGCCGGCCAGCGCAACGGTATGGGCTTCCACGCCAGCGAGCGTCAACGCAGTCCCGGCGGAGAGCAGGAGGGCGCCGATTCCTAAGACCCTGTTGGGCGGCGAGGTCCGCAATACAAACGCCGTCAGGGCGCCGGCCCCACACAGCAGCGCTACGACCAGGCCGCCGATGAGGTGGTTGCTCAGGCCGAAAAGGCTAGCAGCGACCGAAGGACCGAGCGAGAGGTATAGGCCGCCGAGCGCCCAGCTGGCCGCGAGGATGGGGACGAGGGCATAAAGGTCGGGCCGAAGACGGCGCGGAATGCCGAGTGTGGGAATGAGCGAGGCCATGGCGCCGGGGCGTCGTGTCGACAGCTCGGGCAGGCGGGCGACGGCCAGGGCCGCGACGACCGTGCCGGCCAGCAGTAGGGCGAAGACGAGATGTGTCGGGGCGGGGGCGAACTGGACGAGCGCACCGCAACCAAGCGATCCCAATGCCAGGCCGCTGATGGGCGCGACGCCATTGACGAGGCCGGCGCGACCGGGCGAATGGGGCGGGTTCAGGTCGACCAGGGTGGCTCCGAGCGTCGAGAACGCCGCGCCGGTGGCGACGCCCTGTACGGCGCGAGCAAGGAGAAGGACCATGACATTCCCTGCGATGAAAAACAGAACGAACGCCACCGCTTCGAGCGCGATGGCCGCGGCCAGCACGGGGCGGCGACCGACGTGATCGGAAAGGCCACCGAGAATGAGCAGCGAGCCGATCAGGCCGAAGACGTAGACCGCGAAGATGACGGTAAGCGTCGTGGTTGAGAAACCCCAGGCCTTCTGGTAAACGACGTACAGCGGTGTCGGGGCACTCGCGGCCGCGGCGAAGAGCACGAAGATGGCGGTCGTCGCTCCGAAGGCGATCGGCAGCGAGAGCCGGCGGGAGCGGCCCGCCGGCCCGTTCTGCACGTCGACCGTCGCGTTCGAAAGCACCAGGTTCGAGGCTACTTTGCGGCGAGCTCGCGCCGGGCGGCCGCGACGATGTCGGCACTGGTGTTGGCGTGACCCTGGAGTCCCCAACCGCCCTCGGGTGACTCGGTGATCAGAACCCACGTTCGCTCGGTCAGCGTCGGATCGCCGGCAGCGGCCGCGACGATATCGGTCAGTTCCCTGACCACGCCGAGCTGCTTGTCGCGATCGAGAACGCCGACCGGCGTGAGGACCTGCAC
>DATBYO010000064.1:0-8356 GCA_036513655.1 Candidatus Dormiibacterota bacterium | reverse complement strand
TCTCAAGGGCCTCTGTCCCTTCCACCAGGAGAAGACCCCATCCTTATATGTATCGCCGGAAAAGCAGCTCTGGCATTGCTACGGCTGCCAGAAGGGCGGCGATCACTTCACCTTCATCCAGGACATCGAGCACGTCGACTTTCGCGGCGCGCTCCGGCTGCTGGCCGAGAAGACCGGTGTTGTCCTCGAGGAGTCGCCGGGAGCCGGGCGGCAGCGCGAACTCAAAAAGACCATTGGGCGGCTGAACTTGCTGGCGGCTCAGTATTTCCACCACATCCTGCTCGAGAATCCGGTTGGTCAGCGCGCCCTGATCCAGCTCGAAACGCGGGGGGTCACGCGGGCCTCGATGACCGAGTTCCAGCTGGGATTCGCCCCGGCAGGGCAACACAAGGACAACCTGGTCCGGTTCCTGCGCAAGCATGGCGCGACCGATGGCGAGATGCTGGAGGCGGGACTGGCGATCAAGCCCGACGGGGGAGGGGAGCTCTGGGACCGGTTCCGGCAGCGGATCATCATCCCGATTCACGATGCGCAGGGCGAGCTGATCGCCTTCGGCGGCCGCGTCATCGATGACAGCCAGCAGCCGAAGTATCTGAATACCTCGCAGACCGCGCTGTACGACAAGGGGCGCACCCTGTTCAACCTCCACCGCGCCCGCAAGTCGATCCACGAGCTCAAGCACGCCGTCCTGATGGAGGGCTATTTCGACGCCATCACGGCCTGGCAGGCGAACGTGACGAATGTGGTCACCACCTCGGGGACCGCCCTGGGGGAGCACCAGGTCCGGCTGCTCAAGCGGGAGACGCAAGAGCTGCTGCTCGCCTTCGACCGGGACGACGCCGGCTTGAATGCGACCCAGCGGGCGATCGAGCTGGCCGCCAAGTCGGGCATGTATATAAAGGTTGTCCGCGTGCCTCAAGGCAAGGATCCCGACGATTACCTGCGCGCGCAGCCGGACGGATGGGCGACGCTGCGGGAGCACGCCCTGCCGGAGTGGGAGTACCTGCTGCGGCAAGCGCTGGCCAGTCTCGATCTCACCGATGCGCGGGACCGCCGCCGCGGTGCCGAATTGGTGATTCCGGTGCTGGCGAAGATCCCGGAGGCGTCCGTGCTGGAAATTTATGCCCAACAGGCCGCAGGATGGCTTCGCATTGAGCCAGCCGCCCTGCTTCGCGACGTCCAGGCTTTGAAGTCGGGAAAGCCCCGCCCACACCCTGGCCCTCCCCCAAGGGGGGAGGGAACTTACCCAGCTGATACAAACAATGGGGCGAGCAAGGCGACCAAGGACGAGGGGTATCTCTTGGGACTGCTGATCGAGCGGCCTGACCTGGTCCCGGAAGTAGCCGGCGAGCTGGAGGCGGTCAGCTTCTCAGCCCCGGCGTACGAGCGGGTTTTCGCTAGGCTGCAACGGATGGTCGAAGGTGAGGCAACGGTTCGGCCAACCGACCGCCTGTCCGAGTTCGAACCGGACGAGCAGGGGCTGATCTCGGCCGTCGCCATGGCCAAGTACCCCGAGCTGGACATCGGGTCGGAGGCCGCCCTCCGGCAGAGCCTGGAGCAATGTCTCCAAACACTTAAAATAAACGCCGCCCAACGACGGTTGAAAGCCTTAGTGGCTGAGATGCGTGCCGCGCGCGCGTCGGGGGATGAATCTCGGCTCGTTACTCTGATGCAGGAGAATGACCGCTTGGCCCACCAACTCGACGCACTCAAAGATTTGAGACATGGCCAAGGCTAACCTCAAGGACGCCCCGACCCCGAAGAAGGTGCCGCCGCCCGGGGGCGGGAAGCTGAAGCGCGCCGAAGACCCGATGGTGCTGGCCGCCGAGGCCCTGATCGTCAAGGGAAAGGAACAAGGATTCTTAAGCCCGGACGACATCCTTGCCGGCTTCCCCGACGTCGAGCTCGACCCCGACCAGCTGTTCCGGATCTTCAACGTGTTCCGGGACATGGGGATCGAGGTCTCCGACGGAGAGAAGGACTTCGAGGAAGTCGTCGAGATCGACGACGACCTGATCGCCACCATCGAAGCGATGGATTCGGTTTCGCTGGACGACCCGGTCCGGATGTATCTGAAGGAGATCGGACGCGTGGCCCTGCTCAAGGCGGAGCAGGAGGTGACCCTGGCCAAGGCGATCGAGGCCGGCGACGACGATGCCAAGCACAAGCTGACCGAGGCGAACCTGCGGCTGGTGGTCTCGATCGCGAAGAAGTACATCGGCCGCGGCATGTCGTTCCTGGACCTGATCCAGGAAGGCAACATGGGCCTGATCCGGGCGGTCGAGAAGTTCGACTACCACAAGGGCTACAAGTTCTCGACCTATGCGACCTGGTGGATCCGCCAGGCGATCACCCGAGCCATCGCCGACCAGGCGCGCACCATCCGGATCCCGGTGCACATGGTGGAGACGATCAACAAGCTGGTCCGGGTATCGCGCCGGCTGCTGCAAGAGCTCGGTCGCGAGCCCACCGACCAGGAGATCGGCGACGAGATGGGGATCAGCGCCGAGAAGGTGCGCGAGATCGTGAAGGTCTCGCAGGACCCGGTGTCACTGGAGACCCCGATCGGCGAAGAGGAAGACTCGCACCTCGGCGACTTCGTGGAGGACAAGGACGCCACCTCACCGTCAGACGCGGCGTCGCTGACGATGCTCCGGACGGAGGTGGAAGACATTCTCGACACCCTGACGCCCCGCGAACGTCGCGTGTTGCAGCTGCGATTTGGATTGATCGATGGCCACCAGCGGACACTGGAGGAAGTGGGCAAGCGCTTTGGCGTCACCCGCGAACGGATCCGCCAGATCGAGGCGAAGGCGCTCCGCAAGTTGCGGCATCCGAGCCGCAGCAAGAAGCTCAAAGACTACCTCGAGTAGGCAGACGCCCCCACCCTACCCTCCCCGGTAAACGGGGAGGGAGAGATTCGCGATCAGCTAGCCAGGTTCTCTGAGGCGCTGAAGCATAGGCGTCGCGCCCAACCGCGTGAAGATCTGGCGGGCTTCGTCGGCGGCGGCCCTCGCGTCGGGATGCGTGGTCCCGATCGTCGTGGCGAAGTCGAACTGCGACAGCGCCAGTTGGAACCAGACCTCGAGCTCGCGCCATCGCCTGGCGGACGCGATATAGCCCTGGACCGCCTCCTCGGTCCGTCCCTCGAGCGCGAGCAGCCCGGCATGGAGCGTTTGCCGCATCGTGTCGACCCAGCCGCCGCGGACCTGCATCGCATCGACCTCGCTGAGCGCCTCGGCCATGCGCGCACGATCCTTCATCCAGAGCGCGGCTCTGGCGGCGAAGGAGGCGTTGTAGGTCGTCACCAGGACGTCGCCGGGGGCAACCTCCAGCCCCCGCATCGCGGCAGGATAGGCTTTCTCGAGGTCTCCCGCGGCCAGCAGTCGGTGCAGACCAACGTACGTCGGCAGCGTTGCCCACTGCGGGTCCGTCCAGCCGGCCATCAGCGGCTCGATGTCGGCCAGGTCTGCGGCGTCCGCCTCCGGCTTTCCGCGCCAGCCGTTGATGATCGCACGACTCACGATCAGGTTTGTCCGGCCGTAAGGCGTGATGTCATCTTGATCGAACTCGGCGATGACCTCGAGGGCCCAATCCCAGTCGCCTGTCTCGAGCGCGGCACTTGCACACTTGATCGCCAGACCGATCGCCCACTGCCGCTCGCCAAGTTTGCGCATGAGGTCGAGGCCATCACGTGCCACCGCCAGTGCGACGCGATTGTCGTCCAGGACGTACCAACTGGAGAGGTTATTGCGGGCGCGGAACTCGGAGGCGGTCAGTCCGTGGGCCTGCGCGAGCACGAGCGCTCCCCAGAGCTCGGCATGACCTTCCCGAAAGCGCCCATCAACCTCTGCAAGCGCCGATCCCTTGGTGATGAGCGCATCCGCAATCACGGGGATGAGGTCGAGCCGGCCCGCTGCCTGAAGGGCCTTCTCGGCCCATTCGAGCGCAGGTCGGGGCTCGCCGTGCAGGAAATAGCTCCTCGCCATCTCAGCGGTGATCCGGGCGGCCGCCGCCCCGGTGTCCGGCCCCTGCGTCTCCGAGCGAGCCTGCTCCAGGATCGTCATGGCCCGCTCGGGCTGTCCGGAGTAATTGGCGATGCGGGCGAGGGTTGCCATCGCGTCCATCGCACCGATGAGGTCATCGCGGTCCCGGCAGCGGTCGATCACGCGCTGTAGATAGGATTCGGCGACGGCAGGCTGGGCGTCGGCATCGGCGGAGATGGCCGCCAACCGCCAGAGGTCAAGTTGCTGCAATTCATTGTCCGTGATGGCAAGCGCCTGCTCGAGGTAGGCAAGTGCCTGGCGGTGCGAGTGCAGCGCCGCCGCCCGCAGGGCGGCACTGTGCACCGAGTCGCGGGCCTTTTCCTTGAGCGCCTCCGCCTCGGGGCCCGCGGCTGCGGCCTGGTAGGCGGCCAGATAGTGACTGGCGATGATGCCGGCGAACTCGGGATCGGCAAGGCCCTCCAGGTACACCGCAACGTGCTCGTGCCGTGTGCGCCGGTCCCGCTTGGGCAGGCTCTCGTAGGCGATTTCCCGAATCACCGCCTGGGTGAATCCGAACTGCCCGCGCTCCGGTGACCGTGGGTCCGCGTCGAAGACAAGCAGCTCTCTTCGCACCAGCGAATCGAGCTTCGGCTTGAGCGTCTCTTCGGTTTGAGATCGAAGAGCGCTGAGGCCGTCGATGGTGAAGCGCTGGCCCAGGACGGCGGCATCCTGGAGAAGCGAGCGTTCGTCGGCTGGCAAGGCATCCAGCCGAGCATTGACGAGGGCATGGAGCGTGGCCGGCACGTCGAAGCCGTCGATCTTGGCCGCGATTCGGTACCGCCCTTCTTCGGCCGTCAGGCGACCGTCGTCCAGCAGCATTCGAACGATTTCGACGGCATAAAGCGGGACGCCTTCCGCGCGCGTGACGATTTGCCGGCTCACCCCGCCGGGCAAACCGGGCACGAGACCCTCGAGCAGTTGGGCCATGGCGTCAGTCGTCAGGGGATCGAGGTGGAGACCGGTGTAGTTGCGTTGATCGACCCCCCAGGTCGGCCGTCGCTCGCGGAGCTCGGGTCGTGCCAGGGTGACGATCAGGATTGGGAATTGACGGCTCCATCGGAGCAGGTGCTCGATGAAATCGAAAAGCCCCTGGTCCGCCCAGTGGAGGTCCTCGAAGACCATGACGGTGGGTCCGCGCTGCGCGACGCGCTCGAAGAACGCGCGCCAGGCGGCAAAGGCTTGTTCATTCTGTCCAGGGGGCGCGTCGTCGATGCCGAGCAAGGCGGCGAGGTGCGGCGTAATCCAGCGCCGCTCGTTCTCGTCGGGGACGTTCTCGGCGACCGCGGCCTCGAGCTTGTGCCGGGTCGTCTCGACATCGTCGGTCTCGGCGATACTCGCCCGGCGACGAAGCATCTCGCCCAGCGCCCAGAAGGTCACGCCTTCGCCGTAGGCCGGAGAGCGGCCCTGGTGCCAGTAGATGTCTTGCACGAAGCCGTCCAGGTACTTCTGGAATTCCCAGACGAGGCGAGACTTGCCGATGCCCGCCTGGCCCACGATCGAGATGACCCGCGCCCGTTTCTCGCGCGCCGTGGCATGGAAGAGCTCCTTCAGTAAACGCAGCTCCTCATCCCGACCCGTAAACGGTGGCTCGAGGCGTTCGCTGCGCCCGCCGCCGCGCCGGGCGGCGACCACCCGTAGGGCTCGCCAGGCTGGGACGGGAAGCGCTTTCCCTTTCAGGCTCTGCTCACCGACCGGTTCGAACAGGATGGACCGGTTGGTGGACTGATACGTGCGCTCGTCGACCAGCAGGCCCCCCGGAAGGGCGGCCGCCTGGAGACGGGACGCCGTGTTCACGAGGTCGCCGGCGACCATCCCCTGGCCGGCCGCGCCAATCACGACCGCCGCTTGCCCGGAACCAACCGCTGCGCGGAGCGCCAGTGGGTTGCCGTTCATCTGCTTGCCAAGGGCGGCGACGGCGTCGGTGAGATCGAAGCCGGCGCGGACGGCGCGTTCGGCGTCATCCTCGTGGGCGGTCGGCGTGCCCCAAACGGCGACCACCGCATCGCCGATGAACTTGTCGACAATGCCCCCGTAGCGCCCGACGACCTCGCGCGAAGTCTCGAAGTAGCGGGTTAGAAGATCGCGCACGTCCTCCGGGTCGCGCGTATCGGAAAGGGACGTGAAACCGACCAGGTCGGCGAAGAGCACCGACACCAGGCGCCGCTCGGCGGCCGGCGGAACAATCGAGTGGCCTGCAGCCGCGCGGGACGCGGGCGCGCTCGTGAGGGTTGCGCCACACTCGCCACAAAACCGCTCGCCAGGTTGGCAGGCGGCGCCGCATGACGGACAGGCGGCTCCAAGGACGGCTCCGCACTGTGTACAAAACTTGCGGCCCGGTCGGTTCTCCGACTGGCAGTTTGGGCAGACCATTGTTTGATCACCCCGCGTGGGCGTAAAGAGACTAGCTGATCCACCGCTAAGGAACTAGGGCATCGTGGGCTATAAAGCCCTGGCCGTGGTTGACGCTCCACCAGATGTGGCCGTCGACGTATCGAGGAGGGGTGGTATCGATGGTCACCGTTGTCCCGTTCTTGAGGCAGGCCACAACCTTTGCGCTGAGGCTGGGTTGCTGGCGAACGTTCCCGCAGCCGCCACCCGTCACCTGGACCAGATCTTGGTAACCGAGGATTGGGCTCGTTCCGCCCTGCTGGCCACAGACAATGGGTGGGTAGAGATGCCAGCCGCCCGCATCGTAGAACAGGTAGGTGATGCACGCGGCGCCCCCGCCCGACCCTCCGTAGCCCATCTGGACATACGCCGCATTGAACCCCGAGTTCGGGTCGGCATTACCGAAGACCTGCGCCTTGCTCAGACACGCCTGGCCGCTGGGACAGAGTCCGTCCTCCCTGTAGGTGGCGCCAGGCTTGTCTATCATCATCGCCGCGATCGCGGCGTCTTTCGGGGTCGCGTAGTGCGCCGACGCTGAAGTCGACGGAGATGGTGTCGCTGTTGTGTGGGGCGGGGACTGACCACTAGATGTCTGTCCGCAGCCTGTCATGAGCAGCAGTGTGGCGACCGCGCCGAACACTCGAAGCAACTTCGACAGAGACACCTTCGCAGCAGAGTAACTCGATTTAGAGTTTCCTGCTTGCTGCCATGGCGTTACAGCCTGGTAGCGCGTTGCGCCTTGTCTTGCGGGACGGGATGCCGCTTAGTGATGGGTGGGAGGAGTGCCACTCATGTGGTTGCTTCGTCGGCTCGTTCTCCGGGCGACCGTGGCCGGGTTGCTCTTGTGGATCACATCGCTCCTATTGGGGCAGCCGAGTGCTCCAGGAGCCACATCACCGCCGTCGGTTGCGATGGCACCGTCCCATTCCGCAACGCCGTTAACTCCGGGCAGGCCAACAGCGAAACCCACAAGCGTCGCGCATGCGACGCCGACGCCACGTAGCACCCCTACCCCGAGGCCGGGTCCAACGCCGACTCCGACGGCAACGCCGCGACCCACGGCGACACCAACGCCGCGACCCACGGCGACACCAACGCCGACAGCAACGCCGTCACCAACCCCGAACCCAACGCCAGCCCCAACGCCGACGCCCACCCCGGCGCCGACACCAACGCCGACTCCAGCGCCGACTCCTGCGCTCCCCACCTTCAGCCATGTCTTCGTGATCGTGATGGAGAACGAGGAGTCGAGCAGCCTCATCGGTAATAGCGCGGCGCCCTACATCAATGGGTTGGCGGCCAGCTACGGGCTGGCGACCCAGTACTACGCCGTCAGCCATCCGAGCCTGCCGAACTATCTCACGCTAACGGCCGGTGGCACCTTCGGCATCAATAGCGACTGCACGACCTGTTGGGTCAGCACCACGAACCTCGCGGACCAGGTCGAGGCCAGCGGCCGGACCTGGAAGGCCTACCTGGAGGACATGCCATCGTCGTGTTTCATCGGCGATGCCTATCCCTACATGCAGAAGCACAATCCATGGATTTACTACAACGACATCCGCACCAATGCCGTCCGCTGCAACGCCCACGTGGTGCCGTTCAACCAGTTGGGTGCGGACCTAGCCGGCGGATCGGTGCGCAATTATGCCTGGATCACGCCCAACATGTGCAACGACATGCACGACTGTTCAATCGCAACGGGAGACACCTGGCTCAGCCAGAAGGTTCCAACGATCCTCAACTCGACGGCGTTCCGCAACGGCGGCGTTCTCTTCATTACCTGGGATGAAGGCGGCACAAACGCCGGATGCTGCACGGATGCTGCCGGTGGACGGGTCGCCACGCTGGTGGTCTCGCCGCTGGCACGGACAGGATTTCAATCCAGTGTGCCGGAGACTCACTACAGCCTGCTCCGGACC
>DATBYO010000063.1:0-14441 GCA_036513655.1 Candidatus Dormiibacterota bacterium | reverse complement strand
ACCGAAGACGGGGGTGAAGGGGCCGCCTATCAGGATGATCGCGGCGTCGGCACCCTCGAGCGGGGCGATGATCGCGCTCTTCGGCGGCCGGCCGCCAAGCGCCAGGATCCGGCGGCCAGCGGCAGCATTGACGGTTGGCTCTAGCGCGGTGGCTTCGTCCACCGTCATCCCTTTGGTGGCGATGATCGTGCCCATCGAACGAAAGAACCCCGCGTCGGCGCCGCTGAGTCGTACGGCCCAATCGAGCGTGCGGGTGGCGAGCGCTACCCGATCCGAAGCGAACAGCAGGATGTCATGGGTGGCCTCGCGGAACTTGGTTTCTTCGCCCTGGCGCCAGGCGCGGCGAAGCCAGGTGGGGGGGACGAAGCCGGCGTAGAGGAAGGGGACGATGGCGAGGGTCGAGAGGGCGACCACAATGCGTACTGCGGGTGTGGATCCGAAGAAGCCCGCGAAGACCGCGGCGAAGAGGATCGCGATGATGCCGATGTACCCGAGGCTGAGCGCGCGCATCCTGGCACGCTGAACGGCGATCCGTTGCCCGGCCGCCAGCCAGAGCCGGACGCATGGCTCGCCGACGCAGCCGCTCCACACGACCACGAAGGCAAGGAGTGCAAAAACCTGGAGTGGCTTGGAGGCGGCCGTGTTCCCCCCGAGCGTGATGGCGATCACCAGCACCGCCGTCGCGGCGACCGCGCCGATGACGAGCCGCCGGGTACGCGGGCCCAACGGAATAACGCTGTCCCGGAAGAGCATCAGGGCGAGGCCGGCGCCCAGGAAGATCACGATCGTCAGGACCGAGTTCACACCCGTGAACCAGGCGGGGAGGAGCTTTGCCACCTGTCCGAGGATGGACACAATGCCCAGGCAACCGATGGCGAGCGCCAGGTACATCCGGCTGCTGCCTCGTGTCGCGAGCCAGTCGCGGACCGTCAGCGCGGCGATCACAGTAAACGCCACGGTGCTAGCGATACCTAGGTAACCGACGGTCGTGTCGGTACTCACGCTGATAGAACTCGGGCCCACGACAACTATTGCCCGCCCCGTCGTTGCACGGAGTTGAGCCCATGAACGGACGCCCCATACGCCTGCTGATCCTCGAGGACCGGCCGGAGGACGCCGACCTGGCCCTGTATCAGCTTCGCCGCGCCGGCTTCGATCCGAGCTGGCGACGGGTCGAGGACGAGGCGGGCTTCCGGTCCAACCTCGACCCAGAGCTCGATCTGATCATCGCCGACTACCATCAGCCCAACTTCGATGCGCTGCGAGCCCTGAAGCTGCTGCAGGAAGCCGGCCTGGAGATCCCGTTCGTCATCGTCTCGGGCGCCATCGGCGAAGACCTGGCGGTCGCGGCCGTGCGCCTGGGAGCCTCGGACTACGTCCTCAAGGATCGGCTGGCGCGGCTCGGCACGGCCGTGCAAAACGCGCTCGAGCAGGTCAAGCTGCGACGCCGCCAGCAAGAAGGGCAACGGGCGCTCGAACACCAGGCGCTGCACGATAGCTTGACCAATCTCCCCAATCGGCTGATGCTGCACGAGCGGGTCAAGCAAGTGCTGGCCGAGGGGAACAGTGTCGCCCTGCTGCTGCTCGATATCGACAACTTCAAGGAGATCAACGACACCTTCGGCCATCGGATCGGCGACGCATTACTCGGCCAGGTCGGTCCGCGCTTGCGGAACAACCTGCAGGCGGACGACCTGATCGCCCGACTCGGGGGCGACGAGTTCGCCATCCTGCTCCCGAACGCGGACGCCGGTCGTGCCATGAAGGTCGCCGACACGCTCCTCCGTGTCGAGCGGCCGTTCGTCATCGATGGCCACCCCTTCGAGATGACGGCCAGTATCGGCATCGCGGTCTTTCCGCAACACGGCTCAACGGCAGAGACGCTCCTTCGACGCGCCGACGTCGCCATGTACGTGGCGAAACGTTCGGGCAATAGTTATTCCCTCTACCGTCCCGAGGACGATCCCTACGACGCGAGCCGCCTGGTGCTGCAGGCCGACCTGCGCCGGGCCATCGCGCAGCGGGAGATCATCCTTTATTACCAGCCGCAGGTCTCGATGACCACGGGCGAAGTGACCGGGCTGGAAGCCCTGGCCCGCTGGCGCCACGCGCAGCGCGGCTGGGTCCCGCCGGCCGAGTTCATCCCGGTGGCCGAGCGAATGGGCTTGATCAAGCCGCTGACCGCCTGCCTGGTCGAGCTGGCCGCCCGGCAAATGGTCGCCTGGCAAAAGTCCGGCATCGCCATTCCGGTCGCGGTCAACGTTTCGATGCGCAACCTGCTGGATCCGCGATTTCCGATGACGCTGTCTGACGTTCTCAGCGCCACCGGCGCCGAGGCGCGAAAGATGAAACTGGAGATCACGGAGAGCGCGCTGATGACGGAGCCGGCCCGGGTGCTCGAAACCATGAATCAATTGCGCGCGCTCGGCTTCGGCTTCTCGATCGACGACTTCGGTACCGGCTACTCGTCCCTCGCCTACCTCCAGCGGCTGCCGGTCGAGGAGATCAAGATCGACCGATCCTTTGTCAGTGCGCTATCGACGGATCCGGGCAACGCCGCGATCGTTCGGGCCACGATCGAGCTGGCCGCCAGCCTCGGCCTGAACGTGGTGGCCGAAGGTGTGGAGGACGAGGCGACCTGGCAGAGTCTCAGCCGCCTCGGTTGCGCCATGGCCCAGGGCTATCTGCTCAGCCGCCCGATGCCGGCGGCCGAGGTCGAAGGGTGGCTGTCGGAATGGTCGAGATCGTCAGCCCGGCGACGGGCGGCCTGATCGGAGAATCTCCCTCCCCCTCTGGGGGAGGGTTAGGGTGGGGGCAAACAATTCCCTCCCCCTCTGGGGGAGGGTCGGGGTGGGGGCAGTCTTTAGATCAAAGACTGGCGCTAGGGCCGGCAGACGAAGAAAACGCGATCGCCGACCACTCGTCGACGGATCCCCCGAGACTTCCGGGCTGCGCCACCTTGAGCACGTAGTCGGTCGGCCGGAGGGTCACGCCCCGGCGCCGAAGCTCGTCTTCAGTGTCGGTGCAGAGCAGCAACAGTGGCATCGCCCCCAGTACCGGATCGCAGCGAAGGCGTTCGAGCTCGCTCAGCCGCGCGGCGCCCGCATCGCCCAGGTCGATCATCACCAGGTCCGGCTTCCATCCCGCCCGAGACGGGGTGCGATCCCGCAGATCGTCAATCCTGGTGACGTGGTAGCCGTCCATCTCGAGCTTCATCCGGTACATTTCCGCGACGTCCGAATCGCGCGCGATGAGCAGGACCTCGGCATCGTCATCCCACTCCTCAGCGGATTTGATCACCCGTCCATCGTGATCAGCGTGAATGAGAGTGACGTAAGGTGGGCCTAGTAAACCGTTAAGAGTTCGAGGTTCGCTAATTCTGGTCGGGGCCCAGCGCCTCGCGCGCTCGGGAGACATCCTCGGCGCCGATCACCACCCGGGTCTCGGTCGCGACGTAGCAAAAACGGACATTCACTCGGGCATCGGCGAGCCGTTGGAGGATCATGGACAGCTCGCCGGGCCGGTCCGGCATGGGCAAGAGCAGGACCTCGAGCTCACCGTCGATTTCGTAGCCGCCCGCGCGCAGCGCCGACCGGGCCGCGCTCGGGTCGCGCGCCACCACATGGACGACACCGTCGATCTCGGCGAAGCCCTCGATGTTGACGCCGGAGCGGCTGAGGGCCTGCACCAGGGCGGCGAGGGCTCCCGGCCGGTCCTCACCCAGCTTGACGCGGAGGTCTCGAGCCACTGCGAGGGAATTGTAGCGTCGCCTCGACGCCACGGACGTCACCCTCGTCGTCGGCGAGAACGCTGACGTCGATGTAGCCGAGGCGAGTGAGGTCGTCGCGCAGCGTGTCGGCCTGGTTGCCGCCAAGTTCGAGCAACAGCGCACCGCCGCGGCGAAGGAAGCGCGGACTATCGCGCAGGACACGGCGGAGGATCTCGGTGCCGTCGGGACCGCCGTCGTAGGCCAGGGGCGACTCGAACGCGAAGGTGTCGCGCTGGAGCTGCGGCAGCGCCGGCGTCGGCACGTAGGGCACGACGCCGACCACGATGTCGACGCGTCCCTCGAGGGTGCGCGGCAGCGGGGCGAACAGGTCGCCCCGGTAGACCTCCATGCCGTTCGCGGCCGCGCAGGCGACGGCACGCTCGTCGACGTCGGACGCGACGACCCGCGCACCGGGGCGCTCCGCGCTCAATACCCTGGCGATCGCTCCCGATCCGGTGCACAAATCGATCGCCACACCGGTCGCGGGCAGGCGCTCGACGGCGCGATGCGCGAGCGGTTCGCTCTGCCAGCGCGGTACGTACACACCCGGATCGACGCGGATCTCCAGTCCGCAGAAGGTGACGTGTCCCACGATCCAGGCGAGTGGCTCACCAGTGAGGCGGCGCCGAACGAGCGAGTCGAGGAGCTCGGCATCGCCGCCCGCGCGAGCGAGAAGAAGCTCTGCCTCTTCTTCCGCCGAGACGAACCCGGCGCCCGAGAGGAGCTCGGCGAGCGCCTGCACGTGCAGACTCTACTTAAGTTCCGAGGCCGCCGGAGATGTTGCAGAACACGTTCTGCACCTGGTTGCCGAGAATGATCAGGACGACGATCACGACCACGGCGATCAGGACCAGGATCAGTGCATATTCGACCATGCCCTGCCCCTCGTCTCGGGCAAGAGCACCCAGCGATCGCCGGAGCAGACTCTGCAGTTTCATGAGCTTCACCTTTACAACGTCGCCGGCCGGCCGGATCGTCTAGGCAATGGCGGTTCGTTTCTACTCCGTCACTCGCAGGGGCTACACTGGCAGGGTTCGACCCGGGATCTTTAGGAGGGAGCCTTGGCCGCGGCGACAAACGTAAGCCGGCGCGTAACCCTGACCACCGTGAGCATCCTGCTGGCCCTCGCTGCGGTCGCCTGGTACTACACGATCCGGCAGGCCGACGCGATGTCGGGCATGGTGACGGGTCTGGCGCAGATCGGCAGTGGAATGCCGGCCGGGATCGCGCCGTTGGTCTTCCTCGGGATGTGGCTCGCGATGATGGTCGCCATGATGTTTCCGACCATCGGCCCCATGGTGCTCGCCCATCGCGTCGTGGTTCGCCACCGTGGAGAAGGATGGCCGCCGACGGCGGCGTTTGTCCTCGGCTACCTCTTCATCTGGACCGCGATTGGCATCGTTCCGCTTGCCGCGTTCCTCGCTTTCCAGAACCTGCCAGCGATGGTCGGCTCGTCGGTGTGGCTGCGCGTGGTGGCCGGCGCCATCCTGCTGGTCGCCGCCGCGTATCAGTTCACGCCCTGGAAGACCGTCTGTCTGAAGGCCTGCCGCAGTCCGTTTGCTTTCATCCTTGGACATGACTTCGGCGGCGGCACCCGCTCGGCATTTCGCGCGGGTATGTCGCATGGCGCGTACTGCCTCGGATGTTGTTGGGCGCTGATGTCGGTGCTGGTGGTGGTTGGCCTCATGAACCTGGTGTGGATGGCGGGCCTGGCGCTGATCTTCCTCGCCGAGAAGAACTGGCGGTACGGCGCCGAGCTGTCGAAGGTGGCCGGGCTGGCGGTCGGCCTGCTTGGCATCGCGGTGATCGTTGATCCGGGCTTACTCACGTGGGTCGGCGGCGGAATGCTACGCGCGAGCGGCGCGGGCATGTAATCAAGGAGGTGCTCATTGGCGACACCGAACGATTGGGAACTGACAGGAGAATACTTCGAGACCTGCAGCTGCGACTATCTGTGCCCCTGCATCTTCACCAACCTCGCTGGCAAACCGACCAAAGGCTGGTGCGTCTTTGCCATGGTCTTTCAGATTCAGCGTGGCCGCTTTGGCAGCGAAGCGCTTGACGGCCTGAGCTTTGCCGTGGTGGGACGCACGCCGGGCGTGATGCTGGAGGGAAGCTGGGAGGTTGGCCTGATCACCGATGAGAAGGCCAAGCCCGGCCAGCAGCAGGCGATCGCGGCGATCGTTGGCGGGCAAGCCGGAGGGCCGATGGCAAACCTCGGGCCGCTGCTGGGAAAGTTCCTTGGCGTCGAGTTAAAGCCGATCCAGTTCAAGTCCGATGGGATGCAGCGCTCCGTCTCGATCCCGGGCGTGCTCGACGAGGCCGTCAAGGGCGTCACGGCGAGCGAAGACGCGCGCGAGCCGATGCACCTCGACAACACACTCCATCCAGCCAACTCGCGACTCGCCCTGGGAAAGGCGACGCGCAGCCATCTGCACGTGTTCGGCATCGACTGGGACGACACCAGTGGAAAGAACAACGGGCACTTCGCTCCCTTCGCCTGGAAGGGCGCCGTCCCGGCAAAGGAGCCAGCCCAGGCCGCGCACGCCTAGATTCCCCTCCCCCTCTTCTAATTTTTTCCCACGCCCTTTCTAATTTTTCCCTCCCCCGCTTGCGGGGGAGGGTAGGGTGGGGGCCATTAGTTATTTACCTCCCCCTCTGGGGGAGGGCAGGGTGGGGGCCGCGCTAGAGGCCGGCTGCAGTGAGATCGATGGTGGTCCATCTCTTACCACCGTCGACGGTGACCAGGAGGTCTTCCCGATAGGAGCACGTCTGCCCGACGGCAACGCATTCGTAACCGCTCGGCCGGGCCCATCCAACCAAGGGCGACGCGAAGTCGAACTGGGAGATGAGTGGCAGACCAACTGGACGAATCTGTGTCCAGGTTTGGCCGGCATCGACGGTGGTCTCAATCATGTCGGTATCAGTGGTGCCCGGATGCGCCACCATCCAGGTCTTCCCGCTTACAACGACAGGGATTACGAGCGGAGGCTCGATAAACACACGCGTGGGCGTCCACGACAGACCGCCGTCATGGCTCACCATGTAGGTCAACCCGACGTCACCTCCATAGCGGACCGGTGGGGCTGAGCCGTTCCGCCGGCGCAGCAGGGTGGCGGCTAGGACGCCGTCCGAGGGGGTGGAAAAGGTCGGAAGGCTGAGTCGGGCCTCGTAGCCCGGAGGGGGCGCGACCTCAATCGCCGTCCAGCTGACCCCGCCATCATCGCTCCGGTAGAGCTTGTCCTCGGCATAATTGAGTGCCCAACCAATGGCTGACGTAAGGAACCGCATCTGCCCACCGTTGAGCCGGTTGTCGACCTGGTCAGTCCAGTGGAGGCCGCCATCCGTCGTATGAAAGATGTCGCCGGCAGGCTCCGCCGGTCGCATTTCGCCGCCGCCAAAGCCTGCCGTCGCCAGCCATCCGTTATTCGCGTCAACAAAGTCAAGCCCCACCAGGTCGCCTGAAAACGCGACGCTGGTTTTCTTCCAGCTCCGGCCACCATCGGTGGTGCGAAAGACCTCCTGGCCGGTGGCGACCCAGCCGTGGACTCGATCGAGAAAGAAAATAGCATTGGCTCCCCACTGCGGCCCGTCCTCGGGAGTGATGTTTCGCCAGTGACAACCACCGTCCGCGGTCCAGTAAAGGTGACCGCCTGCAACAGCCCAGCCCTGTGTTTCGCTAACGAACTGCATTCGGTCGACTCCCACGGTCGGCTGATTGATGTCATACAGACGCTGCGCAGGGGGTGTTGGGTTCTCGGCGAGCGACGTCCGGCAGGCGTCACCTTTCGCAGTGGGTGGCGTGTAGCACCCCGAAAGGACTACCAGCACAACCACGTACGGCCCTAGGCTGCGGGCTGTCGGGCGGCCAAAATCGAGCATCTGAGTTCTATGACGTTCAGGTGGCCGAAAGGTTCGCACCCGCGCCGCTGATTTCCCCCCCTCGCTTGCGGGGGGAGGGCAGGGTGGGAGAGGGCAGGGTGGGGGCCTCTTGCCTTTGGCCGCGACTCACTTTACGGTTGATGTGTGGTGACCCGCGTTCGGGAGCTGGTGGGTCGGGAGGTCGAGTTGGCGAGGATCGAACAGTTCCTCGACCTAACGCAGGGCAGCGCCCGCATTCTCCTGCTCGAGGGTGAGCCGGGTATCGGGAAGACCATTCTCTGGCGGGCTGGCCGATCTGCCGCGATCTCGAGCGGCTGTCGGCTGCTGAGCGCCGCGCCGACCGAGGCTGAGTCTGCATTGCCCTACGCCGTCGTCGGCGACCTGCTGGATGGTGTCGCTGAAGACGCCTTTGCGCGGCTGTCACCGCCCTTGCGCATCGCGCTCGAGGCAGCCTTGTTCCGGGCGCGATCCACCCATGAACCGGCGGACCAACTCGCCGTGAGTACCGCGTTCCTACGCACCTTACGTCACCTTGCCGCCGACCAGCCGGTGCTGCTGGCGGTGGACGACCTTCAGTGGGTCGATCCGCCGTCGCTACGGGTCTTGAATTTCGCCGTCCGCCGGCTGGACCGCGAGCCGGTCAAGGTGCTTGCCGCACGTCGCTTCGCCTCAGCCAACGACCCCGCCTCGCTTTTTCGAACAGGGCTGGGCGATGGTCAACTCCAACGCGTCGAGGTGGGCCCGTTAGCCCTTAACGACATCGATGACTTGCTGCTGCGCCGGCTGCAGCGTCCGCTCCGAAGGCCGGAGCTCGACCAGGTCTTTGCCATCTCGGGAGGTAATCCGTTCTTCGCTCTCGAGATCGGCCGATACATCCTCGAGCATCCATCGACCATCAGGGCCGGCGAACCCCTTCCCCTGCCACGACGTTTGGCCGACGCGGTTTCCGGCCGAATCACGAAGTTGCCCCCAGCGACGCGCGACATTCTCGTCGCGCTGGTCGCACTCGCCCACTCCGATGAAGCCATCCTCTGGCAAATAGATCCGAATGCGCTGGCTGCCCTGGACCCAGCGTTGAACGCGGAGGTCATAGAGAGGAGCGAGGGTCGACTTCGCTTCACGCATCCGCTGCTGGCGTCGGTCGTCTACGGAATGGCCGATGCGACCACTCGCCGCCGGTGGCATTCACGGCTTGCGAAGGTCGTCCACCAGCCTGAGGATCGGGCGCGCCACCTTGCGCTTTCCGCGACGGGACCGGACGCCGCGACCGCGCAGGCGCTCGAGGGCGCCGCCCGATCGGCTAATGCCCGAGGGGCACCGGACGCCGCGGCGGTGCTGGCGCAACAAGCCTGCGACCTGACCCCAGCCGATTTTCCGCGCGATATCGAACGACGCCAAATCATGCGCGCCGAGTATCGCCTCCGAGCCGGCGACGCCGCCGGGGCGCGTGACCTTCTGAACGCCGTCCTGGTGTCATCGCGTCGTGGGAATCGGCCGATGGATGCACTCCGTCTGATAGGCAGCATCATGTTCGCCTCAGGCGACCTTGATGAAGCGGAACGGCTTCTCGTGGAGGCGCTCTCGCAGACAGGCGACGACGAGCGAGGACGGGCGCTCGTCGAGCGCGACCTGATTCATGTTCTCAATCAGCGCGGCAATCACCAGGCGGCATTCGAACACTGTCTTCGGCTGGTCGAAATTGCCAACCGATGCGACGATGCCTCGCTGTCAGGTCTGGCGATAAGACTCAAGACGGTCACCGAGCGCAACGTCGGTATAGTGTCGCCGGAAGGCCGGGCCCTGGCCGTGGCTATAGCGGAGGGCCGCGCCTCGATCGCCATGGAAGAGAGCCTTGGCGGGCTCCACCCGTTGATGGACTGGGCGGTGTTCCTGAAATGGTCCGATGATTTCGCCCGGGCTCGGGTCTTGTGCAAACGTGCCCTGGCCCTGAGCGAGGGTCGCGACGAATCGCTTCGCGCGCCGATTCTGTTCCACCTCGCCGAACTGGAATGCTGGGCGGGCGACTGGCGTCTGGCTGCGGTGTACACGGATGAATGCGAGAAGTCAGTCATCCACACCGGGCAGCAAGCATCGGCTCGCCTTTCGCTGGTTGCCAAGGCTATGTTGCATTGCTACCAAGGCGAGCTCGACGCCGCCCGGTCGGCAGCGCTCGAGGCGCTTGCCATCGCCGCCAAGGTCGCCGATGAACCGTATCGTTGGCGGGCACTGGCCATCCTCGGCGCGACGGAGCTCGCCGCGGGCGACCCGGGTCACGCCAACCAATATTTCAACGAACTTCGACGTCGCCGTGGCCAACGTCGTGAAGGTCTGCAAGGCGCCATTCGGAGTGAGGGCGATGAAGTCGAGACCCTCCTCGCTCTCGGGGATGTCGACGGTGCGGACGCGGTCTGCGCTCGCCTGGACGCTGATGAGCAGAGGTTTGGGGACCCCTGGCCGCGGGCGATTGGAGCGCGGTGCCGAGCGCTCGTCGCGTCATCACGAGGGAACTTCGCGTCATCCCTCCCTGAATTCGACCTGGCCCTCGCCGCGCATCAACAGCTACCAATGCCGCTCGAGCGCGGCCGCACCCTTCTCGCGTACGGAACCGTGCTTCGACGTGCCAAGCGGAAGCGTGTAGCCCGCGAACGCGTGCAGGAGGCCGCGGACATCTTCACTTCGCTGGGCGCCTCAGCCTGGATCAAACGGGCGAAGGCGGAAGCCGGCCGGATCGCCCCCGCCCCAGCCGGCGTCTCGACCTTGACGCCGACCGAGGCGAGGGTGGTCGCCCTGGTCGTCAGTGGCCGCTCTAACAAAGAGGTCGCGGCGGAATTGTCTCTGAGCGTTAAGACGGTCGAGGCAAACCTCTCACGCATCTACGACAAACTGAACCTTCGTTCACGGAGTCAGCTGGTGGCGCGGGTGGCATCACAGCGGTAGCGCTTTGATGCGGCTGGCCGTAAAGTGCGCGATACCGGTGGGATCGAAGGTCGAGCTCCCATCCGCCTGAAACTCGAGCTTGGCCTGTCCACTCATCTGATCCCCCGTCTGGTCGACCGTCGCTAGCGACCGAATTCGCAAGAGGCCTGCAAGTTGCCCGGATGGACTGAAGCTGAAGAGCTCAAGGGTGATCAGGTACCTCTCAGCAGAACGTGTCCAGGCGCCATAGCCGGACGAGACTTGGCTCGATGGAAAGGTCGGTGTTGCGACCCCGCCCCCATCCTTCGTGTAGAGCGCGAGGAGTTGATGCGGAGGATGGCCGTCGTCGGGGGTCACCTTTTCGAGCCACGCTCCCTCCAGCCCATTCGATCCATTGGAGCGGCTGTCGGCCGTCACCGCGGCGGCCGCTCCGCAAGCCGGCATCAACGTGGCCAGCGCGCCCGCGCCGACGATGCCGGCACCCAACAGGGCTTGCCGCCGATTGAGTCGACGCTCGGCAATGGTCATTGCTCTCTTCCTCCTGGGATCTTTGCTGGCCACGCTACCGGTGGCGCCGTCCCAGGGAATCAGAGAAATCCCTCGTTTTGAGCGCTCTATTTTTCCCTCCCCCTCTGGGGGAGGGCAGGGTGGGGCCCCTCATTCCTCCCCCTTTGGGGGGAGGCGGGCTGGGGGCCCCTCCGAATCCCGATCTAGTTTTGGCCCGACTCTTCTCCGTTCGCCATCCGATCCATCGTGCCTGAAAACACGATGCCCGGCTGAGCATTGAAGAATTTGACCTCGTTCCCCTGCTCGACGATCACGAAGTTCACGGCATCTGACCCACTGGATGCGAACGTGTTGGTTGCAGAGCCCGTGCAGTCCGGGTTGACGTGATACGTCCCCGTGAACGTGTCAGGGAAGGAGAAGCCGTTGATGTTTAGCGTGGCCGAGCCGGATTCGTGCCCGTGGCCGTCGAAGTGGATACTGAAGAACAGGCTATCGTCGCCATTCTCGACCCCCGCTGGGGTGAAGTCGCTGCCCGACGCGGTGGCGTTGAAGACACCCGACAGGCTGCGATCGGTGCAGCGGCTGATCCCGAGACGGCTGGGTTGCCCGGTAATCACGACGCCCGGATCGGTGACGGTGAAGTTGAACTCCTGGCCACCCTCGATCAGGCCCAGCGTGATGTGATCGGTCCGGCCATTACTGTTCACGAGGGCGGCCGTCCCGGTGCAGTCCGGCTGGATTGAGTAGCTGCCGGTGAACGTCAGGGTCTCCTGAAAGCCGTTGGCACTATCCCACTCCGAACCAGACAGGCCCCCGTGTGCGTCGAAAACGATTCGGCCCGCGATGGCCGTGTCGAACTCCGTCGTCCCTGGCGGTATGACCTGCCCCTGAAAGGCATAGCCGTAGGCACCGTGCAAGCTCCGCACGCCGCACCCTTCGGCGGCCAGAGCTTTGGGTGAGCTGCCCGCCGGCGCGAGCAACGCGGGGAAACCCAGAACCGCAGCCATTGTCAGCGCGAGAATCAGCGATCGGCGCATGTGTACACCTCCCCGAGAAAGCCCGCCCTGTCCTTTCCCCGGAGGGGACGGGACCACTACCTATTCTTTGTCGCCGCCTTCTTTTTCCTCTCCTGACTCGGCCTTCTTTTCGTGTCTGGGGTAGTTGTCGACCACGTACTTTGCCATGGCATTTGCGCCCGCGAAGATCACCCGGATCTGCTCGGCCATCGACTCCCAGCTGCCGCCCCAGGTAGCGGGGTTTCTCAGGATCCTGAGCGCGTCGTCTCCCAGCGCTTGCTGGAGCCGGGGTTGGCCGCCCAGGCTGATTGTCCTGGTTTCATTCAGCTGGTCACTGAGGATCTCGAGATGTCGCATCCAGTGGGGCACGTCAGAGGCGAGCCTCTGCTCGATGAACGCCTTCTCGCTGGGCGCCGACTGGTCGGCCAGGAGCTTGACGTTGGCGACGAGATCCTGGGCCTCAACACCCGCGGCCGTGCTGCAGACGCCGATGAAGTCCAGGGCGGCTTCGCGCACGCTGGTCGTCCGGCACCAGGAGATCATCGCCGCGGCGCCGCTGAGCCCTTCGATCTCGGCCGCGACAACAATGCCGATGCCGCCGATCGTCGCGCTCCCGCCGGCACCGACCGCGGCAGCCGATCCGAGACCGAGGATCATTTCACCGGTCTCCCGGGCGACTTCGGCCCACTTGCCCTGCCGGATGTAGTCGATGATCTTTATCGCGCTGATCGCGAGCGAGATGACGAAGGCCACTTTGGCAACCTGCTTGACCATCGCGAGCTTGCCTTCCGCCCATTTCCCGACGTTCTCCCAGTGCTCGATCAGCTCCACCTCAACGACACGTTTCGCCTGCCCCTCGGCGTAGCCCTTGACGATCTCGAGGGTCACTTCATAGGCGGCCTGCCGCAGGGCGAGGATCTTGTCCGCCATGTCGAGGACGGTGACGGACTGTTCGATCACGCCGGCCTTCTTGAACTCCTCCAATTTCTCCCGGATCTCGCCCGGGTTCTTGACCAGCTCGAAGATCGAATGGGCCAGTGTGGTCGTCAGCTTCCCGCCCGTGTACTTTTCGACCTTCCCGCCGCTGAGAAGCACGTCGATGGCGTTCTCGGCGGTCATCTGCTCGGCCTTCTCGACGAACTTGTGGAGCTCCTTGAAGCCATCGGTAGCCTCCTTGAGACGCTCCTCATCGAAGGCAATCCCGGGCTTCTGGAGCTTGGTTTCCTCGACCGCCTTGGTGTGCGCCTCGGCGTACACGCCGCCGTGGATGAGCTTCTGGCCGATGGTGTTGAGGTGGTCCCGAATCGCGCCGGCGTCGGTGCCGATCAGCTCGGGCGCGTTCTTGAGCACGTGGCGCAAGTCACCCTGAATCGACTGCCACTTCCGCAGAGCCTGGGACGCCGATCCCGGCGATTCGGTCCGGGCCAGCATCAACGCGCCGCGTAGGGTTTCGAGCAAATGGCGGTGCCGCGTGGTCAGATGACCGCCAAAGGCCACTGCCGTGAGCGCCGCTTGTTGCTTCTGGTTGGTATCGTGCATGTTCGCAGGCGCGACGTCGGCCACGTCAGTCCAGCCTTGTTCCACCGCGTCGAGCAACTGGTTGATGCCGTGGAGCAGGTCGGCGTAGTCCGCCGAATTCTCGGTTTCGAGGGGCCCCCGATGGGGCGCGTGGACAGCCTGTTCGCCGACGAGCGCCACGGTATCGGCAATACTGGCGAGGACCTCGCCCGAAATGTGCAACTGCTTGGCGTGGTCCAGCGCGGCCTCCATCTTGGCCGCGACCGACGGCCACTCGACGATGGCGGTCTTCCTGGATGCGGTCGATCCCTGGGCGAGGATCAGCACCCGGCGAACGTGTTCGAGGAATACCCGGTGCGCCGGAGTTAGATCCTTCCCGAAGTGCACCGTGTCGAGGCCCCGGCCGGCATTGTTCACCGCCTGGACGGCGAGGTCCTGGAAGCCGCTCAGCAGGTCGACGTAGTCGCTCCGTTCGTCGGAGTGGGCGGGTGCCTTGACAGCGGCTGCCGCCGGCGCTCGTTGCAACATGGCGGCGACGGCCTCATTACCCGCGGTGCGTTGGAGGTCGAGCAGGTGCGCCGCCGGCGCGGCGACGGTGGTCCCGGTCCTGTTCCGCGGTTGTTTGGGCCGGGAGAGTTCAGGGACGGGCGTTGTATGCGTTCGGCCTGCGATGCGTCAATCGTTTGCCGAAATCAGTGACCCGGCAAGAGGGAGGTGGGCGGACGATGGAGCACCTGGCGGTGCCCGATCGGGCAACCGCTCAGTTGTTGGGTGGGGTGGGGGCTCTGAATTCCCTCCCGCTCCGGGGGAGGGCAGGGTGGGGGCCGCTCGCG
>DATBYO010000062.1:0-8135 GCA_036513655.1 Candidatus Dormiibacterota bacterium | reverse complement strand
AGGCAGGCGCTCCCCGGGAGCCGGCTGCTCGGGCACCTGGAGACGTGTGCGACCGACTACCGGTGCCTGACGGCGCAGAACGTCTTCCGGCGTCGCGGCGAAGGGGCGATCCCGGTGTCGCCGGCGTGCAACGCCGCCTGCCTCGGCTGCATCTCGGAGCAATGGGGCGACGTCGACTCGCCACAAACCCGCCTCACCTTCGCGCCCACCGCCACCGAGGTGGCCGAGCTCGCCGCCTGGCACCTGAGCGCGGGCCCGGCGAATTTCGTCAGCTTTGGGCAGGGTTGCGAGGGCGAGGCCCTGACGCGTGGCGCCGCACTCGTGGACGCCACCCGCCGCATCCGGACGGCGTGGCCCGACGCCACGATCCACATCAACACCAATGGGTCGCGTCCCGATGTGCTTCGTCGCCTGGTCGATGCTGGATTGAACTCGGTCCGCATCAGCATCTTCAGCCTCGACGATGAACGGTTTCGGGCGTATTACCGGCCGGTGGGCTACGGGCTCGAGCAGGTCGGTCAGTGCGCGGAACTGGTGGCGGACGCCGGCGGCCAGGTGACCATCAACCTCTTGACCTTCCCCGGGATCAGCGACGCCGCCCCGGAGATCGATGCGCTGGCCGCGTTCGTCCGGCAGCATCGCGTGCACCAGGTGCAGTTGCGAAGCCTCAACGTCGACCCTCACTGGTTGCTCGAGCGGATCCCCCGCCCCACCCGCGGCATCGGGATGCGGCAGTTCGTCAAGGCGCTCACCAGCCGATGCGCCGACCTGCAGCTCGGCAATTTCACTCGCCCCTGGCCGGTGATTGAAAGGTCGCCTGCCTGGGCATCCTCAAGATAGTGGCGGACCTCTATCCTCGTCCCGGCGACCCGAATTACGGCGGGGCCGACTACGGCTACGGCACGGAGCGGCCAGTCCAGGCTGATATCCCCGCACAGGCAGACCGGCCGGCCACCCCCGGGCGGGGTGGATTGGCAACCGGCGGCCTGGCGGTCCTGGGAATTCTGCTCAAGTTCAAGGGCCTTGCCTTGACGTTCGTGTCCACCGGAGTGACCGCCCTGCTCTACGCGCAGATCTTCGGTTGGGCCTTCGCCGTTGGCATCGTGCTGCTGATCCTGATCCACGAGAGCGGCCACGTCGTCGTCGCCCGCGTGCTGGGCCTGCCGGTCACCCTCCCCGTCATGATCCCGTTCCTTGGCGCCTTCGTCAGCATGAAACAGCAGCCGCGCACGGTCGCCCAGGAATCCATCATGGCGATCGGCGGTCCCGTCCTCGGGTCGATCGCCGCGGGCCTCTGCTACCTCGGCTACCTGCAGACGCCCACGTCGAGCACCGGCCAGCTCCTTCGGGCGCTCGCCTACTTCGGGTTCCTGATCAACCTCTTCAACCTGATCCCGCTCACGCCGCTCGACGGCGGTCGCGTCACGTCGCTGCTCTCCAAGTGGTTCAACGTGGCCGGGTTGGTGATCGCGGCCGGGCTGCTCCTCTTCGAGATGCAGACCGGGACCACGATCAGCCCGATTCTCTTCCTGGTTTTGATCTTCGGGGCCTTCAGCACCTATCAGCGGTTCCGCTCGACCATCGTCAACCCGGCGTATTACGCCGTTGACGCCCAAACCAAGGTCATCGTCGGGCTTCTCTACCTCGGGTTGATCTTCGCCCTGGGCCTCGGGATGCTCCAGACCTCCGCGATCTTGAGATAGAATGGGGAACCCGTGAAAGCCACCATCCATCCGACTTACTACCACGACGCGGTCGTGACCTGCCTGTGCGGGAATAAGTTCACGACCGGCTCTACCCAGAGAGAGCTCAAGACCGAGGTCTGCTCCGTGTGCCATCCTTTCTTCAGCGGCCAGCAGCGGATCGTCGACACCCAGGGCCGCGTCGACCGGTTCCAGCAGCGCCAGCAGCGGAAGAGATAAGCGCCCACGGCGTTGAGCCCCGTGTGGGCGTCGGGGTCGCGCGGGGACTAGGATGAGCGCGGCGGTGAGCCAGGACAAGTTCTTCTACGGTGGTCAGGCCGTCCTCGAGGGCGTGATGATGCGCGGCCGGACCACCTATGCGGTCGCCGTGCGGCGGCCCGATGGGGAGATCCAGGTCCTGCGCGAGCGGCTTCGGTCCATCATCTACACGCACCCGGTCTGGAAGTTGCCGCTGCTCCGCGGCCTCGCCGGCCTCTGGGAGCAGCTCCACCTGGGGATGAAGGCGCTGATGTGGTCGGCGAACATCCAGGCGGCTGCCGAGCAAGTCGAACTGAGCGCCAACACCATCCGCATTACCATGGGCATCGCCGTCGTCGGCGCCCTGCTCTTCTTCCTTGGGGTGCCACTCCTGGCCGCCGGGTTTTTAAGCCGCGGTCACGGCAGCCTCTTCTTTGGGGTAGTCGACGGCGTCGTCCGGATCGGGCTCCTCTTGCTCTACCTCTACGCGATCTCGTTCAAGGCGGAGATCGCGCGCCTCTTCGCCTATCACGGCGCCGAACACAAGACGATCAACGCGTACGAGGCCGACCTGCCGCTGGACGTGCCCAACGTTCGGACCCAGAGCACGCTGCATCCGCGGTGCGGCACGGGGTTCTTGCTCGCGGTCATGGTCGTCAGCGCCTTCGTCTTCGGGCTGGTCGGGCGTCCGGCATTACCCCTGCTCCTGCTTTCGCGGATCGTGCTGATCCCACTGATCGCCATGCTGGCGTACGAGTTCATTCGTTTCGCCGGCCGGCATCGCAACAACGCGATCGTGAAGGTGCTGCTCGTTCCCTTCCTGTTGACCCAGAAGCTCACCACCCGGGAACCGGACGACGGCCAGCTCGAGGTGGCGCTGGCCGCCTTCGCGGCGGCCCGCCAAGAGGAGAAAGAGGCCGCCGCCTGATGTTCGAACAGCTCGAAGCCGTTCGGGCGCGATACGACGCGATCACCCAACGGCTCGCCGACCCGGCGGTCCACACCGACCTCAAGGAGTTGCAGCGGCTCGGCAAGGAGCAAGCGCAGCTTCGAGACCTGGTGCAGCTCTACGAGGCCTATCGCCGCGCCGAGCGCGGGATGGCCGAGGCCCGCGAGCTGTCCGACCATGAGCGGGATCCTGAGATGCAGGCCTATGCGCGGCAAGAATTCGAGAAGCAACAGGCGGAGCGCGAGCGACTCGAGGGAGAGCTCAAGATCGCGCTGGTGCCAAAAGATCCCACCGATGACAAGGACGTGATCGTCGAAATCCGCCAGGGGACTGGCGGGGATGAGGCGGGGTTGTTTGCCGCCGACCTCTTTCGGATGTATAGCCGCTATGCGGAGTCGCGCCGGTGGAAGGTCGACCTGCTCTCGGAGAGCCCGACCGAGCGCGGCGGCTTCAAAGAGGTGGTCTTCGAGATTCGCGGCCGCGGCGCCTACTCGCGGCTAAAATTCGAGAACGGCGTCCACCGCGTGCAGCGGGTGCCGGAGACGGAGGCGCAGGGTCGCATCCACACCTCGACCGCCACGGTCGTGGTCCTGCCGGAGGCGGAAGAGGTCGATGTCGCGATCAACCCGGAGCGGCTCAAGGTCGACGTTTATCGCTCGGGTGGGCACGGCGGGCAGAGCGTCAACACGACCGACTCGGCGGTCCGCCTGACCTATACCCCCGAAGATGGCTCACCGCCGATCGTCGTCACCTGCCAGGACGAGCGCTCGCAACTCAAGAACAAGGCGAAGGCGGAAAAGGTGCTGATGGCGCGCCTGCTCGATCGCCAGATTTCACAGCAGCACGCGGCCCTCACCGAAGTGCGCCGCTCGGCGGTCGGTTCGGGCGACCGCAGCGAGAAGGTTCGCACCTACAACTACCCGGAAGGGCGGATCACCGACCACCGGATCGATTTCAAGTACTACAAGTTGCCCCAGTTCATCGAGGCCGGCGATCTCGATCCGGTGATCGATCGTCTGATCGCCTGGGACCAGGGGAATCGTTTGAGCGAGCCGGCGCCGAATGGCGCCCGCGGCTGACCGCAGCCGGGTCAAGGCGCAGCTCGCGACAACGCGAGCCAGGCTGGCGACGGCCGGCATCCCGTACCCCTGGCTCGACGCCGAGATCCTCGTGGCGCACGTCATCCACAGCTCCCGCGAGCGGCTGCACAGTCACCCAGAGCGCTTGCTGACCGCATCCCAGCGGCGACGGCTCAGCCGGCTGGCGGCTCGCCGCGCCGCCCGGGTCCCGGTGCCCTATCTGGTCGGGGAACGCGAGTTCTACGGCCACATGTTGTGGGTGACCCCGGCCGTGCTCATTCCCCGGCCCGAAAGCGAGTTGCTCGTTGAGCTGGCGGTCGATTGGTTGCAGGCGCATCGAGACGCACGGCGGGTCATCGACCTCGGCACCGGCAGCGGGGCGGTGGCGATTGCCGTCGCCATGGCCGTTGCGCAGGTTCGCATCGAGGCAAGGGATGTGAGTTCACGAGCGTTGCGGGTGGCTGCCGAAAATATTGCCCGCTACCGGCTCCGCCGCCGGATCACCACGGTGAAGGGCGACTTGCTGCACGGCGCCGCTCCGGCGGACGTGATCCTGGCCAACCTTCCATACATCCCCGACGCGCTGCGACGGGTGAGGCCGAAGGAGCTCCACTACGAGCCGGCGCTGGCCCTCGACGGGGGCAAGGATGGACTCGCGCTGATTCGCACCGCCCTGGCGCAAGCGCCCGCGTCGCTGCAACCCGGCGGTCTCCTGCTCTTCGAGAGCGACCCAGCGCAGACGCGCCGGCTCGTCCGGCTGGCCCAGGGGCATTGGCCCTCAGCACAGGTCACTGTCCACAAAGATCTTGCCGGACTCAATCGGGTGGTCAGGATTCAGACGTGACCGAGCGCTGGCCGGCAGATCCGCAGCACGTTGCCCAGGCTGCCGATCGTCTTCGGCAGGGCGCCGTGATCGCGTTTCCGACCGACACGCTCTACGCGGTGGGCGCGCGCGCTGCCGACCCGGCGGCGGTGAAGCGTCTTTATGAGGCGAAGCGGCGACCAGCGGGGCAGCCGATGGTCTGGTTGGTGACCGGTAGGGGACAGGTTGATGACTTCGCGATCGTGTCATCCGTGGCCGAAAATCTCATGCGTCGCTACTGGCCCGGGCCGCTCACGCTGGTGCTGCCGGCGCGCGATGCGGCAACGGGCTCGACACTGGCGGTCCGCGCACCCGACCACGAGGTGGCTCTCGCCCTGCTTACGGCACTGGGTGAACCAATCGCAAGCAGCAGCGCCAACCCGGCGGGGGCCAGCCCTCCAGCCGACGCCGACCAGGTCCTCCAGGGAATACCCGACGCGCTGGACCTCGTGCTGGACGGCGGGCGCTGCCGCATCGGACAGCCCTCGACGATCCTGGACCTGAGTGGCGCGACGCCTCGGATCCTGCGCGAAGGCGCGATTCCGGCGTCGGAACTAATCACCCCTTCACCCTTTCCCTCCCCCTCTGGGGGAGGGCAGGGTGGGGGTTCGTGATTCGGCGATAATGGGCGGAATGTTGCAGGCCCGCACCGACCTGACCAGCCGGATCGACCAGGTCGATCCCGAGGTTGGGGCGGCCATCCGCGACGAGTTCGAACGCCAGCAGTACACCCTGGAGCTGATCCCTTCGGAGAACATCGCCAGCCCGGCGGTGCTGCAGGCGCTGGGCTCGCTGCTCAACAACAAGTACGCCGAAGGCTACCCGGGGAAGCGCTACTACGGCGGCTGCGAGAACGTCGACCGGATCGAAACGCTCGCGATCGAGCGTGCCAAGGCGCTCTTCGGTGCGGAGCATGCCAACGTGCAATCCCACTGCGGCACGACCGCCAACTACGCCGTCTACGCGAGCGTGCTCAAGGTCGGCGATACCGTCATGGGGATGGACCTCAGCCAGGGCGGGCACCTCAGCCATGGGAGCCCGGTGAACTTTTCCGGCAAGCTGTATCACTTCGTTCCCTACGGGGTCGATGCCACGACGGAACGCATCGACTACGACCTGCTGGAGACGCAAGCCAAAGAGGTCCGGCCGAAGATGCTGCTCGCCGGCTACAGCGCCTATCCGCGCATCCTCGACTTCGAGCGGATGGCGGCGATCGCGAGGGCGGCCGATGCCTACTTCTTCGTCGACATGGCGCATTTCGCCGGCCTGGTGGCCGGTGGCGCACACCCGAGCCCGGTCCCACACGCCGACTTCGTCAGCTTCACCACGCATAAGACGATGCGGGGACCCTGGGGCGCGATGATCCTCTGCAAAGCAAAGTACGCGGCCGAAGTGGACAAGAGCGTCTTTCCGGGCAGCCAGGGCGGCCCTCACAACCATGCCATCGCCGGTAAGGCCGTCATGCTGGCCCAGTGGAAGACTCCGGAGTTCAAGTCCTATGCCCAGTCGGTGGTCAACAACGCGCGCGTGCTCGCCGAGGGACTCACCCGCCGAAAGCTCCGGCTGGTCAGCGGTGGCACCGACAACCACCTGATGTTGATCGACCTGCGCCCGTTGAACCTGACCGGAAAGAAGGTCCAGGAAACGTTCGACACCGTCGGCATCACCGTGAACCGCAACTCCATCCCCTTCGACACCGCGAGCAAGTTCAATCCCAGTGGCATCCGGCTGGGGACGCCGTCGGTGACCACGCGAGGGATGGGCCCGCAAGAAATGAGCCAGATCGCCGAGATGGTCTCGGAGCTGCTCGGCAACCTCGACGACCGGACGGTACACGAGCAGGTGCGCGCCCGCAGTCGGGCGCTGTGCGAACGATTTCCACTGCCGTACTAGTCGGCACCAGCTTCTTCAGCGACCCGACCATCTGGTCAGACTTTTCGCCGTCGCGCTTCGGCCCTGCGATCCTGCCCTTTCTCGTCGCGCTGGTTTGCACCACGATCGTCGTGCTGCCGGCCCGCTGGCTGGCCTTTAAGCTGGGCGCCGTTGCGGAGCCAGGAGAACGACGCATTCACCGCGAGCCAACCGCAAGGCTCGGCGGGCTGGCGATGTACCTCGGGTTCGGTCTCTCCGCGGCCCTGTTTTCGACCAACCCGGCCACCCTCGGCTTACTCCTCTCCGCGGCGGTGATCACCACCCTGATGGTCTTCGACGACCTCCGCGGCGTGCGACCGGTTTTCAAACTGGTCTTTCAGGTTGCCGCCTCGCTGCTTGCGATCGTTGGGTTCGGCATCTCGATCAAATTCGTTGGTCTGCCCGGCCACGTCGTCAACCTGATGCCCGCCGTGGCAATTCCGCTGACGCTGCTCTGGTTCGTGGGTCTGCAAAACACGATCAATCTGATCGACGGCGTCGACGGGCTGGCCGCCGGCGTGGTGGCGATCGTGGCCGCGACCATACTGTTGGCGGCCATTAATCGGGGCGAGAGTGACATCGTGATCCTCGCCGGAGCGCTGATCGGCGCCTGCATCGGCTTCCTCTTCTTCAACTGGCATCCCGCCCGGGTCTTCATGGGGGATAGCGGCAGCAATTTTCTGGGTTTCACCCTGGCTGCGCTTTCCGTGCTCTCGGTCGCCAAGGGCGCCATCGTGGTAGCCCTGGTCGTGCCGGTCGCCGCGCTGGCGATCCCAATCCTCGACACCGCCTGGGCGATCGTGCGCCGGCGGCTGCGGGGCAGGTCGATTGCCGCCCCCGACACCGAGCACCTGCACCACCGGCTGCTCGACTTCGGCCTGAGCCCCCGCGAAACGGCGCTCGTCTTCTACTTCGGCACCGCGATCTTCGCCGCCGTCGGCCTGGCCATTTACGGCCACAAGAAAGTGTTGCTGGGTGCCATCCTGCTGATGCTGCTCGGGATCGCCATCATCGTGCTGCGCCGCTTCCGGCGAACCAGCCGGGCTTGAGGTCGGTTCGGGCGGCCGCCCGATGGCGTCGCGAATTCACCCCCTGATACGATTGGAACGGTTGAGGCCTAATTTCTGGAGGCAGTGATGGCCCCGACGGATAAGCACAAGGACCCCAGCATGCTGGCGGCCTTTGGCCTCGCGTCCGGCGTCGGCCTCCAGCTCGCCGTCACGGTGTTGGTTGGGTTGGGTCTTGGCTACCTGGCTGACCGGGCCCTGCACACGTCGCCCTGGTTCCTCCTGGTGGGGTTGCTGCTCGGGATTCTGGGGGGCGGTTACAGTGTCGTGCGGAGGCTCATGAAGGAGATAGGTCGGAGTGGGTGAGCTGCGGCGGTTCGAGCTGAC
>DATBYO010000061.1:0-18351 GCA_036513655.1 Candidatus Dormiibacterota bacterium | reverse complement strand
GCGCGTGGCGCTGGCCCAGAGCTTGATCAACAACCCACGGATCCTGCTGATGGACGAGCCCTTCAGCGCGCTCGACGTGCAGACGCGCAGCCTGATGGAGGACGAGCTCCTCACCCTCTGGGCGTCGACGTCCGCGTCGGTTGTCTTCGTGACCCACGACCTCGAAGAGGCGATCGCCCTCGCCGACCGGGTCTTCGTGCTCACCGCAGGTCCAGGGACCGTCAAAGGGAACTTTGTCGTCGACCTGCCTCGGCCACGAAACGTCGCCGAGATTCGCTTTCAGCCGCGGTTTACCCAGCTCTACGAGGCGATCTGGAGTCAGCTACGCGATGAGGTGCTGGTGAGCTATGAACGGCAGAAGCACGCTGCCGCAGGCTGAGGTGGGTAACCCCCCACCCCGACCCTCACCCGCAAGGGGGGAGGGAGAAAGTAATCCGCCACAAGCGGGGGAGGGAATTCCGCCCGGGTCGATCGACGCCGACCTGATCGCCCGGCGGTCACGCGCGGCGCTCCGCCGGCGCCTGATCGTCTACGCGCTGCGCGTTGCGTTCGCCGTCCTCTGGATAGGCAGCTGGGAGTTGTCGAGCCGCCTGAACTGGGTCGACCCCTTCTTCGTCGGTCAGCCGTCGGGAGTCGTGTCGCGTCTCTGGACCTGGATCACCGAAGGGACGGCGCTCGGGCCACTCTGGCTGCAGGCGGCGGTGACGATGGAGGAGGCGGTGCTCGGCTTCGTCATCGGTTCGGCGCTCGGCGTCGTGCTCGGCATCCTCCTCGGCCGCATCCAGCTGCTCGCTGAGGGCCTCTCGCCCTTCATCAAAGCCGCCAACGCCATCCCGCGGGTCGTACTCGGCTCTCTCTTTGCCATCATGTTCGGCTTGTCCGTTTGGGGCAAAGCGGCGACCGCCGTGGTGCTGGTGTTCTTTGTCGTCTTCTTCAACGCCTTCCAGGGCGTGCGCGAGGTGGACCGCAACCTGATCGCCAACGCCCGCATCCTCGGCGCCAACAACCGCCGCCTGACGACCGAGATCATCATCCCGTCCGCCCTGTCCTGGATTCTCGCGAGCCTCCACATCAGCTTCGGCCTGGCCATCGTCGGCGCCGTGGTCGGGGAACTGTTCGGGGCCACAGCCGGACTCGGCCAGCTCATCTACAACGCAGGACACACCTTCGACGTCAACGGGGTGTTCGCGGGCATGTTCGTGCTGGCGGTGCTCGCGCTCATTGCGGAGGGACTCATCAGTGCGCTCGAAAACCGGCTCATCAAATGGCGACCCAGTCGCGTCAGCGGCGAAATACCGATTTAGGGAGGAGAAACGATAGATGTACGGACTCAGTCGTAAGGCGTTTGTCGCGGTGGGGGCGACGGTGGCCCTCAGTGCCTGTGGCGGAACCTCGACCGCGTCGACCGGATCCTCGGGAACGATGCAGCCCGTCGACCTCAAGCTGATGGTCGGCGGTCTCAACAAGCAGATCTACCTGCCGAACATGCTCGCCAAGCAACTCGGCTATTTCGACGAGCAGAAAATCAACATCACCCTGGTCGACGAGGGCTCCGGTCAGGGGACCGAGCTCGAGGTCGTCGCCGGTAACGTCGACGCCGGCTCGGGCGCCTACAGCCACCCGATCGAGCTGAACGCCCTGGGCAAGAAGATCGAGACCATCTGTCAGTTCGGCATCGCGCCGGGTGAGGCGGAGATGGTCGCGACGAAGAAGGCGGACTCCATCAAGTCCGCGGCGGACCTCAAGGGAAAGAAGCTGGGGGTCACCGACATCGGCTCGGGCACCCATACGATCAGCCTGGCGCTCCTGGGCAAGGCGGGGTACAAGGGATCCGACGCGACCTTCGTCGCGGTCGGAGCCGGTGATACCTTCATCGCGGCCATCAAGAACGGCACGATCGACGCCGGCATGACGACCGAGCCCACCATTACCCGGCTGCTGCAGAGCGGGGATGCCAAGGTGCTGATCGACCTGCGGACGCCTACAACCACGCAGGCCGCCCTCGGCGGCGACTACCCGTTCATTGGTATCTTCGCGAAAAACGACTGGGTGAACAGCCATAAGGACGTCGCCCAGCGGCTGGTCAACGTCTACGTCAAGACGCTGAAGTGGATGAAGGCGCACACTGCGGCCGAGATTGCCGACAAGATGCCCGCCGATTACCTGGTTCCGAGCAAGGACCTGTACGTGTCGGCGCTCCAGAATCAGCTGTCCATCTTTGGAACCGATTGCAAGATGCCGGCGGCCGGGCCGCAGACCGTCCTGAGTATCGAGCAGAACTTTGTCTCGAGCTTCAAGGGCAAGAACGCCAATCTGAGCGAGACCTACACGAACGAATTCGCCAATAAGGCAGCGAGCTAACTCGCGCTAAGGAGCCCCCACCCCAACCCTCCCCCGCGAGCGGGGGAGGGCGAAGGGGGCGGCCTCTGTTTCAGTGTCGTATGGCTTGCAGCAGGATGTCGATCTCACCGGCGTGGACCCGAATATGCGAAACACACGGGCGAGCGAGGATCTGCCAGGTTGGGAGTCCGGCCAGATCGCTGACCTCGTCCCAGACGGGCGGAGTCAGGTAGCGGGGCTTGACCCGCTGATGCCCCTCGAAATCCGGAACGCGGTCGAGATCCGCTTCACTCCGAGCCCGTAGCCAGGGGAGCGCCACTTCCCTTACGGCCTCAAGATACCCGGCGATATCGGTCCGGCTGACCGACCGGGCGACCTTGTCGGCCTCATCCGGGGTGATCCCAGCGCCGTAGGCCAGCTGGGCTGCGCCCAAGCGGCCCCATTCCGGCCGATCAGCGACCTCGGGCACACCCTGGATGGCGCAATGCACACCCCAGTCGATTATGCGCACCGCATGCCAGAAGGTGAACCCGATCAGGCTGGTCCCGGGAATCTCACGAGCGATCCATTCTTCAGCACTGACAGTCGCCAGTCGGTCGCGCAAGAGGTTGAAGGACCCGGTCAACTGCATCTCGAGAACGTCTTTTCCGGTCATGCCTGGGTGCCTTTGCCGGCCGCCATATGGATAGAATGGCCCGACGAGCGACGGCTCGCAAGGAGGGACCGGAGCCATGCGCGGGAAGGGCCCGTGGCTTTCGATCAAATCCATATTTGCGCCGACCGAAGTGGCGGCCAGCCTCGCGCTCATCGTCCTGGTCATCCTCTTTACCCTGGTCTACTTCGGCGCCCGTCATCGCCCGAACGCCGCCAGCCCCTCGGTGGCGGTGAGCCAGGCCAGTCCGCTTCCCGACGTGAGCCCGAGCCCCACGGCCGACCGGAGCCCGGTGGCGCAGCCGGCGACGCGCAACGGACTCGGTACGGTGATCCGCGCCGCGCTGGCGACCACCCATCGGCGCGCGCCGGGCGCCCCGACCCCGGCCGGCTCCGCGAGCCCGACGGACGCCGGCTCGCCAAGTCCATCACCCAGCCCGACCGACACGCCAATACCGACGCCGAGCCCCACCGATATCAACCCCACGCCCCTACCGACGCCAAGCCCCACCGATATCCCGACGCCACCACCCCTGCCAAGCCCGACCGATATCCTTCCCTCGCCGACGCCCTTGCCCTCACCGTCCTAGCGTGGAGTGAGGAGAGCCGACCGGCGCTAGCTCAGGCTGCCACCAGGCGGTAGAGCGCGATGGCGCCGTTGACGACGCCCAGGACAAGGAGGATGACGACAACGGACCGGGGTCCCTCTCGCCTTGCCACGAAAGCCGTGCCGAGAAGCCAGACGGTCGCCGGGATCGTCTCGAGCGTCTGCCACATTCCGAGAACGACGGCCCGGTAGAGCGTCGCAAAGGCCGGCAAGAGGACCTGTTTCTGAGCGGCACTCCCTCCGGCATAGTCATTGATCAATGGCGGGGCGGCGGTCGCCATCGAGACCGCACCGATCGATCCGATCACCACGAGCGCCAGGCCGGCCGCCGCAAAGAGGTCGGCATACCTCCCCGTCCGGTAGCGGGCGCGGAGGTAGATGACGACCGGCGCGATGCTCAGGTAGCCGAACATGTCGATCAGGCTGCCCCACCGAATCAGCGAGGCGCCGGTTCGACCTGATGCGAGCAGCGTGGATGGGTCGACGCTCAAGCCGCTAGACGAGCCCACTGCCACCGCGTACATGACGCTCGCCGCGAGCTCAAGGGCGAGCGCCGTCACCGCGAATGCGATCGCCACCCGACTCGAAATGGGGCTCCTGGCAGGCGCCACCGTCACCCGCCCGGTCCCCCTGGCGTTCGAAGCGGATTGGCGATGTCGTCCGGTGGCGGTCCGAGCGCGTCGTGAAGCGCTGGCAGGTGCTCGACAAGGGTGGCAAAATCCTGGCGGGCGAGACTGAGCACGCTGGTGGCGGTCCGGGTACGGACGGTCGCGGTGCGCCGGCGGTTGCCGAGGGCCGCGATCTCGCCGAAGTGATCGCCCGGTCCGAGTTTTCGGATCACCTGCTCCTTCGAGTCGGCCCGCTGGACCACCTCGACCTCGCCGGAGGTGATCACGTAGAAGCGCCCGCTCAGCTCACCCTCGCGGACGATGGTCTCGCCGGCGCCGAAGCGCATCGGTATAACTGTGTTGCTGCGCCCGATCGGTAGCGGCGTCAGGTAGTCCGGCAGGATCGCGCTCCCCATCCAATGGAGCGCGAGCGCGACGCGACGGTGCCAGCTGGGCATGAACGACAGAAAGAGGGCACGCGAGACGAGCGAAGCTGGCCAGCCATGTAACGCAATCCCGCGAACCTGCGCGACGCCATACCGCCGGGTGAGTAACGCCACCTCGCCGAAGCGCGCCGGATGGCAGGGTTCCGGCGGCCGGCCGCGGATCTCGGCCAGGATGTTGGCGGCGGCCTGCGCCCCCTCGCCAAACGCGACCATCACCATCGCCCCGTAGGGCTGGCCGCTTGCGGCATCCGGGACGGCGGCGTTGTCGCCGACCGCGTACACGCCGGGCCAGCCAGGAACCCGGCAGAAGGGATCGCACGGGATTCGCCCACGCTGCAGCTCGATCGGCATCGCCCGCACCAGGGGGTTGGTGCCGATGCCAACGGTTGCGATGATGCTGCGGGTTTCGATGCGCGACCCGTCGGCGAGGACGACGGCGCTGCCAGTCGCTTCCTTGATTCCGACGCCGAGCCGCACCTCGATGCCGCGGCTGCGCATACGCTCGACCACGCGTTGTGCCAGACGGTCGTTGAAGGTCGGCAGCACGCGGGTCAGGATGTCGACCGTGATGACCCGCAACTCGCCGGGCGCAATCATCGGATAGGCGCGCAGCGAGGCGCGCAGGAACTCATTGGCTTCCGACGCGATCTCGACGCCGGCATACCCGGCACCCGCGATGACGAAGGTCAGCCGCCGCTGCCGCTCGGCGGCATCCGTCGTCACGCTGGCCGCCTCCAGCATCTCGATCAAGTGGTTACGCAGGTGGATGAAGTCGCCGATCGTTTTCGTCTGCAGCCCGTGCTCGGTCAGACCCGGAAAACGGGAGAGGTCGGTCACCGATCCGAGCGCGATCACGAGGTAGTCGGCCTCGAGCGTCACCTCGTCGCTCTCTCCGAAGCTGAGGACGGCGCGCCGCGCGACCGGGTCGATGGACTCGATCTCCTGGGCATAGATCGTGACGCCCGGCAGGATCTCCCGTAGTGGGATGAGCACGTGCTGAGCCTGCAAGACGCCGGAAACGATCTGCGGCATCAAGCCGTGCCAGACCTCGACGTTCTCGCGGCTGACGAGGGTGATGTCGACCTCGTCCGCTGCCGAGCGATGTTTGAGCAGCTCGCGAGCACAACGCACGCCGGCGTGCCCACCGCCGAGGATCAGGACCCGGCGCCGTGTCATGACCAGCGCGCCCGCCGGAGCGCAGCGCGTGCCGCGAACAAGCCGCACATCCCATGGACGCCGCCGGTTGGCGGCGTCGACGAAGAGCAGAAGTAGAGCTGCCGGTTCGGCGTGGCGTACAGGCGCCGGGTTGGGCGGATAAAGAGTTGCCGCAGGTCGGCCAAGCCGCCGTTGATGTCACCGCCGACGCAGTTGGCATTGTGGCGCTCGATGTCGGCCGGGCTCATGATGTGACGAGCGAGGATGCGCGACGCGAAGCCCGGGGCGAATCGCTCGATCTGCGCCTCGATCCGCTCGCGCATGTCCACCGTCGATCCATTGGGGATGTGGCAATAAGCCCACCCGACGTGCTTGCCGGCCGGGGCGCGCGTCGGGTCGGCCACGGTGGGCTGGGCGAGGATCACGAACGGCCGCTCCGCCACCTCGCCGTTGGCCACCGCCTCTTCGGCCGCAACCACGTCGTCAAACTGACCGCCAACGTGAACGGTGCCGGCCCGCCGGCATGCCTCGGCGCGCCAGGGGATTGGGCCATCGAGGGCCCAGTCGACCTTGAACACCCCCGGCCCATACCGAAACCGCTGCAGTTGCCGGTTGAAGCCATCGGCCCACTGGTCACTCGCGATCGCAAGGACCTGGCGAGGAGTCAGGTCGAAGAGGACGACTCGACCGGCCGACACCTGATCCATGCCGGCCACGCGGTAGTCCGTGGCGATCGTGCCGCCTCGCGAACGGAGCAGGGCGGCGAGCGCATCGGAGACTCGTTGCGATCCACCGTGGGCGAACGGCCATCCATACGCGTGGCCTGCTGCGGCGAGGACCAGGCCGAACGACGCGGTCGCCGGGCGGCGAAGCGAGAGCATGGAGTGCGCCCCCAACCCGGCGAACAGTGCTCTGGCCTGGGCTGTCCGGAAGCGGCTGGCGGCCAGGGCGGCTGCGGAGCGTAGCGCGGGAACGCCAAAGCGCGCCAACGCCACGAGGTGCACCGATGGGCGTGGGGGACCGAGGAACTGCCTGGTCAACAGGTCGGCGTGCCGGACAATCGGCTTCATCAAGCGGCGGTAGGCCGCGCCGTCTCCACCCAACCCGCTGGCGGTCACGTCAAGAGACCGATCGAGCACGGCCGCCGAGCCGTCATCGAGCGGGTGGGCGAGGGGGATCGGCGGATGGTCGTAGCTAAGCCCGTATTCGGCGAGGGGCAAGGTGCGGAAGAACGGCGACGCGTGCGCCAGCGGCAGTACCGATGAGCAGACGTCGTGGATGAATCCGGGAAGCGTCAGCTCTTCAGATCGCGCGCCCCCGCCAATGGTCGATTCTGCCTCGAAGATCCGGACCGACTTGCCGGCTCCGGCGAGCACGATGGCCGCCGCGAGTCCGTTCGGGCCGGCGCCGACGACCACCGCGTCAACCCGGCTTTCAGCCAAGGTCGAGGACGGTGCCCTCCGCCGCGGCCTCGACCGGGATGGCGTTACCGCGATGGGCCGCGACGATCGCATCGATCTGATCGTCAGTACGCGCGGGATCGTGGTGAAACAGCAGCAGCCGCTTGGCGCCGGCCGCCTCGGCGAGACCGACCGCGTACTCGACGGCCGAGTGCCCGAAGGGGGCACGCGCGGCGAACTCTTCCCGGGTCAGCTGACCATCATGGATCAGCAGGTCGGCGGACCCCGCCAGGGCCAACGCGGCCGGATGATAGGCGCCGAACCCCGCCGGCCCGGGCCCGAACGCGATCGGGCTGTGGTCGGACAGGTAGGCGATTGTCGCGCCGGCGCCGGTTACGCGATACCCGTAGGTCAGGCCGCCTTTGTGCGGGATCTCGCGCGCGACCACCTCGAATCCCTCGACCGTGCGCGGGCCTTCCTGGATCCCGAGAAACCGCCACCGCCCACGAAGCTCTGAGGGCTTGATGGGGAAGTGCGGTGGCGACATGGCCCGTGCCATGACGTTGACCGGGTCGCCCTGTGCCGGCATGACCAGCGTGACCTCGGCGTCGGGCCGATCGCCCGCGGCGAAGAACGGGATTCCGTGCGTGTGGTCCCAGTGGAGGTGACCGAGCAGGATGGAGCCTCGAAATGGCCGGCCCTGCAGCAACGGGGTGAGTCGCTGCAGACCGGTGCCCGCATCGAGGACCAGGTTTGGTCCTTGCCCGTCTGATGCGATCGCCACGCAGGAGGTGTTACCGCCATATCGGACGAACTCGGGCCCCGGTGACGGGGTCGAACCTCGGACACCGCAAACGAACAATCGCACCGTGGGGAGTTTACGGGTTGCGAGCATGCTGCTCGAAGGTAGTCAGCACCAGCGGTAACCTCGTGGCTACCTCCCTTGACCAATTGGGCACTTCAAGGCTCAAATAGGGGGCATGCCTGAGGCGAAGATCACCGTATTCCTGGCGGACGACAACCTGATCGTGCGCGAAGGCGTTCGGGCGCTGATCGGGACCGCCGGAGACATGGAGGTCGTGGGGGTGGCCGGAGACTACGACGGCCTCGTGGCCGGGGCCGAGCAGGCCGCTCCGCAGGTGGTGGTGACGGACATCCGGATGCCGCCGACGTTCCAGCGAGAGGGGATCGAGGCGGCGAAGCAGGTGCGCAAACGCCACCCGGGGACCGGCATCGTGGTGCTGTCGCAATACGACGAACCCGATTACGCGATCTCCCTGCTGAGCGATGGCGCCGCCGGCTATGCATACCTTTTGAAGGACCGAGTGGCGGAAGGGGACCAGCTGTTCCGGGCCATCCGCGCCGTGACCAGCGGCGGGTCGATGCTGGATCCTCGAATCGTGGAGGCACTCGTACGCCCAGCCACCCAGGGCACCGACCTATCGCCCCAGGAAGAGGAGCTGCTGCAACTGCTCGCCGAAGGACGGCCGATGAAGGCGATCGCGGTTGCCCACGGGACGACACCGGCGGACGTCGACGACGCGATCCAGAAGCTGTTCCTCAAGCTGGCACAGGCCGCGAGCAGTGGGGCCGCCGGCGCCCTACGACGACTGAAGCTGCTCCATCAAGCCATCGTCGACCGGGAGGAGCAGGGCGAGAGCCTCAGCCGGCTGCTCCCCACTGGAATAGCCGAGAAACTGCGACGTGAGGGTCGCAACATTGGTGGAACCGAAACCCTCACGGTCACGGTGCTGATGTCGGACATTCGCGGCTACTCGACGATCGCGGAAGACGCCGACCCAACGGTCCTGGCCCGCCAGCTCAACGAGCACCGTAGCGAGATGAATCGCGCGATCCTGGCGCAGAGTGGCACGGTGATGCAGTTCGTGGGCGACTCGGTGATGGCGGTCTTTGGCGCCCCTTTGCCGGAGCAGGATCACGCGCAGCGAGCGCTTGCCGCGGCGCGGGCGATGCACGAGGCGCAGGCAGCCGTGAACACCGGCTGGGCCGCCGAGAACCTGCCGCCGTTTCAGCTTGGCATCGGACTGTCGACCGGCCAGGTCGCCGCTGCTCTGCTGGGATCAGAAGAACGGCTGGAGTATTCGTTGGTCGGCGACAGTGTGAATCTGTGCCAGCGATTGCAGCAGTTTGCGACTGGCGGGGAGACGATTCTTAGCGAGGCGACATACCGTGCGCTGGACGGTTCTGTAAAGGCCGAGGCACTGCCACCATCCCTGGTCAAAGGCCGGCACGCGCCGGTCCAGGCGTACCGGATCGCCGCATTGACGCCCGCCTAGCCGATGGTCATTGCCGATCGCCCTGCACCGAGGCTCGGACGAGCCTTTTTGGTGCCTGCGTCGCTGTTTTTCCTGGTCCTGACGCTATTAGCGTGCCAGGTATTCCTGACATTCGGTATCGACTGGCGCAACGTACCAGACGTATTTCGGCCCAGCAATTCGTCGGTCGTGGGGTTGGTAGCGATCCTCGCGATGAGCAGCGTCGGCGCTCTGGTTGCCTGGCGGCGTCCGGCGAACCGCATCGGATGGTTATTGCTGGCGATCGCCTTTTCCGCGATCTTCCTCGACCTGCCAAAGCTCTACGCGGGCGTCGCCGTCTACGTGCACCCCGGCTTGCCGGGCGCAGACTGGCTTTATTGGCTGAGTCAGATTGCGTGGATGTTCCTCTTCGCGCAACTGCTGGTCCTGCTTCCTCTGTGGTTCCCGGACGGCCGGTTGCTGAGCCGGCGCTGGTCGATCGTCATCGGCCTTGCAGCGATTCCGGTGATCCTGGTCATTGCCGGATCGCTGGATCCGTCGGCCACCGCCCCTTTGCGCAACCCGGTGGAGGTCCAAGCAATGGCCGGAATGAACAACGCGCTCAACGGCGCTCCATTCGCCGTTCTCTTGCTCGGGACGTACGCCCTGGGCGTTTCATCGCTCGTCGTGCGCTACCGTCGCGGCGGCGAACAGGAGCGCCAGCAGCTCAAGTGGCTGCTGGTTGGCGTCGTCCTCCTGCTCGCCGCCCTCCTGATGTCGTTCTTCGTCCCAGCGTTGCAAAATGCTCCACTCATCCCATTCGCTGCCGCCACCCTTCCGGTTGCGATCGGCATCGCTGTCTTGCGTTATCGCCTCTACGACATCGATCTGATCATCAACAGGGCGCTCGTTTACGGAGGGCTCGCCGCGGTCATCAGCGCGGTGTACGTCTTGCTGGTGGTTGGCATCGGAGCCATGATCGGCAGCAACCAGCGGTTCTTGCTCTCATTGGTCGCGACGGCCATCATCGCGCTCGCCTTTCAGCCACTGCGCCAGCGGGCTCAACAACTGGCCAACCGGCTGGTTTACGGTAAGCGGGCAACGCCGTATGAGGCGCTCTCACAGTTCAGCGAGCAGCTGTCTGAAACCTACTCGCACGAAGACATCCTCGAGCGGATGGCGCGCATCCTGGGCGAGGGAACCGGTGCCGAACGGGCCGAGGTCTGGGTGCGAGCCGGCCATCGGCTCGTGCTCGCCTCCGTTTCGCCGAAAGCGGCCGAACCACGTGCGCCGCTGGTGATGCAAAACGGCGCCCTGCCGAACATGCAACGGGACACGGTCGTCCCGGTCAGCCACGCGGGGGAGCTGCTGGGCGCGCTCGCGGTCAACAAGAAGCGAGGCGAGACCCTGAACACCGTCGAACAGAAGCTGGTTACCGATCTCGCCGGGCAGGCTGGCCTGGTGCTGAAGAACGTCGGCCTGAACCAGGAACTGCTCGCTAGACTCGAGGATCTTCGGGCGTCGCGGCAGCGCCTGGTCACCGCGCAGGACGAAGAGCGCCGCCGGCTCGAGCGTGACCTGCACGACGGGGCGCAGCAGCACCTGGTGGCGCTGAAGATCAAGCTCGGGCTTGCCGAGGCGGCTGCTCAGCCTGAAACCAGGGTGCGCGTCCTGATCGCGCAGCTGAAGCAGGACGCCGACGACGCGCTCGATACGATGCGCGAGCTTGCCCGAGGCATCTATCCGCCACTTTTGGCGTCGGACGGCCTCGAAGCCGCGCTTCGGGCCCAGATCCGCCGGATCACCGTCGCGGTCGACTTGCAGTTCGACGACGTAGCGCGGCAACCTCGCGAGGTCGAGGGCGCCGTGTACTTCTGTTGTCTCGAAGCCCTGCAGAACGTGGCCAAGTATGCCCAGGCCACCCGCGTAAGCCTACGCGTGTGGCAGGAAGATGCCAATCTGGCCTTCCGCGTGCAGGACGACGGCAAGGGCTTCGATCCTGTGACGGTTCCCCAGGGATCCGGCCTCCAGAACATAAGGGATCGGGTGGAGGCGCTCGGCGGCTCGCTCGAGGTCCGGAGTGTGCCCGACCAGGGGACGACGATCCAGGGACGAGTCCCGGTAGGGCTAGCTTCCCCCTAATTCGGGGGCAGGCACCGGCGACGATGACGCCTTGGTGAGCGAGACTGGGGAGGAGGAAACCATGATCGAAACTGAAGAGCCTGAGGTCTTGAAGGCGTCCCCGGACCAGGCAATCGTCACGGCCCGTCGCGTCCGCAAGGTCTACCGGAGCGGGACCGAGGTCGAGGCGCTGAGAGGCGTGGATTTCGAGGTCGGCCGGGGCGAGATGGTCGCGGTGGTCGGACCGTCCGGGTCGGGAAAGACGACGCTGCTGAACTGCCTCTCCGGCCTCGAGCGGATCGATGGGGGCCAGATCCTCGTCGACGGATCGGACCTCGAATCCCTGTCCGACAACGCCCGAACCGGGTACCGAGCGCGCCATATGGGTTTCGTCTTTCAGGCGTTCAATCTCCTGCCGGTCCTGACCGCAGTGGAAAACGTGGAGATTCCGCTCCTCCTGCTGGGACAGCGACCCCGGCCGGCGCGGGAGCAGGCGATGGCGATGCTGGAAACGCTCGGGCTGGCTGACCGCGCGAAGCACCGCCCCGACATGCTGTCCGGCGGTGAGCAACAGCGGGTGGCGGTCGCGCGGGCGCTGGTACATCAGCCGGCCATCGTGTGGGCCGACGAGCCCACCGGCAACCTCGATACCGAAGGAACGGAGGTCGTCGTCGAGCTGCTGGTCCGCCTGAACAAGGAAGGGCAAACCATGGTGCTGGTCACGCACAATCCGGCGGTCGCCGGCCGCGCGCAACGGACAGTGCGCATGCGCGACGGTCGCATCGAGGGACCGCCCCAGCCAGCACGCTCGACGGCTCCGACCAGCTGATCCGATGAAAGGGCTCCTCCTTTTCGGAGGGCTGTTTGTCGTCGCCTACCTGGCACTCCTGATCGTCGCCATTCGCCGTCCGCTGTTTGCGCGGATTGCGATTCGTGAAGCCACCCGCCGGCCATGGCAGTCGGCCCTGGTGGTTGCCGGTCTCATGATCGGCTCGGGGGCCATCCTGGTGTCCGAGGTAATGCAGAATTCGGCCGATGACTCGCTGACGGCCGGGGCGTTTCAGTCGTGGGGCCGGGTCGACCTCACGGTGAGCGCGCCCGGCAATGGCTACTTCGACCCGTCCATTGCGCAAACCCTGGCGAACGATCCGAAGCTGCGCTATTCGGCGACCGGCGTCCAGGCCGGCGTCGAGTTGGTCGGCTCGGTGGCGGACCTCGATCGCGGGACGAGCAACGCGTTTGTTCGCGTGATCGGGTTCGATCCCGCAACCCAGCCCGCCTTCGGCAGCTTTCGTTTTGTTGATGGCGCAGAGACCGCCGGCGAAAAGCTCCAGGTCGGACAGGTCTTCATCGGCCAGTCGCTCGCCACATCAATCGGCGCCAAAGTAGGGGATCACCTTCGTGTCTCGATCGGACAAAGTAATGGCGACGCAAAGAACGGCGACCTTACGGTGGCAGGAATTCTCGCACCCGTCGGACCAGGCGCGTATGGCCTTCGTCCCGCGGTCTTCGCCCCGCTGCCGACGATGGACGGCCTCGTTGGTACGCAGCAGATCAATATCATCCGCATCGCCGCGCCCGGCAATGGCCAGGCGGAGCTGGATGCAGCCCACCGGCTTGTCCCGTTCGTGGCTGAGGCATTGAGGACAGCTCCGCAGACCCCTCCGCTGCAGTTGCGAGAAGCGAAGGCTGACGACGTCACCGCGGCGCGGCAGCAACAGGATCCCGGCAATGCCACCGGTGGCTTCACCGGCATCTTGAGCCTCATCGTGATTCTCGCCGGCCTGGTGCTGGTGGTGAACCTGATGACCACGCTGGTCGAGGAGCGCCGGCCGCGTCTCGCCGTTCTGCGGGCGTTAGGCCTTTCCCGGCTCGGCCTGATTGCGGTCCTGTCTACTGAGGGCGCGTTGTACAGCCTGGTGGCTGCCGCGCTCGGGATCGTGCCCGGGCTGCTGGTCAGCTGGGTGTTGGTCGCCAGCACCGTACGGGGAACCGGTGGTGTGGGACCCGGCGGTGGAATTTCGCTTGGTCGCGACCTGCCGATTCAACTGTCGGTCAGACCCAGCGCCGTGGCGCTGGCGATCGCCGCGGGTGCCGCTGTCACGCTGGCGGCCGTCGTTTTGGCCGCAGCGCTGCGCTCCGACATGACGATCGCGGCCGCCATCCGCGATCTTCCGGACCCAACGAGTTTCAAGCGCGACTCGCTGTCCTCCCGCCTGCGTTACTACGGCCTTGCGATTGCCTCTCTGATCGCACTGGTCCTTCCATCGCCGCCATTTCCTGAGCCTCTGCGCCTCCTGGGGGGCGCAGGGCTCATCACGTTTGCGGCACTCTCGATGCGCGGCCGCGTCCCGGACCGCGCTCGCCTGACCGTCGCAGGGCTGGCCGTGGCCGCCTGGGCGCTGACGAGCCTCGCCGTTGCCTTCTCGAGTTCCACGTCGCAATCAGGTGGCGTCGACCTCTTCCTTGCCATTCCGGTGATGGCCCTCGGCCTATCGCTTGCCGTTGTCAGCAACGTGCGCGTCTTCGAGCGGGCGGCCTCGGCGGTTGGAGACGCGTCGGGGCGGCTTCGCGCGACGCTACGGCTGGCGCTTGCTTACCTGGTTCGGCGACCGTTGCGGGCCAGCCTCACGGTCGGCACGCTGGGCATGGTGCTGTCGGTCATCGTGATCTACAACATCTTGATCGCCGACTTCGCGAACCAGGCCCATCAGTCCGACGTCCGAGCCCCGTACGACATCAGCGTCTTCATGCCGACCCATCGGGCGATGGTCTTGCCGCCTGCGCTGCAAGCCCAACTGGCCACGTCGTTATCCATTCCGACCCGCTCGTATCTGGGTCCCGTGCAGGTGAGCTCGCCGGTGGGGACGCCGGCCCTCTGGCACCAGGAGCGCCTATCCCTGTACGAGTTGACGCCGGAGCTCGTCAGCAATCCACCGATGGGGAGCGACATGACCAATCGCCTGCCGCAATTTCCGGACGATGCGGCAGCATGGCGCAGCGTGCAAAATGATCCGGGCTGGGTTTTCTGGACGCGCTTCAACACCGATGTCCAGCTCACCTTCGTTGGGTCGGATGGATCGGTCACCCGCAACGTGGCGGGCGACTTCGGCGACCCGATCCTCGACGGGGTCGTCGGCTCGCCCCAGGCACTCGCGCCGTTCGGGAACCTTCCGCTGGGCACCACCGTCCTGATCAAAGCGAAACCGGGTGTGGATCCCCACGTCCTGGCCGCGCAGATCCGTACGGCGCTTCTACCGGACGGCGCCGAGGTGACCGCCATCGCGGACCTGCTCAGGCAAAGGAATGTCGGCTTTGAACTCTTCGCGTCCGTCCCGATCCTCTTCATGAGGATGGGCATGGTGATCGGCATTCTTTCGCTGGCTATCCTCGCCTTCCGCGCGGTGGTGCAGCGACGCCGTGCCATCGGTGTGCTGCGTGCGCTTGGGTATCGCCGCATCGAGGTGGTCGCGGGGATCATGACTGAGGCGACCCTCACGACGACTTTCGGGGTTCTGGTTGGGACCGTCACGGGCATCGCCACCGGTTACGTCTACCTCAACGGCACGACTACCTCGACCTCGCCCTTCGGCCTCGACCTCTCGAGCCTGGGAATCACGCTGGCGTTGATCTACGCGGCCGTGCTGCTGGCGACCTTCGGTCCAGCACTCGCTGCCGCGCGGACGCCGCCGGCCCAGGCGCTGCGGCTGCAGGAGTAGGAATCGGCCATGAACGTCCTCACGGTCCTGGTTGGGGTCTTCCTGGTCAGCTATGCCGCCCTTGGGCTTGTCATCTGGCGTCGCCCGCTAGTGGGCCGGATCGCCTTGCGGGAGGCGGTTCGCCGCCCCGGCCAGACCGCGGTGGTTGTGGCCGGGCTGATGATCGCCGGGGCATCGATCTTCCTGATCCAGGTGATCGACGACAGCATGTACCAGTCGAACCGAGCCGCGGCGTTTCGCAGCTGGGGCCGCGATGACATCGAGGTAACCGGCGGTGGAAGTCTCGTTGATCCAGCCTTGACCAGTCGGCTCGCCGCCGATCCGTCGCTGAGCTCCGCGGCCGCGTTCCAAAGCGCAGTGGTCATCACCGGCTCGGTACTCGATGTCGACCGGAACCTCGGCAAGCCTGGGGTTCAACTGACCGGTCTCGACCTCGGAGTCCAGCGCCGCTTCGATCCCTTTACGCTCGCGGGCGGGCGGTCAACCTACGGCGACGAACTCAACGCCGGCGGCGTCTTTTTGACGCAAGCCCTGGCTGACGATATCGGAGCGCGCGCGGGTGACCGACTCAGCGTCCAGGCGGGCGGGCCGTCACCCCAGCTGGCGACCGTCGTAGGGATTGTCCAGCACACCGGCGCCGGCGCCTATGGCAACCCACGATCCGCCTTCGCTTCGCTGCCGACGATTCAGCGGCTGGTTTCATCCGACCGCATCAACCTTATCCGCGTGTCGGCGCGGGGTGACGGCGATCGCGAGGTGGACGCGGGCCGCCGGCTGGCGCCGCTCGTCCGCGCGGCGGTCGCTGTCGACGGCCTCCAGGTCCTGGAGCCCAAGCGCGCGGTGTTGGATACTGCCGCCTTGCAGGACGCCACGTCGAGGCCATTCGTGACCGCGTTTGGGATCATCGTCGCGCTCGCGGCGACCGCGATGGTGGCCAACCTTGCCGTGCTGCTTGCGGAGGAGCGGCGCCCGAGGCTGGCGGTCCTGCGCGCGCTTGGCCTGACGCGTGGCGGATTGATCCAGCTTTCCGTTACGGAGGGGGCGCTCTACAGCCTTGCGGGGGCGATCCTGGGTTTGCCGGCCGGCCTGGCCCTGGGAGCGCTCGTCGTCGGCCACAGTCCGACGACTCCAGACAGTTTCGGCTTCAGCCTTTCGGTCGCGCCGGCGTCCCTCTTCGGTTCGGTCGCCGCGGCCTCGCTGATCAACCTGGTCACGGTGCTGATCGTTTCCATCGGCACGTCGTCGATGGCCATCTCGGCAGCGATCCGCGACCTGCCCGAGCCGCAGCGAGCGAAGCGGTCATCCCCGCGCCGGATCGCCGTGCTGGCGGTCATCGGAATCGGCGGCCTGGCTGCTGTAGCGTTCGGCAACCCTTTGCTCCGCGTCTGGGGTGGCGCGCTGTTGATCGCCGCCGCGTCCGGGCTACTCCGGGGTCGGATCTCCGACCGCATCCGTTTCTCGGGCGCAGGCGTGGCGGCAACCACCTGGGCGATCGCTTACTGGTGGTATGTCAGCCAGACCGTCTCGGCGGCCGCCGGGACGGGACCCTTCGCGGGAGCGCTGGTCATTTCCGTCGTCGGCCTTTCGGTGCTGGTGACTGCGAACCTGAGCGTGCTGGAAAGCCTGGGCGGGCTGCTCGGCCGCTCATCCGGCTGGCTGCGGGCGACGCTGCGACCCGCGCTCGCCTACTCGTCGCGCCGCCCGCTCCGAACCGGCCTGGTGATCGCGGCCTTCTCGATCGTGACGGCCGTGCTGGTCATCGTGCAGATCGGACTGAGCGCCGCTCAGCACGATCTGGCGCCCGCAACGGGCGGGTGGGACGTTCGGGCAACCGTGGTGGGCACCGATCAGCTCACGCTGCCGGCGCAACTCGCGCCGCAGGTGGCACGCCAGGAGAGCCTGCCCACCCGCACCTTCCTGGGACCGGTGAGGTGGGACTATTCGGACTACCGGGGTAGGGTCGACTGGCACCAGGAGTCGGTCACCGTCTACGGGCTGAGCGCGCGGCAGTTGTCCGCCGGCATTATGCCGCTCATCGCTCGCGATCCCAGCTTTCCGACCGACGCCGCGGCGTGGGCGGCCATCGGCCGGAATCCCGGGTTGGTGGCGTCGTCACTGCAGGAAGGCTCGGTCGCCTACCTCGCGACGGGGCAAGCCACGATGAAGCTCACGGTCGTGGCGCAACTTACTTCCGTAGGCGGCGCCTCACCGGGGTTGCTACCGGGACTGGTCGGTTCGCAGGCGGTACTTGCGAGTTTGGCCGGCTCCCCGCCAGGCGCGACCCTTCTGTTGTCGGCCGCCCACGGCACCGCACCAGAGGCACTTGCCCGTGACCTCCAGCAGGCGCTGCTCGTGCGAGGAGCGGACGCCAGCACCACGCTCCAGTTGATGCGAGACCAGTACGCTGCCAGCCTGGGCCTCTCCGATTTCTTTGTCGCGATGATGCGGGTCGGCCTCCTGGTGGGCATCCTGGGCCTGGGCGCGGTCGCACTGCGCGCCGTGATCGAGCGACGCCGTGCGATTGGCGTCTTGCGAGCGGTTGGCTTCTTCCGGCTACAGATCCTCGCCGGCATGTTGATCGAAACGGCGCTGATCGCGACCGCCGGACTCGTCGTCGGGGTAGCCGTTGCCCTTGGGCTTGGGGGCCCGCTCTTGACCGCGCTCTCTCCGAAGAGTCAAGTCAGCCTCGACTACAGCAACATCCTGCTGACGGTTGGGTTCGTCTATGCCGCCGTGCTCTTGGTAACATTGCTGCCCGCGCTGCGAGCCGCGCGGCTCCGCCCCGCCGAGGCGCTTCGCGGGGTGGGCTGAGATGCCCAAGCTCGACACCGGGACGCTGCTCCTCGGGGCGATCCTGGCTGCAATGGCGCTCGCGACCGTGGCCTACGTGGCTATCACCGCCATTCGGGGGCAGCGACGCGATGCGGCGCGCCTCGGCGCGATCGGCTTCGTGCGAAGCAGTTTCGCCAGCCGGCTTGATCGCACCATCCCGCTCGACGAAGTCCTCCGCGACATGACGGAGTCGCTTCGACGCAACCTCGGGCTGGAC
>DATBYO010000060.1:0-11699 GCA_036513655.1 Candidatus Dormiibacterota bacterium | reverse complement strand
CTCAACGGGCTGGAGGCGGCTGCGGCGCTCGCCCGGCCCCGGCAAGGCCGCCGGCTGGTGACCGCCGCGCTCGTCGAGGAAGCCGTCCAGCGCAAGAACCTGCTCTACGACCGCGCCGGCGAGGAGCACTACAACATCATTTCGGCGCTCCACAAGAGCCTGCGTGACAGCGACCCCGATGCGTCCCTCTACTGGCTGGGCCGGATGCTGGAGGCGGGCGAGGATCCACTCTATGTGGTGCGCCGCCTGATCCGCTTTGCGTCCGAAGACATCGGCCTCGCCGACCCGCAGGCGTTGACCCAGGCCGTCGCCGCGCAACAGGCGGCCCATTTCATCGGGATGCCGGAAGCGAACCTGGCCCTCGCCCAGGCCGTCGTGTACCTGGCGACCGCGCCGAAAAGCAACGCCCTGTACTCGGCTTACTCCAACGTGCAGGAAGATGTCGAGCGGACCCGCGCCGATCCGGTCCCGCTCCACCTGCGCAACGCGCCGACGCCGCTGATGCGAACGATTGGCTATGGCAAGGGCTATCGATACGCGCACGACTTTGACGAGGCGCAGGTCGATCAGCAGCACCTGCCGGACGCGATCAAGGATCGCACATACTACCATCCGTCCGATCGCGGTTATGAGAAGACGATCCAGGAGCGCCTCGATGCCTTCGAGGCGGCGCGACGAAAGACGCGGAAGACGAGTTAGTTTTGGGCCCAGACTCCGCCGAAACGATTTACCTTCTGCACGCGTTATGGGAATTAGTTCCCGATCAGCCTGGAGGTTGGTAATAAGCAAGCGTCTCTCGATCTGGATGCTCGTCATGACCTCCGCCCTGGTCTCATGCGGTCAGGCTCCCAGAGTCGCTTCGGCGCAAGCTACGGTGAGTCCGACGCCGTTCGTCGAGACGACCGCGACGCCGACACCGACAGAGACGTCATCACCATCGCCTAACGAGTCTCCAGGCCCGATCGTGCCGCTGCCGCCGTTAACCGCGTCCTATGGCGTCCTGGTCTCCCTGTCGACCCGTGTGTATGACGTGTCCTTGATCGGAGCCGACGGGAGGGTCATCGCCGCCTCGCACGCCTCGCGACGAACGAGCATCTCGACGGGGGATGCGGTCTCGCGCACCGACGCCCTCGAGCTCCCCTATGTCAGCGCAACCCGCTCCCGCCTCTACTACCTCGACGGCGATACCACCCTCCGCTGGCTGACTCCGACGAGCACAGGCATCGCCATGTCGCTACCCGGGGGGCCGACGGCCAGGGCCGCTTTCGCCGTAACCCCCGACGACGCACGCATTGCGGTCTCGATCGTCGACTTTGGGCCGCGGACCCCGGTTGTGCACCTATCCGTCGGGCCACTGGGGGGGCCGTTAACCGAGATCTACTCCTCGGCGTCGGAGTACCTCTGGCCGATCGGTTGGCACGGCGGAAAACTGGTGGCCGCCCAGAGTCAGAGCGCGTCATCTAACGCAGCGATGCCCTTCAACCCCTACGGGGCCCGCTCCTACTCCGTGATCGACTCCAACACTGGAGCCCGTCTCGCCGCCATCGGTGGCTCCGGCCTCGACGAGTGCCCACCATCGGGTTTGCTGACCGCCGCGGGGACCGCTTGTTACCTGAGCACCTCGTTCGGAGGCCGGTCGGGTGGCTATTCGATCTCCGACTGGACCGGCTACCGGTATTTGCCGCCAGTCGCGGCCAGCTGGTCGGCAGCCGCCTCGGTGGGTCGATCGCCAAACTCCGTCACCGTTGCCGTCTGCTGTGAGGCGAACGCCGCATATGGTCGCTTTCTCGTCTCGCGCGGGACGCCTGTGCCGCTCACGGTTCCGCTCTTAGGAAAGGCCGACGATTGGGCCTGCTGGATCGATCAATCGCACCTGCTCTCGGGCTTTAAAGACTCATCCCAGGCGAGCGAAGTGGTTGACCTGACCAGCCAGCAAGCGGTCCAGACAGGCAGCCGCGGCTTCTGCGCTGCGGTGCTGCCGACAGACCTCGGTTAGCCGCTGACCCGCTCCCAGCTCACCGCTCCACGTGCGGCCGGAGCGCCGCGTAGCCGTTGGCCATGACCCGTTCGTGGTTACGCGCGAGCGCGCCCTTGGCCAGGGGCGCCACCAGGTTGAGGATCGGGTTGGTCGTCGCGACGTCCCAGTAATAGACGGCCTTGACGCTCCCCGGATCAGCCTCGGAGAATTCCCACCGCCCGGATCCGACCAGGTCGCCGGTCGAGCCGAGCAGGATGTGGCGATGTTGGGTCGCTTCGAGCACCTCGAGCGCGTAGTTGAGACTGTAGGGAAGCGAGCCGCGCACCTCGCACTCGATCACCGACCCGATCGACTTCCCGTCGCCGCGCGTGATTTTCACGCGGCGGAAGTTGGTCCACCAACCGGGGTAGCGCTCGATGTCGAGCACGACCGTCCAGACCTTCTCGAGCGTTGCCCGAAAGCGCCAGTCGGTCACGAAATGGTAGGGCTCCGGCACGCGGAGTATTTTATGGGCGTGCTCTTCAACCTCGTGAAGTTCTTCCACATCCTCTTCGTGATCACCGCGGTTGGCTCGAACATCAGCTATGGCATCTGGCAGGGCCGCGCCGGAGGTGATCCCGAGCACGAGTCGTTCGTCCTGCGTGGTGTCAAGTTCCTCGACGACCGGGTCGCCAACCCCGCGTACTTGCTGGTCCTGGTCACCGGTCTCACGATGGCCTGGTGGCACTGGTCGTACACGATTCACTGGATCCAGGCGGCCATCGTGCTCTACGTCATCATGTTCCTCTTCGGCCTGGCCGTCTACTCACCGGCGCTCACGCGCCAGATCGAAGCGCTCGAGCGCGATGGTCCCACATCGCCCGCATACCGGAACGCCGCCCTGCGCGCGACCACCTATGGCATCGGCGTCATGGTGCCGATCCTGACGATCCTGTTCTTGATGGTCACCAAGCCGAACCTGTAACGCCCCACCCCAACCCTCCCCCAGAGGGGGAGGGTGAAGTGGGAGGGTTAATCGGGTAGCCGCTTAGAAGCCGTGCCCCGTGACCCAGGTCTTAGCCAGGTCGGCCGGGTCTTGCTTGTCGACGTCCGCGCTCTTGTTGAGGGCGGTGAGGTCGGGTGTGTTGAGCTTCGCATCAACGCTGTTGAGCAATGAGACGACTTCAGCAGTGGCCACGTCCGTCCGAATCAGCGGCACAATGTTGTCCGCCTGCTGCAGATGCTTGTCGTCCTCGAGGACGACGAAGTTGTTCGCGGTGATCCCGCCATCGCTGGAGAAGACGAGACCGATGTTGATGGCGCCCTGCTTGAGGGCGGCGAACGTCAGTGGCCCGCCAGTGTCGAGCGACTTGAACGCTTTGAACTTCAGGCCATAGACCGATTCAAGGCCTGGCGCGCAGAATGGCCGTTGCGGGCACTCCGGCGGCCCGCCCAGCGTCCATTGGCTGGCGATCGCGGGGGTTACGTCAGAGAGCTTGGTCAGGTGATACTGGTCGGCCTCGGCCTTGGTGACCGCGAAGGCATTCTGATCGACCGCCGGCGACGGGTCCAGGGCCTTGATGCCCTTGCTGCTGAGACGGGCGTTGAGCTTCTGAACGTTGGCCGCCGCGTCCGTACCGGCCTCGAGGGCAACGCCCTGCCGCTTGTCGGCGAAGTTGAGGTCGGTGGCTGCGTAGCCGGGGTACAGGTCGATCAGGCCGTTCTCGAGCGATGGCTCCACGATCTCGCGATTACCGAGCTTGTCCCGGTAGGTGATGGTGTAGCCCTTGTTCGCCAGGGCGTCACCATAGATGTGCGCCAGGATGATGCTTTCGGAGAAGTTGAACGAGGCGATCCTGATGGTGCCCTTCGACGTCGAACTGGATGTCCCACCCGATGAGCCGCACGAAGTTGTGACCAGGGCCAGGGCGACCATGCTGGCGCCCAGGACGAAGATTCGCTTCAAACGCATTGCTCCACCTCCAAAAAATGACCAAAAACTACGCCGCGACCGCCGCCGTGTCGAGTGCTCCTACGGGTCCCTCCTTCTGGGTTGATGTCGATGAACGCAGCCCGGCCGGCGTGGCCAGTCGCTGCACACCGGCGAGCGAGAATTCGACGATCAAGGAAAGCACAGCAACCATGAGGGCGCCGGCGAAGAGCATCGGGTAGTCCTGGAGCCCGAGGCCGTCGACGATGAATCGGCCGAGGCCGCCCCAGGCCACCACCGCCGCGAGCGTTGCCGTGGCGACAACGTTCACCGCCGAGGTGCGGATGCCGGCCATAATGAACGGCGTCGCGATCGGCAGCTCGACGCGCAGCAGGACCGCGCGCTCGCGCATCCCCATGCCGCGGGCCGCTTCGCGCACGTCGGGGTCGACCTCGCGCATCCCGACGTAGCTATTGGTAACCATCGGTGGGATGGCCAGGGCGACGAGCGCTACGAACGCCGGTACCGCTCCAAAGCCGACGATCTGCGAGGCCGCGGCGATCCCAAAAAACTGCGCCGCAAGCACCAAAAGGGCAAACGAAGGGATCGCCCGCCCAATGTTCGAGATGTTGATGGCCAGGTTGCCGCCTTTTCCGAAGTGACCGATCGCAATCCCGATCGGCAGGGCGATCAATGCGGCGACGAGTATGGAAATGCCGGACATCACGAGGTGCTCGAAGGTCCGGTGCGGGATGCCACCGTCGCCTTGCCAGTGGATTGGGCTGAGGAACCACTGCACGACCTGCCCAATGAAGTTCATGTCACCGCTCGGCTTCTCGCCCACGGAGTGACGAGCCGTTGCAGACTGGCCAGGCTCAGATCGGCGACGACGGCCAGGGCCACGGACAACACCGTGCCGACCACAAGCGGGGTATGGAAATCGCGGAGCAGCCCGTCGTAGATCAGGCTGCCCAGGCCGCCCTCGCCGATCAAGGCGGTCACGGTCACGAGGCCGATCGTCGTGACGGTGGCGATGCGGACTCCGGCCATGATGGCGGGGATTGCCAGCGGTAAATCGACCCGCGCCAGCTCCGCCAGCGGGCGAAAACCCATGCCGCGGGCGGCTTCGCGGACGTCGACAGGCACCGAGTTCAACCCGACCACGATGTTGCGAACAAGAATCAGCAGGGTGTAACCGACCAGGCCGATTTCGGCGGTCAGGATGGTCAGGCCCGTAAACGGCAGCAGGAACGCGAAGAGGGCGAGCGACGGGATCGTATAGAGGATGCCGGTCAAGGTAAAGATCGGCCCCCGGAAGATGCGGCTTCGCCAGGCCATGAGGCCAAGGGGGATGGCGATCAGGAGGCCGATCACGACCGCGATCAGCGTGAGCTGGATATGCTGGAGGAGCGCGGCGGTAATGACGTCGACGTGCCCCGATATCCAGGACCACCGGATCCATGGGTCCTCGACCGCCCCCCCGACCCCGGTGGCGAGCATTGCCGCATGCTAGCAGGGCCCTTTGGAGGCAATCAACTTAAAGTAGAAGTTTCTAATGATTAGGCTGGAGAAGGTCACCAAGCGCTTTCCGGGCGGGCAGGTAGCCGTTCGCGAGCTGACGATCGAGTTCCACACCGGCCAGCTGACCATGTTGGTGGGGCCGTCGGGCTGCGGGAAGACCACTACCCTCAAGATGATCAACCGGCTGATCGAGCCGAGCGAGGGACGGATCTTTCACGATGAGCAGGACGTCACCCATGTCGACCCGGTGGTCCTGCGGCTACGGATGGGGTACGTGATCCAAAACGTCGGCCTGTTTCCGCACATGAGCATCGCCGACAACGTCGCCACGGTGCCCAGGTTGCTTCGCTGGGACAAGGAGAGGATCCGCCGGCGCGTCGATGAGCTGCTCGAGCTGGTGGGCCTTGATCCGAAGCAATTCGCGCATCGATATCCGCACCAACTCTCGGGCGGGCAGCGTCAGCGAGTTGGGGTGGCCCGGGCGCTGGGTGCCGATCCTCCCGTCCTTCTCATGGATGAGCCGTTCGGGGCCATCGACCGGATCGCGCGGGAACGCCTGCAGAACGAGTTCCTGCGGATCCAGCGAGAAGTCAAAAAGACGGTCGTGTTCGTTACGCACGACATCGACGAGGCGATCAAGCTGGGTGACCGAATCGCTGTCATGAATGCGGGCCGCCTCGAGCAATACGACACGCCGGCGGCCATCCTGGCAAAACCGGCGTCCGATCTGGTGGTCGACCTCCTCGGCCCGGATCGCGGACTGAAGCGGTTGTCGGTAACGGCCATCGATCTGAATGCGCTGGAGCGCCCGCCGGTCGTCCACGCCGACGATTCCCTGGCCGAAGCGCGCGCGGTGCTCGACAGCCGCTGGACTCGAGTCATCGTCGTCGACCGAACTGGCAAGCCGGTCGGCGAGCTGGATCGTGAGGACGCCACCGGCGACGGTCGCGTCGGGGATCGGGCGCGTCCGCTGGATGCGATCGTCGCCGCCGACCGGACGCTCTACGATGCGTTCTCCCAGATGCTGATCCACCAGGCCAACTGGGTGGCGGTGGTCGACGGCGATCGGTTCCGCGGGGTGCTTACGCCGCAATCGTTCGTTGCGGCGATTCAGCGGGTTCCGGCCGAACTGGAAGGCGCCCGCCGCTGATCGACCACCGCCATCTTCTGGCGGATGTCGTCGTAGGCGCGGTCGTCGATTGGCGTGAAGCGCCGGATCAGACCGCTGGCCAGAACGTCCCGGCTGACGGGGTCTCCTCCAAGTGCGCAGAGGGCGTCGCGAACCCCCTCGTGCACCGCCTGGGGAACCCTGGACGTGGTGGCGACCAGGGGGACGGTCGATGGGCCGAGGGAGATAAGCACCCGGATTTCCGCCGCGAGATCCGGGTTTCGCAATCGCTCGACGCCGAGGACGTGGGAGTCGATCGCCGACGCGTCCACGCCGCCGGTGAGCACCTGCCGGATCGACTCCTGGTGCCGGCCCGAGAAGGTCAGGCGGCCGAAGAATGCCTCCGTCTCGCCCATCTGCATCAGGTGATGACGGACCAATAGGCAGCCCGAGAAGGATCCCGGTTCGTTGTAGGCCCAGCTGTGCCCACGAAGGTCGCCGAACGAACGGAAGGGGCTGTCGCAGCGGACGATGACGTCGGAGAAATACACCGGCCGGTCCTGGTAGCGTGCCTCGTTCAGGATCGGGGCCGCCAGCGGTCGCAGCAAGCCCGGCTCCTCCCCGCAAAGTCGGACGTAGGGAAGTCCGCAGAGGAACGCCACGTCGACGGAGCCATCTCGTAGCCGCTCCCAGCTGTTACCTTCGATCAGCCGGGCCGGCGCTCCGAGCGCCCGGCCGACCCGCGCCGCGACGTCAGCGTAGACGGAGGTCATGTTCGGCGCGAGGAAATTCGCGAAAACGAGGGGTTTCACGGGCGAGTTGACGGCAGTATTGCACAGAGTGGCGCAATTTATTGCGCCGGCAAGCGTCTTCTTCTATACTCCGCAAAACACTCCAACGAGGTGACGCCGCTCATCGTCGGTCCGATCATCGAAAACCCCCTCCATGGCGAACGGATCCGCTTCCTAAAAACGGCTCCGGAGACGAACGGCGAGCTGGTTCAGTACGAGTCCTGGCTCGCGCCCGGCGGAACGGTTGGCGATCCCCACGTCCATCCTCTCCAGGAGTCGCACTTCACCGTGATCTCGGGCACGGCGTCGTTTTCCATCCACGGGGCCCGGTTCGAGCTTGGGCCGGGCCAGCAATTGACAGTGCCGCGGCGAACGGCCCACTGCCTCTGGAACGCCGGAGCCGTCGAGACCCACCTGCTTGTCGAGTTCCGGCCGGGGATGCTGAAGCAGGAGTTCTCGGAAACCACTTTCGGCCTGGCTCGCGATGGCCGCCACCACCTTCGCGGCATCGGGAACATGCTGCAGTGGGCGGTGATTGCCGCCGCGTACCGCCGGGAGACCCGGCCGTTGGGTCGACCTCTATGGTTGCGCCTCGGGCTCCCGGCGCTGGCCCCGGTCGGGTGGCTGCTCGGCTACCGCGCCCACTACCCGCGGTACTGCACCCGGGATTCAGAGCGGCTCGCCAGCTGAGCGGCCGGGCCTAACTCAGGCTTTTCGGACCCCAGGACCTTGGCCGACACCGTGTACGACCTGGCCGTCATCGGTGCCGGCGTCATGGGCCTCTTTACCGCGGATTTCGCCCGCCGGCGGGGGGCATCGGTCCTGCTCCTGGACCAATGGCGACTGGGCGATCCGAGGGCCGCCTCCTTCAGCCTGACGCGGTCGATTCGCAGCGACTACCTCGATCCGGTCTACGCCCGGCTCGCCTTTGAGGCCCGCAAACTGTGGCTCGATTTTCAGGGTCAAACCGGCGAATCCTTCTTCATCGAATGCGGCTGCCTGAACATTGCCAAGGCGAACGTCACACCCGCCCTGTCGGAGACCTACGCGGAGCAAAGCTACCGTGTCCTCGAAGGCCTGCAGCTCAAGACCCAAGCCTTTACCCGCGATGGACTCCGCGCGCGTTTCCCCCAGTTCGACGCCGACATCGGCCGGCTGGACGTCGAGGCGGGCTTTCTCCACGTCCCGCCCATCACGGCGGCGCTGCTGAGGCGCCTGCACGGGGCCGCGGTGGCGATCGAAGAGAACACCGCCATCCACCGGATCCGGCGGCGGCAAGACCTGATTGCCATCGACACCTCCGCCGGGGAGCGTGTCGCCGAGCGGCTCGTCCTGACCGCCGGGCTGGGTACCAATGCGCTGCTCGCCAGGATCGAGGGCTGCGAGCTGCGGCTTCCTCTGCGGCCGGATCGGCCGAGTGAGTCGAAATACCTGATCCCGCCGCCCGCCAAGCGCGCGATGTTCACCCCGGACCGGCTCCCCGTCTTCGCCTATCTCGACGTCGGCATCTACGGCCACCCGATGCTCGAGGGAAAAACGCCCGGGGTGAAGATCGGGTACTACAATCCGCCCGACGTGCGCCGCCAGGTGACCTCGATTACGAGCGTGGAAAGCTTTGTCGCCGAGTGCATGCCGGAGCTCCAGGACGCCCGGGTGGTCGATGTCGAGGGGGCTGACCAGTGCTCGTATGATCTGGTGGCAGATGACAACTTCATCCTGGGAGCGATCCCCGGCCTGCCCGGCGGAGCGGTTGGGGCCGGCTGGCGTGGCACCGGCTACAAATTTGCGCCACTCATCGGCCGGACGCTGATGGAACTTGCGTTCGAGCGGGCAACGGCGCTGGACATTTCGCGCTTCGCTCCCGAGCGTTTTGAGCCCAGCCGTGCCGGCTAGAAGCGGACGCGGCATCCTCCAGCGGCTGAAGACCGGCGTGGTGCTGGGGGCGGAAGGTTACGTTTTTGAGCTCGAGCGGCGAGGCTACATCAAGGCCGGGCCGTACGTGCCCGAAGTCGTCCTCGACTTTCCCGACGCCCTCCGGGAGCTCCACCGAGAGTTTCTACGGGCCGGCGCTGACGTCATGGTGGCGCTCACCTACTACGCGCACCGCGGAAAGCTGAAGGACGTCGGCCGCGAAAACGACCTCGAGGCGATGAACCGGCAGGCGGTGCGGCTCGCCAACGAAGTCGCTCGGGAAGGCGATGCCCTGGTTGCTGGAGACATCTGCAACACCTGGGCCTACGACCCGAAGGACAAGGAGGCATCGTCTCGCGTGGTCCGCGCCATGTACGAAGAGCAGCTGTCCTGGGCGGTTGACGAGGGAATCGATTTCGTGATCGCGGAGACCAATGACTATCTCGGCGAAGCCCTGATCGCGCTGCAGGTGATCAAGGAGCTCAGGCTGCCGGCGATGGTGACGCTGGCCACCACCCGGCCGCATCAAACCTGGGATGGTTACGACTACGTCGACGCCTGCAAGATCCTGGCCGACCAGGGGGCCGATATCGTCGGATTGAATTGTGATCGGGGGCCGGCAACCATGCTGCCGATCATCGAACAGGTCCGCAGTCGGGTCAGCGGCTTCGTCGCGGCCCAGCCGGTTCCCTATAAGACCGAGGCCGCGATGCCGACGTTCGAGTCCCTGAAAACGGCCGACGGAGCGAACATCTTTCCGATTGCGCTCGAGCCCTTTCTCTGTACGCGATTCGAGATGGCGGATTACGCCCGCCGGGCGAAATCGCTGGGTGTCAATTACATCGGCATCTGCTGTGGTGGCGGCCCGCATTACGTGCGCGCGATGGCCGAGGCGCTGGGACGGACGGTCCCAGCCAGTCGGTACTCGCCGGCCATCGAACTCCATCCAATGATCGGCGCAAAGGTCGAGGAGAAGGAGAAAGAGTTCCTCGTCGACTGGAAGGGCTAGTGCCAGCCGCGCGGCGGCGTTGATGCGCTTGCCCCGGTGATCCTCAAGCGCGGCAGCCTGTTCTCCTTGATGGTCACCGCTCTGGTTGGGGCGATTTTCCTGCTCATGGTCTTCGAGACCTGGGCTCTGTTTACCGGCAACAAGCCGATCTCTGACTACTTTCGTGAGGCGGTGCACGACGTTCCCGGGCTCGCGTTCGTGATCGCGATCCTGGTCGGGATCGTGCTGGGTCATTTTCTTTGGGGGCCGGCCACCGGACTCCTCGCGCCGGTCCCGCGCACCTTCCGCGACCTGGTAAGTCGGCGTGCTGCAAATTAGCCCGGGCGCGGTCCTGTCGCTGATCGCGACGCTCTTCGTCGGCGTGATCTTCGTGATGATGGTCAGCGAGACGATCGCGCTCGGCAAAGGGCAGGATCCGATCACGAACGTGATCCGGTCCCTGGTGCGAGCCTACCCGCGCTTCAGCTACGTGATGGCGGTCGTCATCGGAATGCTGCTCGGCCACCTCTTCTGGCCCTGAGTCGCATATCAAGCGAAGGAGGTTCAAGACGTGAAAGTGCTCTTCGTCGCCGGATTTGGCCCGATCGCGTCAGACGTGGGGGCGGCCCGCCGGCTCTATCAGCAAACACTCGGACTGGTGTTCGAGGAGGACGGTGACTACTTGCACACCGAAGCGGTCGATGGGGTCAAGCACCTGGCGGTTTGGCCGCTGTCCCAGGCTGCTGAGTCCTGCTTCGGGTCCAGCCAATGGCCTGAGCATCTCCCGGTGCCGCAGGCCTGGATCGAGTTCGATGTGGAGGACGTCGACGCGGCGACCGGCGAATTGGCGGCACGGGGGTACGAACTGTTGGTGGCCGCGCGGAAGGAGCCGTGGGGTCAGGTGGTCACCCGCTTTCTCAGCCGGGAGGGCCTCCTGGTCGGCGTGACGAACACGCCCTCGATGCGTTAGCTCAAGCGCTCTTGCGGCGCCGCCGCGATCCGTTGCGGCTGGCGCTTGCCGGTTTGCCTTCGGGCCTCGCTCGTTTGTTCTTGGTCGCCTCGATGCTGGCGCGCAGGGCCTCCATCAGGTCGACCACCTTCGCGCCCTCCTCGGTCGGGGCTTCCGGCAACGGCGCGCCCGCGACCTTCGCCTCGATGACCTGCTTGAGCGCAGCCTGGTATTCGTCCTCGTATCGCTCCGCTTCGAAGGTGTCGCTGAGGTTCTCGATCAACGAGACCGCCATCTGCAGTTCTTTGGGCGAGACCTTGAGTTCGTCGACCGCGATGTCCTGGGTCGACCGGATCTCGTTCGCGTAGAACATCGTCTCCATCGACAGCACATCCTGGTAGGGCCGGACGAGACAGAGACTCTCCTTGTCGCGGATCGCGACCTTGGCGACCGCGGCGCGCCCCGTCTGCTCCAACGCCTGCCGCAGCAGGACGAAGGCCTTGGCGCCCGTCTCTTCCGGCGCCAGGTAGTAGGCCTTGTCGTA
>DATBYO010000059.1:0-3712 GCA_036513655.1 Candidatus Dormiibacterota bacterium | reverse complement strand
CTTCCGTTCGAGGGCCTGTTGAAGGCAGCGCGCTTCGCGCTCGCGGAAGCCGGCCTCGCCCTCGCTCGAAAAGATCTCGGCGACCGATCGCCCGGCATCGGCCTCGATCACATCGTCGAGGTCGACGAACGGCCGGTCCATTCGTTGCGCCAGCTGCGGACCCACGGTGGACTTCCCACTCCCCATGAAGCCAACCAGGACGACGTTGTTCAACGGCGCATTTCCTGCAGATAACTCTCGACGTTGCGATGGAGCTCCCTCATCGAGTCGCTGCCGAACTTCTCGAGCAATACGCCCGCGAGGACTAGGGCGACCATCGCCTCGCCGACCACGCCGGCGGCGGGCACCACACAGATGTCGCTGCGCTCGTAGTGGGCGCGCGCCGGCTCTTTGGTCTTCACATCGACGGTGGCCAGGGGCTTGAGCAGGGTCGAGATTGGCTTCATGTATCCGTGCACCACCAGCGGCTCCCCGTTGCTGACGCCGCCGGTCAGTCCGCCGGCGCGATTGGTCTCGTGCCTGAGTCGCCGGTTGTCGTAGACCGGGACGTCGTGGACCTGCGAGCCAGGCAGGCCTGCCCCCTCCACCCCATCGCCGATCGCGACCGCCTTACAGGCCGGAATGCTCACGATCGCCTGGGCGAGCAAGCCGTCGAGACGCGTGTCCCACTGGCGGTAGCTGCCGAGGCCGGGCGGCACGCCGTCGGCGATCACCGTGAAGACACCGCCCAGCGTGTCGCCGCGCCCACGGGCCGCGTCGATGGCCGCAACCATGGCCTCCCCCGCCGCTTCGTCCGGAGTGCGGACCGGCGACGCTTCAACGGCGTCCCACGAAATCGATGGTGGCACCGTCGCCTCGATTGCCCCGACGGAGCGCGTGTAGCTACGCACGTGAATGCCGAATTCCTGGAGCAGCAGCTTCGCCACGCCTCCGGCCGCCACCCGCGCCGCCGTCTCGCGCGCACTGGCCCGCTCGAGTACGTCGCGGGCGTCGTCGGCGCCGTACTTGAGCATGCCCGCCAGATCGGCATGGCCCGGGCGGACCCGCGTGATCGGTTTGCGCTTCACCTCCGCGGCGTCGACCGCCATCACCTGGCGCCAGTTCTCCCAGTCGCGGTTGGCGATCTCGAGCGTGATCGGCGAGCCCAGCGTCAACCCACCGCGCACGCCGGCCACGATGTGGGCGGCGTCGTGCTCGATCGCCATCCGCCCGCCGCGGCCGTGCCCACCTTGACGCCGGGTCAGGTCGCGGGCGAGGTCTTCCTCGCGCACGGTCAACCCGGCAGGAACACCGTCGAGGATGACGGTAAGTCTTTCACCGTGCGACTCGCCGGCGGTCAGCAGCCGGAGTGTCATGCCGACACCGACGCTGCCGAGCGCTCGAGCGTTGTGCGCATCACAAGAAGAGGCGCCGGTCGGCCGGTCCAGATCTCAAATGACGCGGCACCCTGGTGCAAGAGCATGGCGCGACCCTCAGCCGACCGGCGGCTCCGAAGGTCGAAGAGGCGTTGATCGGGTCGTAGCCAGTCGACGGGCGGAAGGTCGGTTGGTGTCGCGTTGACGACCAGGTCCGCGCCCGCGATTGTTTCCTGCATTTTGTCCATTCCGACGGGCCCGCCGCGCACGATGTCCAGATCTGCGCACAGGCGTCGCGCCTGATCCATATGCCGCGCGATCACCCAGACCTGCTCCGCCGTGGGCTGGAGGGCGGCGACAACCGCCCGCGCGGCGCCCCCCGCGCCGATAATCGCGATCCGTTGATGGCCCCCACCCTGCCCTCCCCCGCGAGCGGGGGAGGGAAATTGTTCGTGAAGGGCGCGCTGGAATCCCCCAACATCCGTGTTCCAGCCCTTCAGTCGCGCCCCCTGCCGGCTGATGGTGTTGACCGCTCCGACCTTACGTGCCAGCGGATCGAGGTCGTCGAGCAAAGGGATGACCGCTTCCTTATGCGGAATGGTGACGTTCGCGCCGAGAATCCGATCATCCGCGCGGATCTCGTCGATCACTGCGACGAGTCCCGCTGGGGGCACCTCTCGAGCGACGTAGGTGCAATCGATGCCCAATGCCATGAAGGCGGCGTGCTGAAATCCCGGCGACAGGCTGCTGGAAACAGGGTCCCCGAGAAGCAGGATGGTGGAGGTCATTTTGCCAGCCCCTGCAAGTCGGTGAAGAAGTCCGGATACGAGACGGCGACGCAGTCTGCGTCCTCGACCGTGGTTGGACCAGACGCTACCAGTCCGGCAACGGCGAGCGCCATCGCGATGCGATGATCGCCGTGCGACTCGACGGTGGCGCCGTGAAGGTTCGCCTGCCCACGGATACTCACACCGTCAGCACGCTCGTCGACGTTCGCGCCCATCCGGCGGAGGCCCTCCGCCATGGTCGCCAGCCTATCGCTCTCCTTGACACGAAGCTCGGCAGCGCCTTCGATGACGGTCGTCCCCTCCGCCTGGGTCGCCACGCTGAGCAGCGCCGGGATTTCATCGATCGCAGCCGCCACATCGGCGGCACCTATGGTCACGGCCCGCAACGGACGGCCCGTTACGGTCACGGAACCAAGCGGCTCGATGGCCGCGTCGATCGCATCGACGTGGATCTCGGCACCCATCGACTGCAGCAGCTGGAGGAATGCCGTCCGGCTCGGATTCAGTCCGACCTCGCGAATGGTGACCGACCAGCCCGGTCGAAGCGCCGCAGCCGCCATCCAGAAGGCCGCCGACGAGAAGTCGCCTGGGATCGACAGGCTGATCGGACGCAGCGGTTGATGCGACGGCCTGATTTCGACGGCGCCGGCTGCCTGGTGGACATCGGTCCCCATTGCGCGCAGGAGCCGTTCGGTGTGGTCGCGGGTGGCAACGGGTTCCACGACCGTGGTCGGACCACTGGCGGAAAGCCCAGCCAGGAGGAGCGCGCTCTTCACCTGGGCACTCGGCAGTGAGAGCACGAGGCGGCGTCCCTGCAGCCGCATTCCGGTCACCGTGAGCGGAGCGCGGCCCTCGCGTGATTCGATCCTCGCCCCCATGGTGCGCAGTGGTTCGACGACCCGCGCCATCGGTCGTCGCTTGAGCGACGCGTCACCGTCCAAGGTCGCGGACACCCAGCTTCCAGCGAGTAGGCCCAGCAACAGGCGCATGGTGGTCCCGGAATTGGCGCAATCCAGCGGCCCGTGTGGAGGGCTAAACGATCGCCAGCCCCCGCCATGGACTCGCGCCGGGCCGCCTGTGCGATCGATGTTGACGCCGAGGCCGCGGAGGCAGGCGACTGTCGCCGCCACGTCCTCACCCTCGGGAAGCCCGTCAATGCGGCTTTCGCCTTGGGCCATCGCCGCGAGCATCAAGGCGCGGTGTGCAATCGACTTATCGCCGGGCACTCGTAGCTCACCGGCAACGCTGGTTGCCGGCTCAACGATATGCGCCGATTCCACGTCAGTGCGCAGCATGCGCGCCCTGCGCGAAGAGCTCGCCCACGCGGTCGCCGCGGTCAATGCGATCGCGGTAGTCATGCAGGACCTCCGCGAAGCGATCGATCGCCTCGACGAGGGGGCCGCGATTAGTCGCCGTGATGTCCTCGTAGAGGGTGGGGTCGCCCTCGGCCAGACGAACCATGCCCCGAAACCCAGGGCCCCCCAGCCGTGGATCCGCAAACGGCCGCACCGTCTGCGCGTACGCGATGCTGAGGGTGAACGCGAGGTGGCTGAGAAACGCCATCTGCCG
>DATBYO010000058.1:0-2157 GCA_036513655.1 Candidatus Dormiibacterota bacterium | reverse complement strand
CGGTCGCCGATCGCACGGGTGCTCACACCGGTGCCGAGCTTCTCGACGTAACCGACGCCCTCGTGTCCGGGAATGAACGGCGGTGTCGGCTTGACCGGCCAGTCGCCGTGGGCGGCGTGGATGTCGGTGTGGCACAGGCCGCTCGTCTCGATCCGGACTAGTACCTCACCCGCGCCGGGCTCGGGGATCGGAAGATCCTGCATTTGCAAGGGCGAATGGAAATCGGTGACAACTGCTGCTCTCATGATGTGTTCCTGTCAGGGGTAGCGGAAAGGACGTTTACGTCGGATGCACTCGGCGAGATGCAGGCCGGGGAGCGGGTGACGAAGTGAAGGTTGTCCCCGGCTGGCAGGGAGAAGTCTTCGGGTTCGCCGGAGGCGACATCGAGCAGGAACTGCTCCTGGTGCCAGGCTTGGTCTAGGCGCTTGTCGATGTAGAACGGGCATCCGTCGATCTCGCCGAGCAGGACGTCGATGTCGCCGATGAGGAATTCTCCGGCGGGAAAGCACATCGGTGTGCTGCCTGCGCAGCAGCCGCCGGATTGAACGAACATCACCGGGCCACCTCGGGCGGCGCGCAGGAGGCGGATCGCCTCGCGCGCGGCCGGGGTTGCGGTGATGCGGGCCAGCACCATCGGCTTGGACATCACGGGCCTAGAACAGCCCGAGTGGTTTGGTGCTGTAGCTGACGAGCAAGTTCTTCGTCTGACTGTAGTGATCCAGCATCATGAGGTGGTTCTCGCGGCCGATGCCCGAGATCTTGTAGCCACCGAAGGAGGCACCTGCCGGGTACTGGTGGTAGCAATTCGTCCAGACGCGACCGGCCTTGATGCCGCGGCCCATCTTGTAGGCCCGGGTGCCGTCTCGGGTCCAGACGCCGGCGCCCAGCCCGTAGAGGGTGTCATTCGCGATCGCCAGGGCGTCCGCGTCGTCGGTGAAGGTGGTGACCGCCAGCACGGGGCCGAAGATCTCCTCCTGGAACACCCGCATCTTGTTGTCGCCCTTCAGCACCGTCGGCTGGTAGTAATAGCCGTCGGCGAATTCCGCCCCCGCCACGCTGGCGCGCTGGCCGCCGATGAGCACCTCGGCGCCCTCGTTGCGGCCGATGTCGACGTAGGAGGCGATTTTCTCCATCTGCTGCGCTGAGACCTGCGGGCCGAGCTGGGTGTCAGTGTCCAGCGGATTGCCCTGCTTGATGCGGGCGATGCGTTCCAGGCAGCGGGCCATGAACTCGTCGTAGATATCGGCCTGGATCAGCGCCCGCGACGGGCAGGTGCACACTTCGCCCTTGTTGAACGCGTACAGAACCAGACCCTCGATCGCCTTGTCCAGGAACTCGTCGTCATGAGCCATCACGTCGTTGAAGAAGATGTTGGGCGACTTGCCACCCAACTCGACGGTGGACGGGATCAGGTTCTGCGCCGCGTACTGCATGATCAGCCGGCCGGTTACCGTCTCACCGGTAAAGGACACCTTTGCGATACGCGGGTTCGCTGCCAGCGCCTTGCCGATCTCCGCACCGGGACCGGTCACGACGTTGATCACGCCCTGCGGCAGGACGTCCTCGATCGTCTCCATCAGTTTCAGGATCGACCAGGGCGTCGGCGAGGCAGGCTTGATCACCGAACAGTTGCCCGCCGCCAGCGCCGGCGCGAGCTTCCACGCCGCCATCAGCAGCGGGAAGTTGAACGGGATGATCTGACCGACAACACCCAGCGGCTCCCGGAAGTGAAAAGCGACCAGATCCTTCTCGATCTCAGTCGAGCGTCCCTCCTCGGCACGCGCCGCGGCGGCGAAGTAGCGGAAGTGATCGACCACCAGGGGAATGTCGGCCGCCAGCGTCTCGCGGACCGGCTTGCCGTTCTCCCAGCTCTCAGCGACCGCCAGCATGTCCTGGTTCTTCTCGATCGCATCAGCGATCGCGTTGAGCACCTTCGCCCGCTCGGTTGCTGACGCCTCGCCCCAGGCGTCCTTCGCTGCGTGGGCAGCGTCCAGCGCGAGCTCGACGTCCTCTGGTGTGGAGTCGGCCACCTCGGTGATCGGACCGGCGGTCGCCGGGGCCAAGTCCACGCGGTACTTGCCGTGCGTTGGCGCCAACCACTTGCCACCGATGAAATTCTCATACCTCGGCTCGACGGAGACGATGCTGCCGGGCAGG
>DATBYO010000057.1:0-6120 GCA_036513655.1 Candidatus Dormiibacterota bacterium | reverse complement strand
TTCGACCTCGAGCAGGCCAAGGTCCAGGAGGTCGAGCGCGTCTTGAAGATTTCCGACACCGTCTTCCGCCATTTACTGGTTCGACAAGATGAGGGGAAATCATGAACCTGAACAAAGTGATGCTCATTGGCCGCCTTACCCGCGATCCCGAGATGCGCTACACGCCGAGCGGTTCCCCCGTGACGTCGTTCTCCCTCGCCACGAATCGCTATGGGCAGGGTCCAGACGGCGAGAAGAAGGAATACACCGATTACCACAACGTCGTGGTTTGGAACATTGGCAAGCGGAACCTGGCGGAGATTGCCGGCCAGTACCTGCACAAGGGCAGCTTGGTTTACGTCGAGGGCCGGCTGCAGACGCGGTCCTGGGAAGGCCAGGACGGCCAGAAGCGCAAGACCACCGAAGTGAACGCGACCGAGATCCAGTTCCTCGAGCCGCGCAGCCAATCGCAGCCACAGGCTGCGGCTGCTGAACCGGTCGAGACGGGTGTTGCCGCGGCGACCACCCACCACGAGGAGCCGGCGCGCGATGTCGATCCGGACGATATCCCCTTCTAGGAGCGATTGATAAGGAACCATGCCGCCACCGACTGATAAGCGCGATCGCAAACCACACAAGAAGGTCTGCAACTTCTGCGTCGAGAAGGTCCACCTGATCGACTACAAGGAGGTATCGCGCCTGCGCCGCTTCGTGAGCGAGCGAGGCAAGATCCTTCCGCGTCGTGTCACCGGAACCTGCGCCCGCCACCAGCGCCGCCTCGCGGTCGCGCTGAAGCGGGCCCGGCACGTGGCGCTGCTCCCCTACACCGCCGACCAGCGCTAAATTCCGTCCGCGTCGGGGCGTGCAGGGATAATTTCCCTCCCCCTCTGGGGGAGGGCAGGGTGGGGGCTCTCAAGACTTCTTAATTTCGCGCCTTATACTGCGAAGTAGTTGCGTCTCCCGCGCCTCCCGGTCGTGCTCGCGGCCGGGGTCGTCTTGCTAACGTCCATGTCAACGGCTCGGGCAACAGCTGCGGAGCCCTCGTTTGCCATGCCCTCGCCCTACGTGATCGCGATCGATCCGGGGCATGGCGGCAGCCCCACCAGTGACCCAACCCAGCTCTGGGATCCGGGCGTCGTGGTCGGCAGCATCATGGAGAAGGACATCACGCTCGACCTCGCCTTCCGGCTCCGGAGCCTGCTGCAGCGAGAGAAGGTGAAAGTCGTCCTGACCCGCACCGGTGACCAGTACGTCGAGATATCGGAGCGCTGGAACCGCGTGCATGCTGCGAACGCGCAGATGTTCGTGAGCCTGCACGTCAACGCCTTTGACGGCGATCCGTCCATCAACGGCGCGGCCGTCTTTTACCCAAAGCCGGACAGCGTTGCCTTTGCACAGGCGATTGACGCCGGTCTCGCGCAGACCCTGAAGCGTTTTCAGATCGCGGATGACGGCGTGGTCTCGAAGCCCGAGCTCTGGGTCCGTTCCGACATCCCGACCGCCACGGTCGAGCCCGCCTACCTGACGAATCCGCGGGAGCGGAGCCTGCTCCTGCAGGACGACTTTCGGGATGCCATCGCGATGGGGATCTTTCAGGGGATGCTCGCCGCGGACCCTCAGATCGAGCAAACCAGACTGCTTCTCGCCCATGCCGAGGCCGCCGCCGCCGCCCAGCACCAGGCCGACGCGGCCGCGGCAGCCGATGCGACACGCACCGCCACCGCCACTCGTTGGGGTGTGATCACCGGCGGCATCGTGCTCCTCTTCATCGTGATGCGCGCCGCGATCCGCCGCCAGGCACGGATCCCGCAACCGCCCACCTATCGCCGGCGGAGCTATCGCCGGCGCCGATCGGTCTCGCGGCGATAAACGACCTGGGGCCCGGACGGTAAGCTAGGGCCCATGATTCAGCACCCGCAGCTGCGAATTCCCGGGCCGACCCCCGTTCCGGACCGTGTGCAGCGGGCGATGGCCGCCCCGATGATCAACCACCGCGGTCCCGAGTTCAGAGCCCTTCTTCCCGAGCTGGAAACCGGTCTGCGCTGGGCATTTCAGACCGAGAACGACATGCTGATCTTCCCCGCGAGCGGGACCGGCGGTTTGGAAAGCGCCGTCGCCAACATCGTTTCGCCGGGCGACCGGGTCCTCGCCGTGACGATCGGCGCGTTTGGTGATCGTTTCGCAGACCTGGCGGAGGCGTTTGGCGCCGATGTCGCTCGCTTGACGCTGCCCTGGGGCGAAGCCGCCGATCCAGAAGATCTCGACGCTCTGCTGAGCCGTGAGCCGGACATCGCCACCGTGCTCATCACCCACAACGAGACCTCGACGGGCGTGACCAATCCGCTGCAGTCGCTGGCGGAGGTCGTCAAACAACACAAGCGGCTGCTGGTGGTCGACGGTGTCAGCTCCATCGGGTCGATCGCCCTGCCGGTGGATCGCTGGGGAGTCGATGTGGCGATCACGGCATCGCAAAAGGGCTGGATGCTCCCACCTGGTGTCACCGTGCTGAGCGTCAGCAAGGCGGCCTGGCAGCGGCAAGCCAGTGCCCGCGCGCCCCGCTTCTATTTCGATTGGGATCGGGCGAAGAAAATGCAGTCCAAGGGGATGACCTTCACGACGCCGGCCATGAGCATCCTCTTTGGGTTGCGCGAGGCGCTCGTGATGATGCGCGAAGAAGGCCTGCCAGCCATCTACCAGCGGCACTTGCGCGTGGCCGCCGCGTTCCGGGCCGCCGCGAGCGCGCTGGGGTTGCGTCTGCTCGCCAGCGCGCCGGAATTCGCGTCGCCGACCGTCACGGCGGTGTTTTTCCCCGAGGCGCTGAGCGGCGAGAAGTCGGAAGCCGTGTTCAAGACCTGGCGCGAGCTCGGCCTGGTGGTCGGTGAGGGGCAGGGAAAGCTGTCCGGCAAGATCTTCCGGATCGGCCATCTTGGCGCCGTCTACGAGCCCGACGTCGTCGCCACGGTCGAAGCGCTGGAGCGAGGGCTCGAGGCGCAAGGGCATACGGTCACGAAAGGGGCGGCGCTGACCGCGGCCCGCCGCGCGTTGCAGTCGTCCGAGCCCAGCCTCGTCGCCTGAGCTCGGTGCCGCGCGTCCTCGTCGCCGACCCGATCGCCGAGGCGGGGATCGCCCGGCTGCGCGAGCATGCCGACGTTGACGTCGAGTTGAAGCAGAGCCCAGCCGCGCTAGTCGCCCGCATCCCGGAGTACGACGCGCTCATCGTGCGTAGCGAGACCCGGGTCGATGCCAGGGTAATCCAGGCCGGCACCCGTCTCAAGGTCATTGGCCGCGCCGGTGCCGGGGTGGACAACATCGATGTCGAGGCCGCCACGAGGGCGGGCGTGCTGGTCGTCAACGCCCCATCGGGAAACACGATCGCCGCCACCGAGCACACGATGGCGATGATGCTGGCCCTCGCCCGTCACATCCCACAGGCCGACCAGGCGGTCAAGGCCGGCCGGTGGGAACGCTCGCGCTTCCTGGGCACCGAACTTCGCGATAAGGTCTTGGGCGTCGTCGGCCTCGGGAGCATCGGTCGAGAAGTGGCCCACCGGGCGCAGGCCTTCGGAATGCGCGTCATCGCGACCGATCCGGTGCTATCCGAGGAACGCGCCGCCCAGCTGAATGTCAAGTTGGTGCCATTCGACCAGCTGATGGCGGAGGCGGACCTCGTGACGTTGCATGTGCCGTTGACGCGCGAAACCCATCACCTGGTTGATGCTCGAGCGTTGGCCCTGGCCAAGCCCGGCGTTCGCCTGATCAATGTCGCCCGCGGCGGGATTGTTGATGAGTCGGCGCTCCGGGACGCGCTGCGCGACGGCCAGGTCGCCGGGGCGGCCATCGATGTCTTCGAACAGGAACCGCCGGGCGAGAACCCGCTGCTGTCGCTGCCTCAGGTGATCACCACGCCGCACCTTGGCGCCTCAACCGAGGAAGCGCAGATCAGCGTGGCCCTCGAGATCAGCGACCAGGTAATCGCCGTGCTCGATGGCGGTCTGCCCCGCTTCTCCCTCAACGCCCCGGTGGCGCTGCCGGAGGCGATGGCCTTCCTGCGGCCGTTCATCCCGGTCGCGGAGGGCATCGGACGGTTCTACGCCCAAGTGGGACGGCAGCCTGCGTCTCGGCTCCACGTCGATTACGCCGGCGAAATCGCGGACTACGACTGCTCGGTGCTCACCGCCGCGCTGTTGACGGCCTTTCTGAGCCGGTTCAGCGCCGAGAGGGTCAACCCCGTCAATGCCCGGACGGTCGCAGCCGCCCACGGCATTACGGTGGTCGAGCAGCGTGGCGCCCGGGCCAGTGAATTCGCCAATCTCATCAGTCTGCAAGCGATCGGCGAGCATGGCACGACGCGGGTCGGCGGGACGCTGCTCCTCAACGAGCCGCACATTGTCACCTTCAACGATTTCCGGATCGACCTGGTCCCGCATGGCACCTTCTTGATGAGCTGGCATGCCGATCGGCCTGGCATCGTCGGCGCCATCGGCACCTTCCTCGGTCAGAAGAACATCAACATCGCCAGCATGCAGGTGGGACGGGACCGTCCGCGCGGCGACGCGGTGATGATCCTGTCGGTCGACGATCCGGTCCCGGAATCGATCCTGGCGGATATCCGCCGGATCCCCGGGATGGCGGACGTGCTCTCCGTCAGCCTCTAAGACCCATGGCCACGGTCCGGCCGTTCCAGGGGATTCTCTATGACCCGGAACGGGTTGACCTGTCTCGTGTGCTTGCGCCGCCCTACGACGTCATCACTCCGGTGGACCAGCGGCGCTATTACCGGCAGGATGCCCACAACGTCGTGCGGCTCATCGCCGGTGAGGTGCGCCCGTCCGACACGCCGGAGGACAACAAGTACACCCGCGCGGCCGCCTTCTTCCAACAATGGTTGAGGGACGGCATCCTGCGGCGGGAAGCGAGCCCGTCCCTTTATGTCTATCGGCATCAATTCGTCGACCCGGTCAGCGGTCAATCTGCGGTCCGGCACGGCATCTTGGGAGTGGCCGAACTCGAACCGTTCGGCCGAGGTGTGCTGCCCCACGAGCAGACGCACGCCCGTGCCAAGGCGGACCGGCTCTCACTGACGCGCGCGGTCGAGGCCAACCTGAGCCCGGTCTTTGCGCTCTACGAGGATCCGCGATCGGCGATTGGTCCGATCATCGCGCCCGTGATGACCCACGCGCCACGCCTATCGGTCACCGGCGAAGGCGGTGACCAGCACACCGTCTGGTCCCTGGACGGCACCAAGCGGTTTCACGAGCTTGGCGAGGTGTTCGGTGCCTCTCGCCTCTACATTGCCGACGGCCATCATCGCTATGAGACCGCGCTGAATTTCCGGGACAAACAACGGCTTGAGCATCCGAAAGCGCCGCCCGATGCTGCCTTCAACTACGTCCTCGTACTCCTGGTGGATGTTCGCGACCCGGGCCTACGGATCCTGCCGACCCATCGACTCCTGCATGACTTCGAGCGGTTTGATGCGGCAACACTCGTGACGCAGCTGGCCAGCCGCTATATGGTGACGCCTCGGCCAGACCGGGCCTCCCTTCTGGCGGCGATGCAAGAACCCACGCCAGGCCACCGCATCGGCCTCGCTTTGTCACCAACAACTCCCTCCCCCCTTGCGGGGGAGGGTCGGGGTGGGGGGTACTGGACCGTCGACGTCGACCCGTCACTTGGTGCGGACGCCGTCTCTCGGCTTGACGTTTCGGTCTTGCATCACGCGATCCTCGAACGCGAACTCGGCCTGCAGCCGGCAGAGGTGGAGCAGGAGCGCTACCTCAGTTACTCCCGCGACGTGGACGCTCTGCTCGACCGGGTCGAAAACGGATCGGCTCAGGCCGCCTTCCTGCTGGGGCCTCCAGCGGTTTCTGACGTGGTCGCCGTCGCGCAGGCGGGCCGGGTGATGCCCCAGAAGTCGACCTACTTCTTTCCCAAGCCAGCTTCCGGCATCGTCTTCAACCCGCTCGATGCCGGCATCCGCATCGGCAGCAAATGAGAATCTCCCTCCCCCCGTGCGAGGGGAGGCTTTCAGAAATCGCCCTCCCCCCTTGCGGGGGAAGGTCTAAGAAATCGCCCTCCCCCCTTGCGAGGGGGGCTTTCAGAAATCGCCCTCCCCCCTTGTGGGGGAAGGTCTAAGAAATC
>DATBYO010000056.1:0-13413 GCA_036513655.1 Candidatus Dormiibacterota bacterium | reverse complement strand
CCGATGCCGGCCACATCGGGGGCCTCGACCGCGGCGATCACGTCATATTCGCCGGTGATGGCATCGGCCAGCTCGATGCCCTTGACGCCCTGAAGAGACCTCGCCACCTCGATCGCCTTCCCCGCCGACGCGTTGATCAGGACATACGCCCGCATTGCACCCTCCTGGACGAATTTGGACCTTCAGAATACGGCTTTGGCCGCCGGTAAGATGGTAACCATGACGTCCATGACGGCAGTGGTGAAAGCCACCGCCGGTCCGGGCGCCGAGATCGACCAGGTCGCCATCCCCGAGCCGAAGGGCAAGGACGTCTTGATCGAAGTCGCCGCCTCCTCGATTTGCGGAACCGACGTCCACATCTTCGACTGGAACGACTGGGCCCGCCGCCACATCCACCCTCCCCGGGTCTTCGGCCATGAGATGTCGGGCCGCATCGTCGCCACCGGGCCCGAGGTTAAAGACCTGAAGCCTGGGACGTTCGTTGCTGCCGAGACGCACGTGGTCGACCATACCTGCCGCCAGTGCCAGCGCGGTCTCTACCACCTCTGTGAGAACGTCCGGGTGCTCGGCGTCGACCGCGACGGGTCCTTTGCCCGCTTCGTGCTGCTGCCCGCGGAGAACTGCTGGCGCAATGCGCCCGGCTTGAGCCCGGAAGTCGCGGCGCTCCAGGAGCCGTTCGGGAATGCGGTTCACGCTGCCACCGCCGGTCCACTCAAGGACAACGCGGTCGCGATCTTCGGGCTCGGCCCAATCGGCCTCTGCGCCGTCGGGATCGCCCGGGCCGAGGGTGCCGCGGCCGTCTACGGCATCGAGCCCAACCCCTACCGCCGCGAGCTCGCGCAGCGGATGGGCGCTACCGCCGTCTTCGCGCCATCGGCCACGACCGTCGAGGACGTCCGCAAGGCCAACGGCGGGGTTGGTCTCGACGTCGTCCTCGAGATGTCGGGCCACCCGACGGCGGTCGAACAGGGGCTGCAGGTCCTTCATAACGGTGGATGGATCAGTTTGCTCGGCATCGGCGACTCGCCGGTCACGCTCGACCTCAACGACCTCGTGATCACCAAGGGGATCACGATCTACGGCATCTTCGGCCGGCGCATCTGGGACACGTGGGAGCGCACCTCGAACTACCTCAGCACCGGCAAGGTCGACGTCTCGCCGCTGATCACTCATCGGTTCCCGCTTGACGACTTCCAGGAGGCGATGGCCCAGACGAAGAGTGGCCGGGCCGGCAAAGTCGTGCTGCTGCCGAACGGCGGTTAGGAGGATCACATGATCACCGAAAAGAAAACCCAGTTCCTGGTCGACGAGCTGGACCAGCTCCGGCAACAGGGGCTATTTCGCCCGCTGCGGGTGCTGGGCTCCGCTCAGGACACCGAGGTCGTGGTGGATGGGAAGCACGTGCTCAACCTCTCGTCCAACAACTACTTGGGGCTTACGACTCACCCCCGCCTGAAGGCGGCGATGATCGAGGCGACCGAAGCCTATGGCGCCGGCTCGGGTGCCGTGCGCACCATCGCCGGCACCATGACAGTCCACGAGGAGCTCGAGCGCCGCCTCGCCGAGTTCAAGCACACCGAGGCGTCGCTCGTCTTCCAATCCGGTTTCACCGCCAACCTGGGTGTCCTTCAGTCGCTGGTGAAGGAGGGCGACGTCATCATTAGCGACGAGCTCAACCACGCCTCGATCATCGACGGCATCCGCCTCTCCAAGGCGGAGCGCTCCATCTTCAAGCACCGCGACCTGGATGACCTCGAGCGCCACCTCGAGAAGCATCGTGATAAGCGCGTCAAGCTGGTCGTCACCGACGGCGTCTTCAGCATGGACGGCGACATCGCGCCGCTTGCCGGGATCGTCGAGCGCGCCGAGCGGTTCCAAGCCCTGGTGATGGTCGACGACGCGCACGCCAGCGGCGTTCTCGGCAAGAACGGGCGGGGCACCGTCAACCACTTCGGCCTCGACGGGCGGGTCGACCTGCAGATGGGAACCCTCTCGAAGGCGATCGGGGTGTTGGGGGGCTACGTCGCCGCCCCGCAGCCGGTGCGCGACTTCCTGATCCATCGGGCTCGGCCGTTCCTCTTCAGTACCTCGCATCCGCCGGGGGTGGCGGCGGCGTGCATCGCGGCGATCGAGGTCCTGCTCGCCGAGCCGGAGCGGATCGACCGCTTGTGGAAGAACACGGCCCGTTTCAAGGAGGGCCTCAAGCGGCTTGGCTTCGACACCGGGGCCAGCGAGACGCCGATCACACCGGTGATCGTCGGCAAGGGCGCCATCGCGATGGAGTTCTCCGACCGCCTCTTCAAGCTGGGGGTCTTCGCCCAGGGAATCGGGTTTCCGACCGTCGCCGAAGGCCGGGCCCGGATTCGCACGATCGTTACCAGCGTCCATACGGATGCCCAGCTCGATCGCGCGCTGGAGGCCTTCGAGAAAGGTGGCAAGGAACTTGGGGTGATCGCGTAACCTTCACCACGCAAGGTACATATATGGGTAGGTCAGCCGCGTGACCGAGCGTTCGGCGGCGGAGCTGCAAGACGAGGCGCGCTTGATCGAAGCCGCCAAGCGGGACCGCAAAGCGTTTGCTGCGCTCTACGACCGCTACTTCGATCAGATCTACTCGTACTGCTACTACCACTCCGGCCGGCGAGAGGAGGCGGAGGACCTGGCGAGCGAGACGTTCCAGCGTGCGCTGGAGGGCCTCGACGATTTTGAATGGCGAGGAATCCCATATTCAGCATGGTTGTACAAGGTCGCCTCGAACCTGATGTCCAAGCGGCGGCGCCGGCCGCCATGGATCGAGCTGCCCGATCCGATCGCGGGCAGCGGCGAGAACGATCCCGAGCGGCTCTGGCTGCGCCGGGAGCAGGGCGATGAGCTGCACAAAGCGGTGCGCAAGTTGCCGCTCGACCAGCGGGAGGCCGTGCTCCTCAAGTTCGAAGGCCGGCTCAAGAACAAGGAGATCGGCGTGATCATGGGTCGCAGCGAAGGTGCCGTGAAGCTTCTCATCTTCCGTGCCGTCCATGGCCTGCGCCGGCGACTTGCGGAACAGGAGAAGCAGCGATGAATCCGCGGCCCGAGGACGTCGAAGCGCTGGCCCGCGCCGTTGACCGGGTGGTCTTCGCCGAAACTGGCGGTACCGGCGACCGTGTAGCCCAATCGGCGTCGCTGGCCCTGATCTCCTACCTCAACGACAGCTTCCCGCGGGTGGGCGTCGCCGCCAGCCGTCGCGACCGGCTGCAGCGACGGTTGATGCGGGCGCTGGGCATTCCGAACGATCCGACGCCCAGTGGCTGGGTTCGGCTCGAGGTCGAGATGAACCGCCGGCTCGGGAATCTCGATCCCCGGTGGACACCGGTTGTGGGTGGCGCCGCCCTGGTCCTGCTGGGCGTCGTCGGCTTCGCCGTCTGGCGGCAGCGGGGCTTGGTGAAGCCGGCGATCGCCTCCCTCCGATAGCCGCGAAACTCTCGGTGGCGCCCCTCGTTACATTGGCGGTCGATGGGCAACTGGACGAATCGCGCCACTCGAGGGGGTACGCTGGCACTCCTCCTGTTGATTCCCGCCACGTTGGCAGGCACGGGTCTTCGTCCGGCGGCGCCGCTCGCCGCTGACGCCCTCGTGCTGGGCGTCGCGTCGAACGATATGGACGAGCCGAACGGACTGATCGCGGCCCGTGCCGTGAAGCCGGCGGCGACGCCGCCGTCGCCAGAGTCGCTCATCATCGCCGAGTTGGTCCCGAAGAAGGCGCCGGTCCCCTCAGGCCCGGTGACCTACGTCCCCATCCTCTACTACCACTACATCCGGGTCAACCCGAATCCGCGCGACCGAGTCGGCTTCAGCCTGTCGACGCCGCCGGCGATGTTTCGAGCCCAGATGCAGTACCTCGCCGACCACGGGTTTCATGTCATCTCGCTCCATGAGGCGGTGGTGGCCGTCAAGAACCATCGTGGTCTCCCGTCGCGGCCGGTCGTCCTGACGTTCGATGACGGATATGCCGACTTTTTTACGGCAGCCGTGCCGATTCTGCAGAGCCACGGTTTCACTGCCACGAGCTTTGTGATCAGCGGTCGGATGGGACGGGGCGGATTCATGACGCCGAGCCAGGTGGTGGCGGCCGACGGCATGGGCTTCACCATCGGCGCCCATACGGTTGATCACGTGGCGCTGGCGGCGCAGCCGGCGGCCCGGGCCGTCTGGGAGATGATGCAGAGCAAGCTGGCCCTCGAGGAGCTGCTTGGGCACCCCATCGTCGACTTCGCGTACCCGTACGGGAGTTTCAACCAGTACGACATGGCACAGGCGAAGACCCTGGGTTTCGAGACCGCAGTCTCGACGCTGTACGGCTCGGTGCATTCCGCCGGCCAGCTGTTCGAGCTTTCCCGAATGCGAATTGGGGGCGGTCTGCCGCTCGGCGACTTCGCCCATGTCGTTGGCGGGCCACCGCCCACCACCGCAGAACTCCTCGCAGGCATCACGCTATGAGCGTGGACGACGACCTCTCGCCCAAGGAAGTGGCCCGGCTTCGGGCGCGCGAGCGGAAGGCGCGGCCGCCCAAGATGGTGGTCGACAATGCGGGCGTCAAGCGAATCCAGCTGGCGCTCCGCGATCGGTCGACCACAAAGAAGACGAAGAAGCCCAAGCGGTAGAGTTAGATCGTGACCCCAATTCGCAAAGCCGTGTTTCCGGCCGCCGGACTGGGCACGCGTTTCCTTCCGGCGACCAAGGCGCAACCCAAGGAAATGCTGCCGATCGTCGACAAGCCGATCATCCAGTACGGCGTCGAGGAGGCGGTGGCGGCCGGCATCGACCAGATCATCGTCGTCACCGGCCGGGACAAGCGGGCCATCGTGGACCACTTCGATATCTCGTTCGAGCTCGAGCACTACCTCAAGGATCGGGGTAAGACCCGCGAGCTGCAGGTGGTCCGCAAGATCTCTGACATGGTCGACATCACCTACATTCACCAGAAAGAGCCGTTGGGGCTTGGGCACGCGGTGCTGATGGCGAAGGACGTCGTCGGCAACGAGCCGTTCGCCGTCTTCCTCGCCGACGACATCATCCGGTCGCCGATCCCGGCGATCAAGCAGATGATGGACGTTTACTCGCAGCACCAGGCATCGGTCCTCGCTCTCCAGCGGGTCGCGGATGACCAGGTCTCTCGCTACGGTGTGGTCAAAGTCGCCAACAGCGAGGGGCGGGTCCACGAGGTCGTCGACATGGTGGAGAAGCCGGAGGCTGGCAAGGCGCCCTCCAACCTCGCCATACTGGGCCGCTACGTGCTCAAGCCGTCGATCTTCGGCATCCTCGAGACCACCCGGGAGGGGGTGGGCGGCGAGATCCAGCTGACCGACGCCCTGCGCACCATGGCCCAGCAGGAGAAGGTGCTCGGCCTCGAGTTCGAGGGCACCTATCACGACGTCGGGACCGTGAGCGGCTTCCTGAAAACCTCGATCGCCTTCGCGCTGGAGCGGCCCGGGCTCCGGCAGGAACTGCTCAGCTACCTCGAAAGCCTGGACGGGCTGAAGCCCTAGGAGAACCGGACTCAGCGAGCCTATAATGAGGGGTCCGTTGAATGGCTTTAGCTACGACGCATTTGGGTCCAGACATGGCAGTTTCAGGGAGACGCAGATCCGACGAGGACCGGGTCGTTCGGTATTTGAATACCGAGGGCGACTTCGAGGTCGAGGTGTCGCACACGCTGAACAAGTGGTGCGTCACCGTCTTTCAGCTGCCCTCTAAACAGGTGGTAGCCCAGGACTTCTTTCCCGAGCGGTGGAAGGCGCTGGCGCGAGCGCAGGACTTCGTTCGCATCCTTAACACGCGCAACAAACCGCAACCGGAGACGGACGAAGAGCCCTGATCCGTAACTCGTCGCGGGCCTTCTGGCTCCATGAATGGGGGGCGCTTGCCTTCGTGGTCACGGTCATCCTTGGCCTGCTGGTGGTGCCGGCTGCCCTGCTGCTCGAGGGCGGCAAAGCGGTGAGCTCGCCCGCGAACCTGACGCTGCTGGCCCCCACACCCGCACCCAGCCTCTGCGTGCCGGCCGCGACCCCCACACCATCCGGCTCGGCAACGGCCAAGGCCAGCCCAACCCCGTCTCCAACGCCGAAGCCGTCGACGTCTGGATCCGCCAGCCCGTCCGCAACCGCGATCACCAGCGCCAGCGCCACGCCCTGTCCATCGCCGACCGCCACGGCGACGCCGACGGCGTCGCCCTCGTCGAGCGCCAGCCCGAAGGCCTCGAGCTCGCCCTAGGCCCGCGGCAGCAGTCGTTCGAATCCGTCCAGGAGTAAATCCAGGGCGAACTCGAACTCGTATTGATCGTCGCAACCCGGGCCGACGACCGACGCTTCTTCGTGGGAAGCCGCTGTGGCGATCGCCAGGACGTTGGGAAACTTCGGTCCCAGCTCGCGCACCATGGCCGCCGCGACCTCCGGATCGACCGTTGATGAGTCGTTGAAGAGCTCCTGGCTGAACCCCAACACACGGCTGCCGATGGTGTGCATCACATGATGGGTGAGGTTGACGGAGAAGCCGCCGGCCCTGAAGAGCCCGATCATCGTGTCCATGTACGCCAGCACTACCGGCGTGGGGTTCTGCTTCGACTCCATCACTTGCGACGCCCAGGGGTGACGTAACAGCGCCCGTCGCGCCGAGAGGATCCGTTGGCGAACCGCGCTCTTCCAGCCGGCTCCGGCGACCGGTGGATCGATCTCGCCGACGACTACATCGATCATTCCGTCCAGGAGCTCTTCCTTGTTGGCCACATGCTTGTAGAGGGCCATGGGTACGACCCCCAGGTCCTCAGCGAGCCTCCGCATGCTGAGCGACTCGATCCCGGTCTTGTCGGCGAGGGCGACCGCGGCACGTAGCACTCGGTCCCTGCTGAGGGGAGCCCGCCGCCGAGCCTCGACCTTCTGAGCCAAATCTCTATGTCCTCTTGACAAGTGTACGCCGTACACCTACAATCCGCATCACGGTGTACGGTGTACACCAAGGCAGGAGGCATTCTGGCGTTGCACGAGTTGAGGAGGAGGAACCAATGAAGGCGATCGCATACGACAGGTACGGCTCAGCCGATGTTCTCGAGGTCAAAGACGTTCGCAAACCCGACGTCGAGGCTGACCGGGTACGTGTTCGCGTTCGCGCCGCGTCCGCCAACCCCTATGACTGGCACTTCATGAGGGGCTTACCGTTGATCGCCCGCACGTCAATGGGACTGCGCAAGCCGAAATACTCACTGCTCGGCACCGACGTGGCGGGGGAGGTCGAAGCGGTCGGTGAGGCCGTCACCCGATTCCGGCCCGGCGACGAAGTCTTCGGGTTTGTCGGGTCCGGTGGCTTCGCGGAGTTCGTATCGGTCCCGGAAAGACTCCTGGCATTGAAGCCCGACAACCTCAGCTTCGAGCAAGCGGCGACGGTCCCTCTCGCGGCGGTGACCGCGCTGCAAGGCCTTCGTGATGCCGGAGAGCTCCAGTCGGGGCAGAAGGTCCTTATCGTCGGCGCGTCGGGAGGAGTGGGGACGTTCGCGGTGCAGATCGCGAAGTGGTACGGCGCGGATGTGACCGGCGTGTGCAGCACGAGGAACCTGGAGATGGTCCACTCGATCGGCGCCGACCGCGTCATCGATTACACCCGAGAGGACTTCACGAGGAATGGTCAGCAGTACGACCTGATCTTTCAGCTTGCGGGCACAGCCTCTCCATCTGCCTGCCGACGTGCCCTCACCCCGAAGGGCCGGCTTGTCCTCAGCAGCGGTGACTCGCCCGGTCGTGTGATTGGGCCCGTCGGCCGGATCGTCAAGGCCCTGGTGTTGTCGCCCTTCGTCGGCCAGACGTTGCGTCCGTTTGTCGCGAAGTCAAGTAGCGATGACCTGCAGTTCCTCCGGGAACTGATCGAGGCCGGCAGGGTCACACCGGTCATCGACCGGACATATCCGCTGAGCGAATCAGCTGACGCGATCCGCTATCTGGAAACGGGCCGTGCTCGAGGAAAGGTTGTCATATCGGTGGCGGTGGCCGCGTGAAACCCTCGACCTCGCCCTAAGTCAGGCGCCCACCCGCTGCGATCGCGCTCCCGGCGAGCAGGATCGCCGATCCAGGCCCGTCGTATCGGCATCGTCCCAGCGAATCACGGTCCTGACCGGTCGCGTCTGATCCGGGCCACACGACGCGTCCTGGCGGTCCAGGTGGTAGCCGCGCTGGTCGCGATCATGGTCGGGGTGCCAGACCTCATCGATCGGTTGACGGGGCCAAGCAGTTGCACGTTCTGCTACGACTTGCGCGGTGTCGACTTCATCCTCCTACTTATCCTCTTCGGGCCGGTCGTGCTGGCGCTCACGGCGGCGGCGTCGCTGCTGCGTCCGGGCAGGATGTGGCCGTCCTGGCTGGCTCTGGCCGTAAACCTGGTGGTGGTTGGATCCATCCCCTTGACTGTCTTGCCGTTGATCACCGGATGGGGGGCTACCTGTTCGGATATGTGTGACGCCTTCGGTCCCAGTCATGTGCCGCTCCTGGTGCAGCACATCCAGGGGGTGTTGCTGGCTGTACCTCCGCTCGCGAGTCTCGTTCTCGTTGTCCTACTCCTCGGCTTGCCTTTGGTCAGGCCGAGCCGGCCGAGGTCGACAGCGCCCGGGACCTAAGAGTTACCCGTCCCGGTCCGTATCATCGAGCACAATCGAACCATTGCGCGGCACGATCTGCGCGCGGCGGAGTTCGAGCTCGGCCATGACGCGGCTGTTGTCGAGGACCGCCAACACGATGTTGTCGCGGAGGGCGAGCTCGCCGATCCGCACGCAGTCCTTGAGGAAGGGGAAGACCAGTGGCCGGACCAGGTTGACGATGTAGCGGTGCTCCGAGTCCGCGTCATCCGGCGCATCCGTGAGACTCTCATCCCGGAAGGCCAGGATGAACAGCTCGTCGTTGAGCGGAATAAGGTCGGTCCAGCTGTAGGCTTCACCCGGGGCGTCAGGAATGAGCGTCCGTTTCTGGCGGAACAGCTCCAGCCGGGATTGCAGCCGGCGCATCGGCCCTGGAGGGCCCTCGATGAAAAACGGCACATCCTTGAGCGGTGCCTGGGCCGGCTGCGCGGGGTAGCGGGTGGAGAAGCCGATGTCGGCTCGGCCCACGAAGGGAGCCGGCACCTTGATCACGAGCTCCTGAAGCATCAGCCGCGCCTCCTGCTCTTGATTAGAACGTCGTTATCAGGTTCAACGGAGATTCGCCATAGCTTTTGCTGCTTTTTCACGGCAATGGGCCAGCACCCCATCGGCGTCCCTCGTATTCAGGACCCGATCGGGCGTGAGGCCGGCCCGGCGGCCGATAGCGCAGCCGTAACGGACGTAGTCGTACTCAGACGGGTAGTGGGCGTCGTTGTCGATCGCCAGCAGGGCGCCCGCCTCCCGGGCTTTGCGGGCCCAGGTGTCGTTGAGATCGAGCCGAAACGGACTGCTGTTGATTTCGAGGGCCGTCCCCGTCTTGACGGCCTCCGCGATTACCGCCTCCACGTCAAGACTGGTTTCTCCGCGGCGGTCGAGACGTCGCGAGGTTGGGTGGGCGAAAACGTCCACGTGCGGCGATCGTAGCGCGGTTAGGACCCGTTGTGTGATGACATCTTTCGGCTGGTCCAGCGCCACGTGCACCGAGGCGACCACCAGGTCGAGCGAGGCCAGGGTGTCGTCCGGGAGGTCGAGGCTGCCGTCCGGGAGGATGTCCACCTCGGCACCGTTCAAGACGCGCGCAAGCCCAGGTCGCGCGTTGACGGTCGCGATCTCAGCGGCGCGCGCCCGAAAGCGCTCGGGCGTCAGTCCCTGGGCGATCTGCAGCGACTGCGTATGGTCGGTCAGGACGATATAGGCATAGCCACGTTCCCTGGCGGCACGCGCCATCTCGGCGATCTCATTGCGCCCATCGCTCCAGTTGCTATGCGTGTGCAGGTCACCACGCAGGTCTTTCTGTTGCACCAGTTGCGGCAGACGGCCGTTTGCGGCCAGCTCGATCTCGCTGCGTCCCTCTCGTAGCTCGGGCGGGATCCAGGCGCAGCCCACGGCGGCATAGACGTCTTCTTCCGTTGCGCCGGCGATGACTTTGCCCATCCGCTCGGCGCGGGCACGCAGCTGCTGAAGGTGAGCCTCCGACCCGGTGAAGGTCACCCAGGCGGCCCCGAAACTGTCCGGCGCCACCGCCCGAAGCTCGACCTGCATGCCGGAGCGCACCCGGATGGTAGTGGCCCCGCCGCTCTCGGAGATCACGTCGTTCACCTGCGGCAGCCGGGCGAAGTCCGCACCCATCGCTTGCGGATCGGCGGTCGCCACCAACAGGTCGAGTCCGCCGACGGTTTCGCAGGCGCGGCGCGAATCGCCGGCGATCTCCGCTCGCGCCACGCCGGGCAAGGCACGAAGGGTGATCAATAGCGAGTCGGCGAGGATCCAGGCTTCCGGGAAATAGATGCGGCCCTCGGTCCGCTTGAGCATGGCAATGCCCTTGAGGATGTTCTCTTCGGTCTTCGCTTTGATGCCCCGCACCGAAAGCAGCCGGTGGGTGCGGGCGGCGTCCTCCAGGGCGTCGAGGCTGAGAATGCCCAGCGCGTCGTAGATGTCTTTGGCGGTCCGTGGGCCGAGGCCCGGGACCCTGGTGATTTCCAGCAGCGCCGGCGGCACCTCGGCCTCGAGGCGGGTCAGGAACTCGAGCTGTCCGGTGGTGACGTATTCGACGATCTTCTTTTCGATCGCCTCGCCGATGCCGGGGATGTCTTTCAGCCGGCCGTCTTTGATCAGGTCCTCGATCTCGGTCGTGAGGTTGTCCAGCTGGCGGACGGCTTCACGGTAGGCGCGGATCTTGAAGAAGTTCTCGCCCCGGATCTCGAGCAGATCGGCGACCCGGTTGAGCATGGCCGCGACGTCGGCGTTCTTCATACGGATTGCGAACTAACCTAGCAGGGATGATGCTGAGGGGCGTCGGCGTGCTGGACTTGACGCGCTTGCTGCCGGGTGGCTACTGCAGCCAGCGGCTGCTGCAGCTGGGGGCGGATGTTCTCAAGATCGAGCCGCCGGGCGGCGATCCGCTTCGCCACCTTCCGGGCGGCGCCGCGTACTTCGAGACCCTCCACCAGGGGAAACGGCTGCTGACACTCGACCTCAAGACGGCCTCGGGGCGCGAGCGGCTGGAACAGGAAGCGGCCGCCGCCGACGTGCTGGTCGAAGGGTTTCGGCCGGGCGTCATGGAACGCAATGGCGTCGGCTACGCGGCGCTGAGCGGCATCAATCCGCGACTGGTCTACTGCGCCATCACCGGATACGGCTCGACCGGCCCGCTCGCGCGGCGTGCCGGCCATGACCTCAATTACCTGGCGCGCAGCGGGGCACTATCGCTCATGCCGGCAGCCGCAGGCGTTCCGATGATTCCCGGGCTGCAGCTGGCCGACCTGGCCGGAGGTCTCGATGCGGCATTCCTGATTGCGGCCGCCCTGTTCGAGCGTGAGCGAACCAACAAGGGCCGCCGGGTGGAAGTTTCGATGACCGACGTGATTCGCGGCTGGACGTCGCTACCGCGGGCGGCGTCGGCGGCCGGGATCACCCCGATGCAGCTGACCGGCGAGATGCCCTGTTATCACGTCTATCCCGTGCGCGATGGCCTTCTCACGGTGGCCGCCCTCGAGCCGCCATTCTGGCAGGAGTTCTGCCACGTGATTGGCCGGAACGACCTCGTATCCCGGCAATTCGACGCCTCCGTTGTTGGGGAGGTGGCTGAAATCCTGGCCAAGGCGACCCAAGGCGAGTGGGTGAGCCGCTTCGGCGACCGCGACGTGTGCGTCGAGCCGGTTAACGAGCTCGATGAAGTGGACGGCTGAGGCGGTCGAAGGTCGCCCGCCTCAGCCCCAGCGTCAGCTACCGGCGTTCTTGATCGTGCCGAAGAGGCCGTGCATCTCGTGGTCAATTCCAGCTGTGAAGTAGATCGCGTTCGGGTCGCCACCGTTCGCGCCACCTCCACCATTTCCCGGCCGGAGCGCCCACAGGCCGTCGATGGCGATCGGGCGGCCCGTGCCAACGTCACGGAGGGCTCCTGCGAAATCGCCGTCCGTGAGGCCGTAGGCGTTGATCCGGCCGTCGCCGAAGTTCCCGACCAGCAAATCACCAGCGAACGTTCCGAAGCTGGCGGGAGCGATGGCGAGGCCCCATGGCGAATCGAGCTGCCCCCGGGAGATCAGCCGGTCGAGCAGGTTGCCGTTGAGATCGAACCGATCAACAAAACCATGCCCGCGGCCGGCCACGTCGTCATGCCTGGCGGCATCCTGCTTCGCGAATGCGACGTACAGCACGCCACCAAGGTTTTGGACGTTGAACGGCGCATAGCCGCTCGGGACCTTGGGATCGGTAAAGGAACCGGCTGTGCTGAAGTCCGTGTTGAATACGTCGACCTTTCCGGAGCGGAAGTTAGCCGCATACAGATGGTCGGCGAGACCATCGAAGCCGATAGCCAGGCCCTTGTAGACCGGGCCGGTCTGGACGTTAAGGTTGTCGACCTCGGTGGTCGCGGCAGCTTGCGGCGGCTTCCAGCCGGCGATCGTGCCGTCCTCGGTCGCAAAAAGGAACAGATCCCCGTGAAATTCGCCGCCGGCGTTTCCGTTGTTGAAGACTGTGCCGGTCGGGCTTCCCTGGGTACCCGCCGGGCTTCCTGTCGCCGGCGGAATCCTTACTGTTAACGGCACTTTCGAGCCGTCGCCGCGGTAGAGCGTCGTGACTCCCGCGCCGTTGTCAGAAACCCACATTGGGCTGGTGCGGCTCGAGGAGATGCCCCACGGATTCACCAGGCTAGAGTCAGTGAACTGGGCCATGCCTGCGATGTCGGATACCAGGTTGGTCTGCCGGAACGTCGTCGCTTTCTCTTTAGCCGTGGCCGACACGCCGGGAACGGCGATCGAGACCGCGGCCGCCAGGCCGATTGCAACCGTCAGGAGTCTGCGTCGATGCATGGTTATCCTCCTTAACCCCAAAAAGAGGGCGTGAGAACCCTCTTTGGACTGTTACGGAGCGGGTTACGCCCGCCCATCGGAAAGCGTCGTTTTCACCAGCTTTTTGCCCCCTTCTCATGCGTTTCTCATCGGCGATCGGCATCATTGATCAGGTCAATGCCCATCAAGGAGTTGTGAAGGAATGAAGCTGAATCGGTGGTATGCGCTCCCGGCAGCCGGACTGGCCGCCGTGGTCATCGGGGTGGCGGCGGTCGAGGCGGCGCCCTCGCCCTCTCCATCGACGACCGCCTCCAAGAACTACGCGCAGGTCTTCGTTGACAAGCTGGCCGGGATCCTCGGCCTCACGCCCGCCAAGACGCAGGATGCGCTCAAGCAAGCCCAGCTCCAGACCGTCGACCAGATGCTGAAGGACGGCCAGATCACGCAGGCGCAGGCTGATGCCATGAAGGC
>DATBYO010000055.1:0-2783 GCA_036513655.1 Candidatus Dormiibacterota bacterium | reverse complement strand
GCGGCAAGCCGAGCGCCTGAAGGATCTCGGTCATGTACCCTTCGAAGCGCTTCCAGTCGCCGTCACTGACCCGTCGGGGTTGAACCCGCTCCCAGTCGCGACCCTCGACGTCCTCATCATGGAGGCCACCCACAGTTGGCTCCAGCTCTCGCTCAGCCATCAGTTCGGTTGCAGTGTATCTTCCGACCGCCGGACCTCGATCTGTCCGTTCTGGATTCGGGTTTCGTAGCGAACCTGGCTGATCGTGGCCGGACCACCCTTGACCAGACCGGTGCAGATGTCGAAGCGCGACCCATGCCAGGGACACTGGACGATGTCGCCGTCGAGCTCGCCCTCGGAGAGTGGGCCGCCGGCGTGCGAGCATGTCTCGCTAATCGCGCAGACAGTATTGCCCTTCTTGTAGAGAAGGATCGGGGTATCGCCGGCCATGGCCTTGACCAGCATGTTGTCGGTGAGCTGTCCCTCGAGCATCACCTTCGTAAACTTGGTGGGCACCTCCTGCCAGGCGTGGTGGTTGACACCGGTCCCGATTGAAAAAACCAGATCACCGCCGAGGAAGGCCGCGGTAAGCACGATGCCGTAGCCAATCAGGGCAAGCACGATGGCCAGCCCGCGACTGCCGTGGGTCACGCGGATGATCAGCGAGACCAGGTAGACAACGATCACGGCGGTGTTGAGCAATCCGTGTGCAATGCCGACGCGGCGCTCGCGACCAAAGGTTGTGCTCCAGTCGGTATAGCCGGTAAGTGCCGACCCCAGAGCCCCAAGCAGGCCGACGAAAACGGCCAGGTCGGCCGCCGAGATCCAGCCGTGCGTCCCCTTGAAGAGATAGATGATGTCGAAGAGGACGGCAAGCGTCCATGCGCCAAGGGGGATATCGGTAAGGACCGGGTGAAGGGGATGGCCCAGCCAGGTGCCGTTGGCAAGCGTCTTGAGGTCGCGCCCGGGCTTGCCGAGTGCCTTGTAGGCGCCAGCGACAACCTTCTGGAGGAAGTCCGCGACCGGCTCGAGCCAGCGCTGCCGGTCGATGAAACGGTTAACGATGTGATTGAGCATCGGCGTCTCCTATTCGAATCTCAGGCCCGCCAAATAGTATGGGCTTACAGGTCGAGCTCGAGCCAGCCGGACAGCCGCCGCCAGGCGCGGGCTGCTTCAGTCGAGTCGACGATACGAAAGCGGACAGTGTCGGCCGGACGAGCCTGCGCCAACAATGGCAGGTCCGCCGTGATCACGGTCGCGATCACCGGGTAGCCGCCGCTCGTTTGGTGATCGACGTGCAGGACGATCAACCCGCCAGAAGGGGTGACCTGGATGCTGCCGGCGGTCATCGGTACCGTGAGGATCTCCTGCGACTGCAGACGCAACCCCGGCGTTTCCAGGCGCAGACCCATACGGTCGATCGCGGGCGTCACAAGACACGCGGTCGCGCCGAGGCGCTCGAGCGCGTCACCGGCGAAGGCATCGGTCTGCGGCCCCGCCATAACCCGGACCTCCCAGGGGCCACGTACGGGCAGCCGGTGCGATGGCGGCCATGGCTCAGTTTCTGGTTCGTGGCCGACCGCCTGACCGGCGGGGAGTCGATCACCGGCTGCCAGGGGTCGGCCGAAGCCCCCGCCGAACGCCCCGAGTTGACAGAAGGACCGGCTGCCGAGCACGGACGGAACGGCGACCCCACCCCGAACCGCCATGTAGGTCCGTAGGCCCGGTGCGATCGTTCCGACGGCCAGGGTCGAGCCGCGGCCCACCCGTACTGTTCGCCAGTCAGCGAGCGAGGCGACCTGACCACCCGTGACGGCGATGACGCCATCAGCGTCGAAGCGGAGTGTGGGGCCAGTGGCCGTGCATTCGATTAGCGCGGCGTGCGGCCGATTCCCGACCAGCTCGTTCGCGACGCGCGCCGCGAACCAGTCCGCGGCCCCACCCGGCGGAATGCCGAACCGTTCGAGCCCGGGCCGGCCGCGATCCTGGATCGTCGTCCAGCGCCCGCCGTCGATGACCTCGATCATGGGATCGGGACGAAGCGCAGCCGGTCGCCGGGTTTGAAGCGCGCTGGCGGATCGGCCGTCGGGTCGAAGAGTCGCAGGGTGGTTCGGCCGATCAGATTCCATCCGCCGGGACTCTCGACGGCGTAGATCCCGGTCTGCCGACCGGCGATGCCGATCGATCCGGCGGCGACTCGCAGCCGCGGTGACGCCAGCCGAGGCACGTCCAACTGATCGGGGAGCTCGCCACAGTAGGTGAATCCCGGTGCGAACCCGACGCAATACACGAGGTACTCGCGACCGGCGTGCTGCTCGATCACGCCCGCCGGCGTCAGGTTCGTTCTGAGCGCGACCTCGGGCAGGTCGGGTCCGTCGTATCGGGTCGGGATGTCGACCACAGGCCCAGACGGAATCGCACCGTCGACTTTACCTTCCAACTGGCGGATGGTCTCTTCGAGGCGAGCAGCGTCAGTGACCTCCGCGTCGTAGTGGCAGAGCAGCGAGGCATATGCGGGCACCGTGCCGAGCAGTCCGCTCGGCCGGCCGTCCTGCAGAACTCGATCGAGCGCCAGCACCTGGCCGAGCAGCGCCGGGTCGATGATGGTGCCGAGGGTGATCAGCAGCGCCCGATCGCCGGCCGGCGCGACCTGCCACATCCCCTGGACTCTACTGGTGTTGCGCGCTGGCCGGCCCTGCCATCACCTGGCGGCCAACCTGAAATCGTTGGAGACCGAACGCCGCGGCATAGAGGGCGCCCACAAGGATCAGCAACGCCCGGTAGCCCGTGACCAGCGACGCGTA
>DATBYO010000054.1:0-5978 GCA_036513655.1 Candidatus Dormiibacterota bacterium | reverse complement strand
CCTGATCAACGCGTCGGCGGGGAAGGCGATCGAGGTGGCGAGGTCTCTTCAGGGCGTCAAGGGCATCGAGCTGGCCGATGCCATCACCGGCGAATATGACGTGATCGCCGCGGTCGAGGCCCCCGATGTGGCCGGCATCGGCTCAGTGATCGTCGAAAAGATCCAGAAGATCGACGGGGTCTTCAAGACCGTCACCTGCCTGGCGGTTCGCTAGCGCGCTAGCGGCCTGGCGGGGCCGTCAGCTCGCTATTGTTCCAATTGACGTTCTTGACACAGCCGCCCGTCGCCAGCGGCTGGCGGCGCCACCCGCCCCTCGCAAGCGGCTGGCGGCGCTACGCACCCCTCGCAAGCGACTGGCGGCGCTACCCACCCCTCGCAAGCGGCTGGCGGCGGCGCACCCTCCGGACTGCTCGAGGGGCCGGCCTGCTGCGTTTGAATCGGTTGTAGATCGGCCGGCGTAAACGCCTCCACCATTCGCGCCCAGAACCATTCCTTCCGACGTGGCGTCGTAGGTAAGGCGGTCCGGCCCCTCTGCGGCGCTCCGGAGGGCGACCCGCGCCGCCTCGCCGCTAACGGGAGCGGCGGGGGAAGACGCTCAACGACCTATGTGGAGCTGCAGCTAGCGAAGCACGCCGTAGGCGCGGTCGACCGTTATGGCCAGCAGTAGGCGCTGGTCCGCGAGCATGGCGGCGTCGTATTCGGTCCAGTCGGGATGCTCGCCGCGGACCTTGCGGTAGTAGTGGCGGAGTGCCTCGGCGAGCCCGGCGTCCTCGACTAGGTGCGCCGTCCCCTCCGCCACCAGGTACTCGTAGCGGTCGCGACCCTGGACGTGCAGGCTCGCGCGTGGATCGCGACGAAGGTTGTGCGTCTTGGCGCGAGTTTGGGTGACCGAGATCTTCACCCGTCCATCGTCATCCACGAAATACAAGATGTTGGAGAGTTGGGGGCGGCCGTCGCGCTTGATCGTGACGAGGATGCCATCGTGACGCACTTTGAGGAAGTGGCGGGCGCGCTCGAGCTCGATCATGCCCCACAAATGCTACAGCCGGCGCCCGAAGGCACCGGCTGTATTGAAGTCAGCTTATAAAGCTAACCTACTTCTTCTTCGACGACTTCTTCGCGGCTTTCTTCTTTCCGCCTGCTTTCTTCTTTGCGGCCATCCGGGCTCACCTCCTTCTTAGCAAGATTCCCCCGGTCGGCCGCTTGTACGCCGCCGCCAAACGCGCGTGAGCGCCACGGGTAACGTGGACGCGCGGGCGCCGGCGAGGCCGGGTACCGGAAGCAAAGAGAAGAGAGAGAAATGAGGGGAGCGACGACGCGCCGCGATCGACCCTCGGGTTCCGCGATGCCACGCGCCGATGACTATCGATGTGGACCGCGGAGTTCTTTGAGTGTTGCCCTTCTTCAGATCCTCGCCCTGATCCACGCGATGATCAGAGCGCGGCTGCGCGCTCATTAAGTGCGACCATAGCACGAATTGAGCTGCTTTGCATACTCACGACCCGAATTTTTTCGTGAGCGACGGTGATGAGCGGCCTCGCGAGGGTCAACGAACAGAATTTTTCAGAATTTTTACGCGCTTAGAGACAGCGACCACCATCGCAGCAGGTTTCGTAGTAGAGACCGCACCCACGACAACGAAATTTGCGCCCATCCCAGTCCGTCGCGCCCCCGCAGGGGCATTCAGGGCCTTCATGCGACCACGACGGGTGCCCTTGCACCGTGGCCGATGCCGAGGAGAAAGAGACCGCGTGGGTCTCTTCCTCTTTGGTCGCTAACTGCACCCGCTGGTGCTGCCGCAGTTCAGGCACTTGTAGCAGGTTCCGTTGCGGATCATGATCGAGCCGCAGTCGGAGCACGCCGGCGCGTCCTCCTGGCCCTGGAAACTGATCTTGATCGGGCTCGAATCAATGGTCGCCGGCTTGATCGGCGCCGGAGCCGGCGCCGCGGATGCCTCAACCTCGACGATGGGGTCCCGCCGCACGATCCCGATCGCTTCCTGCTGCGTGCCGTCAAGGAACTTCGAGGCGAGCCAGCGGAAGATGTAGTCGGTGATCGACTTCGCGATCGGGATTTCGGGATTCTTCGTGAATCCCGACGGCTCGAATCGGGTATGGGCGAACTTCTTCACGAGGACCGCGAGTGGGACGCCATATTGGAGCGCCAGGGAGATGCTGGTTGCGAAGGCATCCATCAGCCCCGAGATCGTGCTGCCCTCCTTGGACATCACCAGGAAGATCTCGCCCGGCGTGCCGTCCTGGTAGATGCCGACCGTGATGTAGCCTTCGTGGCCCTGGATGTCGAACTTGTGGGTGATCGCCCGGCGCTCGTCCGGCAGTTTGCGCCGGACGGCCCGCGCTGCCGGCTCAGCCATGACCGCCGGAGTCGGCTCGGCCGCTTTCTTGGTATCCAGCGCGGTATTCAGCGGCTGCGACCGCTTGGAGCCGTCGCGATAGATGGCGATCGCTTTGAGGCCCATCCGCCATCCTTCGAGGTAGACCTCCATGATGTCCTCGGGGGTCGCATTCTCGGGCATGTTGACTGTCTTGGAGATGGCGCCCGAGATGAACGGCTGAGCCGCCGCCATCATCTTGACGTGTCCCATGTAGTGGATCGTGCGCGAGCCCTTGGCCGGCTTGAAGGCGCAATCGAAGACCGCCAGGTCGTCCGGCCGAAGGTGCGGTGCCCCCTCGATCGTGTCGTTCTCGTCGATGTACTGGAGGATCTCGGAAACCTGGGCCTCGGGGTAGCCGATCCGGCGGAGAGCGATCGGCACCGTCTGGTTGACGATCTTGAGCATGCCGCCGCCGACCAGCTTCTTGTACTTGACCAGGGCGATGTCCGGCTCGATGCCGGTGGTGTCGCAGTCCATCATGAAGCCGATCGTGCCCGTCGGCGCGATCACCGTAGCCTGGGCGTTGCGGTAGCCATAGAGGTCGCCCAGCTGGCAGGCCTTGTCCCAGGCGTCCCGGGCGGCGCTCAGCAGCGGCAGCGGGACATGCGCCGGGTTGATGTGGTCGACCGAGCTCCGATGCTGGTCCATCACGCGCAGCATGGGCTCGCGGTTGATGGCAAAGCCGCTGAACGGACCCTTCTTCTGGGCGATCCGGGCCGACTGCGCGTACGCCTCGCCCGTCATCACCGCCGTCAGCGCGGCCGCCACGTCGCGGCCCGCGTCGCTGTCGTAGGGCAGGCCTGACGCCATCAGCAGTGCGCCGAGGTTGGCATACCCCAGGCCAAGCGGCCGGAAGTCCTTGCTGTTCTGCGTGATCGCCTCGGTCGGGTAGCTGGCGTTATCGACCAGGATCTCCTGCGCGGTGATCAACACCCGGCACGCCTCGCGATAGGCCTCGACGTCGAACTCGCCGCGGTCGTCGAGGAACTTCATCAGGTTGATCGAGGCGAGGTTGCACGAGGTGTTGTCGAGGAACATGTATTCCGAGCAGGGGTTGGAGGCGTTGATCCGGTCGGTGTTCGGGCTGGTGTGCCAGTGGTTCACCGTGGTGTCGTACTGCAGCCCGGGATCGCCGCATGCCCACGCCGCATCGGCCATCATCCGCATCAGGTCACGTGCCTTGTAGGTGTCCATGATCTGGCCGGTCGTGATGGCGAAGGTGTGCCACTCGGCGTCCTCTTCCACGGCCTTCATGAAGTCGTCCTTGACCCGGACACTGTTGTTGGAGTTCTGGAAGAAGATCGAGCTGTAGGCAGGGCCGTTGAAGGACGGGTCGTATCCGCCTTCGATCAGCGTCCAGGCCTTGCGCTCCTCCTCGACCTTGCAGTTGATGAACTCGACGATGTCCGGATGGTCGGCGTTGAGGATGACCATCTTGGCCGCCCGGCGCGTCTTGCCACCGGACTTGATCACGCCGGCGAAGGCATCGAAGCCCTTCATGAAGGAAACGGGGCCGGATGCCGTGCCGCCGCCCGCGAGCAGTTCGCGCGAGGAGCGAAGGGGCGAGAGGTTGGTGCCCGTGCCCGAGCCGTACTTGAAGAGCATGCCCTCGGTCTTGGCCAGAGTGAGGATCGACTCCATCCGGTCCTCCACCTTGTTGATAAAGCACGCCGAAAGTTGCGGGCGTTGCTCGATGCCGGCGTTGAACCAGACGGGGCTGTTGAAGGCGGCCTTCTGGTGCACCAGCAGATGCGTCAGCTCATCCCGGAAGATTTCCGCGGCTTCCGGCGTCGCGAAGTAGCCCTGCTTGTTGGCCCACCCATGGATCGTGCGCACGACGCGGCCGATCAGCTGCTTGACGCTGCGCTCGCGCTCCGGCGTCCCGATGACCCCACGGAAGTACTTGGAGACGACCACGTTGGTGGCGACCTGCGACCAGGTGGTCGGGATCTCCACATCATGCTGCTCGAAGACGACCTCACCCTTTTCGTTGGTGATGGCGGCCTCGCGTGTTTCCCACTGCACCTCGTCGAACGGCGCGACACCCGGGCGGGTAAAGTACCGCTTCCACGGGAGGCCGTTTCGGTTGCGCTTCGAGGCGCTGGCGGGTGCCGCCGCAGTCAAGTTGGGTCGGTCGGTCGACGTCTTTTGGGTGGATCGGGCCATCGATGAACCTCCAAAGGGTGGGGTGGAGAGCGGCCCACATCGTATGCCGTAGGATTGAGCCTGTCAAGCATTTTACCACAGCCCCTTGGGTTCACCGGCGCCTTCGGCCACAACATATGCCGTTTGAGGCTCGATGCTGATCTTAAGCCTGGTGCTCTCCCTCGTCGGCCTCGCGCTGCTTCGGATTGCGCTTCGCCAGGGCCGTCGATCGGCCCTCTTCTCCAGCGCCTTCTGGCTGACCTTTCCCGAGTTCCCGCGCTACCGGCTGAAGCGGCTGTGGCCGGCGCCCCTGGGACTGGCCGGCGCCATCCTACTTATATGGGGGCTGATTTTGCTGTTCCAGTGGGTGCTTGCCTACTACGCCGCCCGGCTGGGCCATCCACTCGGGTGACCCCTAGCCGGCCAGGTCGCGCTTGCGCAGCTTGATGCGGTCGCCCGCGTTCAGCACCCGTTTGCGCATCCGGATCCCCTTCGGGGTCACCTCGACCAGCTCGTCGTCCTCGATGAAGTCGAGGCATTCCTCGAGGGACATCTGGCGTGGTGGCACCAGCTTGACGGTGGCGTCCTCGGTGGAGGCGCGCATGTTCGTCTTTTGCTTCTGCTTGGTGGCGTTGACGTCGATGTCGCCGCCTCGCCGGTTGAGCCCGATGATCATGCCCTCGTAGACCTGCGTTCCGGGGCCGATAAAGGGCTGACCGCGTTCCTGGACGCCCTGCAACCCGTAGGCGACGGCCATGCCGGTCTGGCTCGCCGTCAGCACCCCATTCCGGGTCCGCGGCGGCAAGGTCCGCCACGGCTCCCAGCCAACCAGCCGGGTCGACATCACGCCGGTTCCCCGGGTCAGGGTCAGGATCAGGCTGCGCAGGCCGATCAGTGCCCGGGTGGGCGCGAGGTAGGTGAGCCGGGCTCCGCTGCCGGCGTCCGTCCGCATCGTCTGCAGCTGCGCTCCACGCGAGCCCAGCGCCTCGGTGATGGCGCCCACCGCGTCGAGGCTGCAATCGATGATGCATTCCTCGACCGGCTCATGCCGATGCCCGTCGATGTCCCGCGTGATGACCGCCGGGCGCGAGACCTCGAACTCGTAGCCCTCGCGACGCATGGTCTCGATCAGGATGGCGAGATGCAATTCGCCCCGGCCGCTGACCTCGAAGATGTCGGCCGTCGCCCCGTCGGCAACCTTGAGCGCCACGTTGGTCTGCAGTTCGCGCTCCAGCCGAGCCCGGAGCTGCCGGGAGGTGCTGCTGGTGGTCGCCTCGCGGCCGGCAAACGGTGATTGGTTGACCGAGAATTGCATCCGCAAAGTCGGCTCGCTGACCTCCATCCGGGGCAGCGCCTCCGGATCCTCGGCATCCGCCACGGTATCGCCCACGCCGATGTCGGGAAGGCCCGCGATGTACACGATCTCACCCGCCGAGGC
>DATBYO010000053.1:0-12994 GCA_036513655.1 Candidatus Dormiibacterota bacterium | reverse complement strand
GAGGGTGACCGCTATCTCGGCTTCATGTTCGCGCGCGCCGACTCGCCCGACGCGGTCGAGGCGGCCTTGCGCCAGGCGCATGCGCAGCTTCGCATCGTCACCGATGGCTGATGGATATTCCCCTCCCCCTTTGGGGGAGGGTCCGGGTAGGGGCCGTCGGCGGGTCGTGATCGTCGGCGCCGGGTTCGGGGGCCTCGCTTGCGCCAGAAAGCTCGACGCTGAGCCGGTCGACGTGATCTTGCTGGATCAGCACAACTACCATCTGTTCACGCCGCTGCTCTACCAGGTGGCGACCGGGCTGCTGAATCCGAGCGACATCGCATACCCACTCCGCACCGTCTTCCGCCACTCGGTCAACGTGCGGTTTCGCCAGGCGACCGTCACCCGCGTCGAGCTGTCCAACAAGCTTGTGCGGCTCGACGGTGCCCCGCCGCTCGCTTACGACTACCTGGTCCTGGCAACCGGGAGCACCGACAACTACTTCGGCAACCAGGAGGTGGCGCGGGTGTCATTCGGGCTGAAGACGCTCGAGGATGCGACGCGGCTTCGCAACCAGGTCTTGACCTGCCTGGAACGGGCCGATGCCGAGCCCGATCCCGAAGCGCGGCGTGCCCTGCTCACCTTCGTGGTGGTCGGCGGCGGCCCAACTGGCGTCGAGTCCTCGGGAGCGCTCAGCGAGCTGATGTCGATCGTCGCCGGCAAGGACTATCACCAGATCTCGCGCGCCGAGATTCGGATCATCCTGGTGGAAGGCACGGAGCGGCTGCTCAATGCGTTTTCGGTTCGCCTTGGTCGCTACGCGCAGCGCGTCCTCACCAGACGGAACGTCGAAGTCCGCACTGGCGCCCTGGTCAAAGGTGCGAACGGCCACTCGGTGACACTCTCTGACGGGACGGCGATCGCCAGCGCCACCATCGTCTGGTCGGCGGGCGTCCGACCCAACGACCCGATCGGCGAATCCCCCGTCCCGCGGTTTCGCAATGCGCGCATCCAGGTGGACGAATGGCTGAGGATCCCCGGCTCAGCCGGCGCGTTCGCCATCGGCGACGCGGCTTCGCCACGCGCCGGCGACCGCGAGCTACCGATGCTATCCCCGCCCGCGATGCAGGCTGGGCGCTATGTTGCCAGCACCATTATTGACGACGTTCGTGGCGTGCAGAGTGAGCGCACACCCTTCCATTACGTCGACAAGGGGACCATGGCGACGGTCGGCCGGAATGCCGGCGTCACCCATCTTCCCGGCGGACTGGAATTCACCGGTTTCGTCGGCTGGTTGACCTGGTTGTTCGTCCATATCTATTATCTGATCGGCTTCCGCAATCGCATCAGCGCCCTGGCGGCGTGGGCCTGGGACTACCTTCGCCACGACCGCCCGATCCGCATCATCCTCGCGGTCGGCGCCGGGCCCAAGCGCACCTAGCTTTAGACCGATGCGTTACCTCGCCCTCGCGACCGACTACGACGGGACGCTGGCGTCGCACGGCACCGTTGCACCGGAGACGGTGGCGGCGCTGCGCGAGCTCGCCGCCACCGGTCGCCAGCTCATCCTGGTAACGGGTCGCCGGATCGATGACCTGACCCAGGTCTTTCCTGAGGTCGCAATCTTCGATCGCGTCGTCGCGGAGAACGGGCCCCTCGTCTACCGACCTCAGTCGCAGGAGACCCGCGCACTCAGCGAACCGCCGCCTCCGGCCTTCGTCGAGGAACTCCGGCGGCGCGGCGTGCAGCCCCTGACCGCTGGCCAGGTTTTCGTCGCGACCGAGCAACCAAATGAACGAGTCGTCCTTGACGTCATTGGTGAGCTGGGCCTCGACCTGCAGGTGATCTTGAACAAGGGTTCCGTGATGGTCTTGCCCGCTTCGGTCGACAAGGCGACCGGGCTGCGCGCGGCGCTCGACGAACTCGCCCTATCCGCACGCGACGTCGTCGGCATCGGCGACGCCGAGAACGATGAGGCGTTCCTCTTGATGTGCGGATGCTGCGTCGCAGTGGCGAACGCCCTCGATTCGCTCAAGGCGGTTGCCGGTCACGTGACCGCCGGAGAGAACGGCGCCGGGGTCCGCGAAATCATCGAGTGGCTGATCCGCACGCCGGCATAGCGATGGGTGCGAGGGCCCAAACCCTCGCACCCCGATCGACTACGTTCTAGTTGCCGCCGCCGCCTCCGCCGCCATTTCCTCCGCCGTTTTCACCACGAGGTAGATCAAGCTGCCAGGCGCCGCGCCCGTGAGTTGCGGCAAACAGCGTGTGGGTCCCCGACGGGATCAGGAGATAGACGACCTCGACTTTCGGGATGCCGTTGCTGAGCGCCTCCCAGGTGTCGCTGCCGGCTGCCAGCCGCAAGACGCCGAAGTCCGTGCCAGCGTACAGGTCGCCGTTCTGCGGGTCGCGCGCAAAGGCCGTCACCGGCAAATCACCCATTGGTCCCGTGCCGCCGTCAAGGTCTTTCCAGGTCGCGGTTGCGCCGTTGTAGGTGACCTCGAACACGTGACCCGGGGTCGTCGGGTTGTTGATGTTGTAGCCCGAGTAGGCGATCCAGGCGTGATTCGGATTGCTCGGGTCGACGACGATGCTGCTGACGAATCGAGTCGGAGAATTCGGCGCCAGCGAATCGAGTCGCGTCCAGGTTACCGAGGCCGCCGGCCCGTCGGCGTTCTTGGAGATGAACACGCGACCGGTGCCGGTCGCCGCCCATAGCGTGCCCGTGTCGCTCGATGCCCGAGCGACCTGCGCCATGAAGTTGCCGGCCTTGCTGCCGCGCGCCGTGGTTGTCAGATCACCCGCTGCTCCGCCCAGCTCCACCCAGTCGCCGCACGTCGCCTTGGCGCCGTCGGTGGTGAACTCCGGACAGTTCGCTTCGAGGAAAGCCTGGTTACCGCCGTTGTCAGTCGTCCGCCATACGCCCTGCAGGCCGGCGAACATCGACCCAGCTTTCGCCGTATTGGGGTCGGCGATGATCGGCATGTAGAACTGCGAGCCCTCCGGGCTGTTCAACAGCGGGCCCGAAGTGACAACCCACTTCGTCGGATCGCCACCCCTGAAGTTGGTATCGGTGTATTCGCTGAAGAACGTGTTGAACCGGATGGTGGGATTGGCCGCGTTGTAGCCGGAGAGTCCGCCGTCACCGTAAATGGTCTGGTTCCAGACCTTCCGGCTTCCGGTGTACAGCCAGGTGCCGTTGTCCTGTGTCCCACCCTGCAGCTCGCCAGTCGGGTTCTGGGGGTTGGCGGCGAGGTGCTGGAACTGCAGCGTGTTGAGCCCGCTGTTCAGGCTAAAGAGTCGCGTCGGGATGGCCGAAAGCAGCCGTTGGCAGGTCAAGTGGCTGGCCGGCCCCATCACACGGCCGGCGCATTGGGACGACGCGTCCACGTACGCACCGCTCGAACGAACCAGGCCTCCGTCGGATCCTTCGAACCAGACATTCGGATTCCCCGGCAGGAAAACCAACGCGTGCTGGTCCGGATGGATGCCGTTCGGTGTCGTGACAGAGGTCGCATCCCATGTCAGGTCGGTGAAGGTCCGGTTGTTGTGCGCCGGATCAGGCTCGCCCGCGGTCGTGGAACGAAGGACAGCCCGTCCGTTGGACCGGAATCCATACTCGGTGTACTGGTAAGAGCCGATCACGAAGACGGTGTCGGGCTGACCAGCGGGCGTCAGAATATCGTTGTCGTACCAGCACTGGCCGGTGCAGAAGTTGTAGGTCGCATACCCGGGGTTTCCATTGACCGGGTCCGTCAGGGCAGTCCAGCCGTCCGCGTTGGCGCCACCAACGACTAGCACGGAGGCCGCCTGGTTCATGTTGTCATTCCGCCAGACCTGGCTGTACGTCCCGCCCGCGCCACCACCGACGGAGCCGTCCGCGACGTAGGCGCGGGTGTGCCCCGCCTTCGTCGTCAGCGCGAACGAGGTCCGGTCGGTGTTCTGTCCCGGCGAGGTCGGCACGAACACCTGGTGGAAGCTGCCCGGAGCGGCTGCGGCTTCGCTCCGCCAGATGCCCTGCTGGAAGGCGGCGGCGTACACGATCGATGCGTTGCTCGGATCGAGCTCGACGTGGTTGACACCGCGCACCGTGCTGTTGCCGTCCCAGACGGACGAGAACGAGGTGCCGCCATTCGTCGACTTGTACAGACCGACCGGCGCGAAGCCGGGGTTGCTCGTACCGGACCCGCCGGTCACGGAGCTAACGCCCCGGACGGCGCGCGTGATGCCGACGTACAGGGTGTTGTGGTTGGCCGGATCGATGACGATCGAGCTGATGGCCCGGCCCTGGGCGAACGTGCTGCCCGGCACGAGGCTCCAGCTGTCGCCCCCATTGGTCGACTTGTAGATGCCCATACCGGCCTCCGAGTCGCCGGAGGCATTGGGCTCACCGGTCCCGACGTAGATCGTCCGACCGGAGTGATCGGTAGGGTCGATCACGATCGTCCCAATGGCGTTCGATGCGAAGCTCGCCGAAATGAACCGCCAGCTCGGCTGATTCGACAGCGCATTGTCGGTTCTCCAGATTCCGCCGCCGGCCGCGCCGACGTAGAGGCGGCATTCATCCTCGCCGCAGTTGGGCGAGATGGCGAGGGCCGAGATGCGGCCCGAGGTGACGAAGGGCGCCCCGGTGAAGGTCAGCACCCCAGGCATCTGGGCGACGGTGGGACCGATCGAGGTCCACGTGAAATTGCCAACATCACCGTTTTGCTGGCCACGCTGGTCGGCGTTCTGGAAGTCCCGCTGTGCGACTTTGGTCGCCACCAGCGGAATATCAGCGGCCGGATAGGCCCGGTTCAGGAAGTCTTGCTCGGCCGCGCTGAGCGGACCGCCTAGCGGCTCGTTACCGTTGCCGTTTGTTGTCTGAGCGCTGCTCTTTCCACCCGAATCGGGCTCTTGATGCGCCTTGTCGGATTGCGAGAATGATGCCGCGGTTAGTGGAGCCCCAGACGGCGCGAGAACGACCGCCGCCACCAGTAAAACGAGCACGGAAAGCACGCTGACATAGGTTTGCCTTTTCAATCCCTTCCTCCAGTTGAGCCAGAGTTCGCCCTAACTGCAAAGGATGGTCTGTGCCGAGAGATTTGTCAAATGTTTAAAAACGATTTACCGCTTTCGTGATGGTGCGCCGCCTCCATCCATGGGTCTGCCATCGGCTCGGATCACCCGACCGCCGCGAATTGATCGGCCCTCTCGGCGCAGCCGGCGGGCCTGCTCCTCCCCGCTGTGCGCGACCAGCTGGCCGCTTGCCCGGACCACCCGCCACCAGGGGAGGCCGCTGGTCCTGGCCAGAATATTGCCAACGGCGCGGGCCGCTCGGGGGTAGCCGGCTCGGCGCGCAACTTCGCCATAGCTGACGACCTCTCCACGCCGGAGGTCGCGTAGAACGTGCTGCACGGCCTCGGCGAACGATGGTTTCTTCGGCACGATGTTGATTGAGGATATCGGAGGCGAGGGTGATTCCCCGTCGAATGTGATAGGTGTAGGACGCGATGACGCCGGGATCTGACCTCATGGTCGTGCGATCCGAGCCGTTGTGCGCCGAAAGCTCGCTCGAGTTGCAGCAAGACGGGCTGACCCCGTTGTCAGCCTTCTACGTCCGGAACAACTTTCCGGTGCCATCGCCCGCGACCCGGCTGACGGTCGGCGGCGCGGTCAAACGGCCGCGCAGCCTGGGGTCGCAGAACCTGGGGCGACTGCCTCGGCGGCGGCTGACGGCCACGCTCGAGTGCGCCGGCAACGGCCGCGCCTTCATGAACCCGCCGGTGCCTGGGGAGCAGTGGCGGCTGGGCGCGGTCAGCACCGCGGAATGGGAAGGCGTCCCACTGGCGGCCGTTCTCGGCCTGGCAGAGATTGGGACTGACGCCGTGGAGGTTGTCTTTACCGGCGCCGACGGCTTCGCCCGGTCGCTTCCGATCGACGAAGCGCTGGGTGACAACGTGCTGCTGGTCGACACCATGAATGGTGAGCCGCTTTCCCGCGAGCACGGGGCGCCCTTCCGGTTGCTGGTCGCGGGTTGGTACGGGATGGCCGCCGTCAAGTGGCTCGACCGCATCGACGTCAGCCGCACCCCCTTTCGCGGCCACTTCCAGGTCGAGCGCTACGTCATCGGCGACCGCCCGGTGCGCGCGATGCACGTTCGCTCGCTGATCCTCGATCCAGCCGACGGGGCCGTCGTTGCGCCGACGCGACAGGTGGTGCGCGGCGTCGCCTGGACGGGATCCGGTCACGTGACGCTGGTGGAGCTGAGCGACGACGACGGCGGCAGCTGGCGCCCAGCGACGCTGCATGAGACACCGCGACCCTTTACCTGGCGGCGCTGGGAGGCCTCATGGTCGCCAGTGCGATCGGGACCCGCGACCTTGCTGGCTCGGGCCACCGATTCCAACGGAGCGGAGCAGCCGCTGCAGCCGCTCTGGAACGCGCTGGGCTACGGCAACAACGCGGCGGTGCCGCGGCGCGTTCTCGTCAGCGGATCGCTCTAGCCGCCACAACGCGTGGCCAGGCTACGCCAGCACCACGGCCATCTGGTTATAGGTCTGATAGACCCGCTCGAACAAGGCCTTGTTGACCCACTCAGGACCGGACCAGGGATTGTTGATGAGCACCCTGGTCGGGTCCACGCCTATCACCGTTACCGCGTGCTCACCGGGGCCCGCGTACGGGATCACCCGGCCATCGAAGGCGACGTAATCCTGCCGTCGCTGGATGACCCATTGGTAGGTCACCCAGGTCACGACCGGGTGACCGGCAAGGACGGCCTCATACACCTGGCTTGGAGGGATGCCCTCACCCAGGGCCAGCACGTGGCCGCCCAGCTGGGTTGCGGCTTTGACCACCGTCGGGTAGTACATCCCATATCCGGTCAGCGCTATCTCGCTGCCGTTGACGTTGCCGACGAAGGAGACGTAGGGATCGCCCCAGCGTAGCGCGCCATTGACGAAGGTGGCGCGACTCGGATCGGCGCCAACGATATCCAGGATCGCCTGGTCGGTGGTCGCAATGCCTTCGTAGGCGAGCGCCATGCGCAAGGAGGCGGACTCACAGCTGAGCTCGAACGCCTGGTGGTACCACGGCACGTTGAGGACGCGAGACCCGGCCGCGGACGGCGCGAAGATGGTGGGCGTCGGCTTCGGCGCATCGGCCGCGGTATCGGCCCCCGTTTCGAAGCTCCCCTTGGCGGGCTGCCTGTCGACCAGCAGCTTTCCAGCCACGGACACCACGATCAGCTCGATCTGGACATGACTCTGGTACAGGACTACCGTCAGGCGGCCGCCACCTGGCCGCGGCTGGGCGTTGATCTCTCGGGTGGTCGAGGGATTCAGCTCACAGGGGCAGAGATGCGTCTGCTTTTGGACCAGTCGGGCGCGCAGGCGGTCGGTCAGCGGGCAAGCACTGTAGTCATTGCCGCTTGGAGGAGCGACGCCGTTTTCGGGTAAGTTGACGCACTCGACGTAGTAGGCATGCTGCGGATCTTTGGGAAACGCCTGGGCACCCACCGCCTCGAGCGCCGCGACGGTCGGCAGCGGAGCTGTGGCCGCCGGCGGAGCGCTCCGAGCCGCGCTGACCGCCACCACGCCGCCAGCCGCCAGCACACTAAAGGTCACCCCGACCGCGATCCAGACTCGGGTTCGCACTGCCTCAATGATCCAGCGCGATCCTTCTGCGGCGATCCCTCATGCGGCCGAACGCCTGAGCATACCTTCGAGCGGCTGCGGCTCCCTCGAAAGTAGCCCCGACCTCGAAGTCAGGTGTGCTGGAGTTGGTGCTCCTGTGTATGCATGAAGCGCAGCGTGCCGAGCAGCGCGAGGTTGAAGAACACTTCGACATAGCCCGCGAAGCCCGCGCTGAGCAGGCTGAACGGCTGCGCCAGAAGCAGGTCGACCAGCACCGCCAGCTCGAAGTCGCCGTAAGCGCGCAGCCGCGACGATCGCAGGTGAATCACGCCTCGTAATGCGAACACGCCGCCCAGCACGGAGGCCACGGCCTGGATCCAGGAAATAAACCCGCTATGCACCGCCTGGTCCACCGCGACGCGCGCATCGCCATTTCCCGTGACCGCGGCACCGGCGAGCAGCAGAGCCGCGAGCGAGCTCCCGAGGACGCCGCCCGCCTGGACGATGAACAAGCCGGCGAAGATGCGGCGAAACCATTTGTTTTCGACGATCGCGGCGTAGACCCGCTGGGCAACATCGGCCGCGCGGGCCAGCGTCGAGGGCTGATCTGGCACCGCCGGGACGGCCAGGAATTCCTCGCGTAGCTCTTTCACCAATGGATTCGCCTGGTCTGCGGCGGCAAGCAACGCGAGCGCGTGGTCTCGGCCGGCCACCGAAATACGACCCGAAACGAGGTCCTTCGAATACTCGATGGCGTTGACCAGGCTCTCCTCCGGGGTCAGCCTTTTGAAGGTCCGCAACTGGCGGGCGACGAGAAAGAGCGCGATAAAGAGGGCGTAGATGAGGGCCGCTGTCGGTTTGAAGAAGTAATTGTTGTCGGCGGTCACGAACTTGCCCAGCTCGTCGATGAACGCGCCAAAGCCGATGCCGCCAATCAAGGCGGCGATCCGGCGCGTGCGCCGCGACAGAAAGTACAGCAGGATGCCAATCGCGATCACCATGCCGAGCCCGCCCCATAGGACATGGGCAATGTGGAGCCCACCGCCGCCGAGCTTTGGGTAGTCGGTGGCCTGCAGATAGGCGCGAAGGCCGAGCACGGTGAGAACGGCGGAGACGAGAAAGATGTCGAGCGGCTCCTGCTCGACGCTTCTGATCATGACGGCATCATGCGCCGCGGGACGAGGTCTGGCTACTCTTCTCGCAGCAGCTCGACGAGGCTGAGCCGGCGTAGCGTGCTACCGGCGACCAGCGCCGCGGCCGCCGTCGCGCCAATCACCGCCACGCCCAGGAGACCGAGTTGCGCGGCCGGGACCGCCAGCGAGGTCGGCGGGATCGTGAACAGCGGCGTGAGGATTTGCACGAAGAGGATTGCCATGCCCAGCCCGACCAGGCTACCCAGGACGAGGCTGAGCCCTGCCACAGTGCCGGCTTCGCCGAGTACGAGCGTCCGCACCTGGCTCATCCGCATCCCGAGCGCTCGCATGGTGACGTACTCTTTCCTGCGCTGCAGCAGCAGCCCGAAAGTGAAGATCGCGACACCGGCGGCGCTCATGAGCACGGTGTAGAGCGACTCCAGCCGTCCCAGGCCGCGGAGATTCAGCGATGCCAGGCTCGACTGGTCGCGATTGACGGCGGTCGTGGTCGTATCCACCAGCACAGGTACGGCACCAGAACGAAGGGTCGCGGCAAGGCTCGCCACCGATGCATCATCAGGCTGCGCGGCCTTGACCAGGAAGAAGTCCACGGCCGTCGCGCCGGTGGCCGCCTGGTAGTAGCCGAGGTTCGCCACCAGGTCGATCCCTTGAGGAAATCCCGGGAAGTTCTTGAAGCGCCCGATCGCATGGAAGGTCGCCGGCTGCAGCTTGCCGGCGGCGTTGGTGAGCCGGACGTTCACCGGGTCGCCCGGCTGCACGTTGAAGGTCCGCGCCAGCTCATCTGATACCAGGATGCCGCTGGGGTCGGTGCGCAACGCGGACAGGACCGCGGCCGCCGATGAACCGATAAAGAACGAGTCCGGCAGAGACGCCACCTTCTGGAGGCTGGCGGGGTCCACGGCCGCGAGCGCACGTTTGTCCGTGCCCACGATCGCGGAGCCGGTCAGCACCGGGCTCACCGCTGACACGCCCGGCACCTGGAGGCTCGAGGCGAAGCTCGACGGTTGCCGGCTTACTACGCTGGGCGTAACCCGCAGGTCGGACCCGACCACGAATCGAGCGTCGTTGAGTTTCTCCACCTGGTAGGTCCCGATGAAGAGCGTCAGGCTCACGCCAAACGCCACCGCCAGGCTGATGGCGATTACGCCCGAGGCCAGCGCCTGGGAGCGTCGCCGAAGGCTTCGGCGAAGGGTCCCCGCGGTCGTCGAACCGAATCGTCCGCGGGTCGAGTCCGGAAGCCGGTGGGCCAGGCCAAGCAGCAGGCGCACACCCAACAGCGAGGCGCCGATCCAGCCGAGCAGCGGGGCGAGCAGCACATAGAAGGAGAGGGAAACCGATTGACCCTCGGCGGCGGTCGGCTTGTAGCCACCCGCAAGGTAGGTAATCGTCCCGACCACTGCCGCGACGAACAGCAGGGCCAGGTCGAGCCGAAGCCGCAACCATCCGGGAACGGTCTGCTCCGCCTCCATCTCACGACGCTCCTCGCTCACCTCGCGCGTCAGCGCCCGGCGGCCGGGCAGGTAGAGCGCGACGGCAGTCGTGACCACCCCGGCCGCCAAGGCGAGGCCGGCCGAGAGAAGGTAGCTCTGGCTGCTGGCACTGGTCAGCGCCGCGCGTCCAAAGAGGACGAGGAGCCCGGCGAAGCCGAGAGCGAGACCCAGCACCGACCCCACGATGCCAATGGCCACGGTGTTGTAGGTCAGGGCTTGTAGCAGCTGCGCTGGTCCAGCGCCTCGCGCTCGAAGCGTCGCCCGCTCGCGTCGCTGTGCCTGCGCCAGAAGGCTTCCGGCGTAGCGCGAGAGGTAGGCGGCAAGCAACACGCCTGGAAGTCCCAGGAAGATAAACAGCACCTTGGCCAGGATGGCATCGCCCCTGGCCGAGGTAAGGGCGTCGGTGAGGTTGTCGATCACGGCGACCTGCCCGGGCGCGATCCGCTCGATCGATCGGCGGAGTCCGGCCGTCCGAATCGCGGCGGCGGTCGGGTCGACCGCGAGCGCGCTACGGTCGAGCTGGACGTCGAGCTCCACCACGGGGGCGGTCTTGAGGACTGGCGTGGCCGCCACGGCATCGACGCGCAGCGCCGGCAGGATGGTCTGCTCGAAGACAGCGGTGGTCACGACCAGTACGTTCGGTACCGTCGCGAACTCACCCTGGTTATCGGCGGAACGGCTGGCGAAGAGTGGGTCGGCGCGGGAGAAATCCGCGATGCCCGATACGGGAAGCGTCAGTGGCGCCGCGCGCCCCGGAATGCTGAGCTCGACGGCGCCGGCGGTCACGCCGCCGAGCTGGCGGGAGGCGTCGGCGCTGAGCAGGGCCGTCCCATCGGCGAACGACCCAGATGTGACGCGGACCATCGAGTAGCGGGACAGGAAGGACGGATCGAAAGCGAAAACGCGCAGCGGCGCTGCCAGCGTCGTCGTCCCTGCACGCAGCGATCCGGCCGGAAGGTCGACAACCCCGAGCCGGTCGACCGCACTCACGCCGCTCAACCCTTTAATGTCGCGAAGCAGGATGTCGACATTCGGCGCGCTCGGGGCGTTGGCCGTGCTCGGCGCGGGCTGTTCCTTGCTGACCACCGTAGCCGCGAAGGCGAGTGCGAGCGTCGACGGCACTCCCGCGGTCGCCTTGACGCTGTAGTCCAGGGTGGCCTGGCCATTCGCAGCCAGGTCTCCGATGGCAAGGCCGTTGAACAGCGGGCTCCCGCCGGCCGTATCGGGCACGGGGCGGCCTGCGACCGTCGTCGTCCCCGGGACATAGATGAGCCCTTGCGGCGGCTGGTCGCGGACCACGATGCCGGTGGCGGGCCGGCTCGAGGTGTTTGTCAAAGCGAGATGCACGACGCTGGTCTCGCCGGCCGCCAACGGTCCGGCTGTTGCGGGAGTCTGCGTGACGTTCAGGGGGCTCGCCAGCGGCGCGCTGAGGTCGACCTGCATGTCCAGCGCCACCGGCGCGAGGGCATGCGCCGTCATCGTGGCAGCCGAACTGTCGACGAAGAACGCGATCCCAGAAAACAATCCCACCGCCAACACCACGCCGGCGAGTGAGGCGAGCGTCCGGCGCGGATTGCGCCAGAGATCGCGCAGTGTGTAACTAAGCACCCCTCGGATACTCCTCGTCCGTGATCGATGGGAGAGCCAGGCGGCCGTCCCGCATGGCGAGCACCCTGTCGAGTCGTTCAGCGACACCGCGGTCGTGGCTGACGACCACCAGCGTGGCGCCCAGCCGCTGCTGCGCAGCCACCAACAGGTCCATCACCGAGGTGGAGGTCTGTGAGTCGAGCTCACCGGTGGGCTCGTCGGCCAGGATCAGACGTGGTTGGTGCGCCAGCGCTCGAGCGATCCCGACCCGCTGGCGCTGGCCCCCAGACAGCTGATCGGGGAGCTTGTCGGCGTGATCCTCGAGCCCTAGGGACGCGAGCAGTTCCAGGCTGCGAGCCCGGCCATCGTTTTCTCCATGCAGCGACAACTGGAAGGCCACGTTCTCTGCCGCCGTAAGAAACGGCAGCAAGTCGTAAGACTGGAAGACGAAACCGACCTCATCGCGACGGTAGCCGGCGCGTTGCGATTCACCCAGCGCGCCCAGGTCCTGGCCATGCACCAACACCCGCCCGCCGGTTGGCGACTCGAGCCCGCCGATCAGCGCCAACAAGGTCGATTTGCCGCAGCCGCTCGGTCCGACGATGGCGACACTCGTGCCACTCTCGATGTCGGCATCGATGCCGTCGACAGCTCGGACCATCCCGGCCGCTGTACGGTAATGCCTGGTAGCAGCCTCGAGCCTGATCGCCACCGCATCGGTCATGACGCGACCACCACGCCGTCGACCAGCTCCAGCTGTCGGTCCGCCAGTGCTGCCAGCTCGGGGTTGTGGGTGACGAGCATGATGCTGAGCTGCCGCTGGCGCCGAACATCGCGGAGCACCTCCATGACGCGCTCGGCGGTGGCGGAGTCCAGCTCACCCGTGAGCTCATCACCGATCAGAAGGGCCGGGTCGAGTGCCAGCGCGACGGCGATCGCGACGCGCTGCACCTCGCCGCCGGAGAGTTGGCGCGGGTAATGGTTCAGCCGGGGGCCAAGGCCGACCTCGCCCAGCAGGTCACGTGCGCGACCATTGCCCGCGGCGCGCCCCGACAGCTGGAGCGCCAGCCGAACGTTTTCGGCAGCGGTGAGAAATGGGATCAGGTTGCCGCTCTGGAAGACGAGACCGATGCGCGTGGCCCGAAGCTCCGCCCGTTTGGCTTCATCG
>DATBYO010000052.1:0-3364 GCA_036513655.1 Candidatus Dormiibacterota bacterium | reverse complement strand
GACCGCCGGCGGCCAGCTGGCTTTCTACGTCAATGGCTCGCTGGTCGGCACCGCGAATGATGGTGGCGGCGCGCTCAACAGCGTGCCATCAGGCGTTGGCATCGGAGCGACCGGGGGCGGATCCGGCTCGTCTCTGTATCCAACGAACGGGACGATCGACGAGGCGGCCGTCTATCCCTCGGCGCTGTCGGCGACGCAGGTCGCCACTCACTATCACGCCGCAGGCTACTAGTAGCGACCCCTCTCGTAGGTCAGCCGGGCCTCGCGCCTGGCTGACCGTCTGGCTTGGACGGGCGTCACGGGCAGGATGGGGGCTTTCACCCTATTCATCCTGTGGCGGCTCTGGGGCGCGGCACCCGCCATGGCACGTGCGACACGTCGGCCCCGGGCGCGATCCGAAACAGCGGGTACGCTAACAGCAGGAGCCCGTAGTCGATGAAGCTCACGTAATTCAGCGTCAGCACGGGATCCGGTCCGAGCAGGAGAGGCGAGACCGCAACGATCACGAGCCAGGGACCCGCGGCGGCAATCCAGGGAACGATCCAGAACCCTCGCCGCAATCCCAACTGGATCAGTGCCGGCAAGACGAAGATCGCGCTATAGAGCCCGCCGAGGGGGGCGATCACGACCGTCAACGCCATCCCCAGCGCCGCTCGGCCCGGATCTAGCGGACGCCCGACGTCGCGCCGGACCAGCCAGAGCGCGGCCGCGGACCCGACGACCACCAGGGTCGCGAGCCCTCCATAGCCGAACGAGTGGCTGGCCAGCTTGGGCGCGCCATTGAAGGGATACGAGTTGATGCCGGCGATATAGTCCGTGATCCAGTGAGGGTCCCAGAGAAAGGCAACGAGCATCATCGGGGTCATGAACAGGAACCCGGCGAGCAGAGCGATCCCCAGCTGCCGCCATCTCCCCCATCCACCGAGCAACAGCATGGCGAGGACGGGGATCGCATTTGGCACCCGGATCACGCCGAACGCCGCGGCGGGACCGACGAGCCACCAGAGGTTCTTGCGTTGCGCCCAGAGCGCCAGGCTCAGCGCGAACAATCCGGTGACCGATTGCAGCTGGTCGATCCAGACGACGGCGAACACCGGCGCCGAGAGCATCACCGGCCACACCGCTGCGCCGAAGGCACGGCTACCGTCACGCTTGGCCCAGAGTAGTAGCGCGACCACCATCAGCACGGCACACATGCCGATGGTGACGATATGCGCCGCCTCGAAGGACAGCAGGCTCAGCGGCGCGAACGCCACCTCGTGCGGCGGCGGCCAGGCGTCGCTGATGCCCTTCCCGTACCAGTACGGGGCGTGCTGGCCGTTGATCCAGTAGCGGTCTTCTCGCCAGATCGGCCAGAAGTCGAACCCGGTGGTGAAGATGGTCCAGTACTTACCCAGGCCGCGGCCGATGGTTGCGGCGGCAGCGTTCAGGATCAGCTGGCCGGCGATGGCGACTGCCGCCAGCATCGCTAGTGCGATGGGCAACCAATGTCGGCGCAGGCCAATGATCACGGTAGCGATCAGGTCAGGCAGCGCGGCCGGCCGCGGCCGTGGACGCCGCCCACTTGACCAGGTCCTTGAGCCCGTCATCGAAGCGGACTTCCGGACGCCACCCCAGCACCGACTCCACCTGGCCGACGTCACACACGAAGTAGCGCTGATCGCCGACGCGCCAGTCGCCGAACGAATAGGAAGCCTTGACTCCGCCGACCCCTTCGATCGCCTTGATCACCTCGAGCACCGATCGGGCGTTGACCCGACCGCCACCGACATTGAAGACCTGGCCTTTGCAATCCTCCATCCGCTCGATCGCGGTGGCGTAGAGGCGGGATACGTCGCGCGCGTCGAGGAGATCGCGAACCTGGCTGCCATCGCCGTAGACCGTGAGGCGGCGCCGGGCAGCGATCGAGTGGACGAAGTGTGCGACCCAGCCCTGGTCCTCGGTGCCGTACTGGTGCTCGCCGTAGATGCACGACTGACGAAACACCACGGTGCGCAAGCCGAAGCAGCGGGCATAGTCCAACATGTACTGGTCCGCGGCGCCCTTCGAGCAGCCGTAGGGACTGTGGAAGTCGAGTTGCTGCCGCTCGTCGACCGGCTGGCGGACGTCGATCAACTCGCCGTAAACCTTGTTGGTGGAGGCGAAGAGCACCGCCGCCTCCGGCGCGTGCGTCCGGACCGCCTCGAGGAGATGCAGGGTTCCGCCGGCGTTGATTTCAAAGTCGGTCGTGGGGTCCTCCAGCGAGGTGGTCACCGCCACCTGCGCGGCGAGGTGCAGCACCGCATCCTGGCCCTCGACGGCCTTGTCGAGCGCCGCTCGGTTCCTGACGTCACTGCGGATGAACTCAACCTTTGGCTGGGTCCGCCGGATCCACTCCAGGTTGCGCTCGGTATTGGCCCGAGAGAGGTTGTCGAAGAGCCGGACCTGCCAGCCGAGCCCGGCGAAATGGCTGGCGGCGTTGACCCCCAGGAAACCGGCGCCCCCGGTGATCAGAATTCGACCCATCTCTCCTTATCGTCATCGGCTTTTGGGGACCAAAGCTTGCGAGCGCGGAGGGGTCCGAAAGGACGTTCGATCGCCTCCCGTATAGTTCGCTCGTCGATGCAGGTGATCGTCGGCGGCCCCCTCTACCCGCAGCCTCCCAGTGACGGCGACAAGATCCGCTGGGCGGCCCTCCTCCCCGAGCTCGCGGCACTCAACCCGCTTCACGGCATCTTCGGGCTGATGCCGCCCAAAGAGCGCCGAGATCAGGACTTCGATCGAAACTTCGCCCGGCTGGAGATCGCCCCGACCAGCACGCTGGAGGTCGCCATCGGCGCGGGGCTTCTGGCGCTCCGTGGCCATCCCTCGGCCTACGGGCGACGGGCGACCCCGAGCTGGCGCCGGATGGTGGAGGCCGCCGCGGCCGCGGATCCGACTTCCCCGGTGCTACTGCTCGGTCCGAGCGGCGGCTCGGTCGGCGCGCTACCCCAGCCCGCCGCCCTCGATCTGCTCGATGTCCGGAGCCGGTTTCGCACCATGGCAGGCGACCGGGTCACGCACCCGTCGATCCTCCGCGCAGAGGTGGCGCTCGCCCGCCGCTTCACGATCCTGCTGGCGTCCGAGTCGGATCGCGGCTGGCTGACTCGCAACGGCGCCGACCCCGCGATGACGAAGGTCGTGCCGCACGGGGCGGACCGGCGCTTTCTCGAGATCGTGCCGGACCCCGCGTCGCGGACGGTTTTGTTCGTCGGCAACTTGCACTACCCGCCGAACCTCGAGGGCCTCCGCTGGTTCCTGCAGGGTTGCTGGCCGGCGATGCGCGGCGACGGGATTCAACTCCGGCTCGTCCTCTTCGGCGCCGAGCGGGCCGGGACACCGCCGG
>DATBYO010000051.1:0-49177 GCA_036513655.1 Candidatus Dormiibacterota bacterium | reverse complement strand
TGACACGGTTGCCCATCCCGTACAGGGAGTAATAGGCCTTCCAGTAGCCAAAATAGACGACAGGCTTCCGTTCGAGCTTGTAGCCAACGATGCCGTAGCTCACGCTTTCGGATGCCTTTGGCGCAGCCGCCCTGATCGTCTGCCGGAGCTTTTGCAGCGTCGCTTGCTTCTCCTTCGGTGCCGCGGCGAGGTAGTCATCGACGGTCTTCACGCGCGTGGCGTTAGCGGCGGGCTTCTTCGTGCTCTTGGTCACCGTCGGTTCCTTCAACGAGTGTACGTCGACAACGATTTAGCCGGCGTCCACGACAGAGAAGCGATTGCCCTCCGGGTCGGCGAGGATGACGTAGTCGGCATCCGCGGGTTTCCTGCTCCGGAAACCGCGCAAATGCTAGAGTTATGAGACTCGATGGCCTCTTACAAGATCGGCGAGGTGGCACAGATGCTCGGCGTGAGCGTCGACAGTGTTCGGCGGCTGGCCGATAGTGGCCGGCTGACGACGGTAAGGACGACCGGCGGCCAGCGCGTCGTCGACGGGCGGCAGCTGGCGCGGTTCATGGCGGCGGCACCAGCCGACGTCAAACCGGAAACGACCGTCGGCCGATCCGCGCGAAACCACTTCCCAGGAATCGTCACCCGCGTGGTGAAGGACCGCGTCATGGCACAGGTCGAGATCCAGGCTGGCTCGCATCGACTGGTTTCTTTGATTTCGCGTGAAGCCGCCGATGAGCTGGGTCTTACGCCCGGCGTCCGGGCGGTAGCGGTCGTCAAGGCGACCAACGTCATCGTCGAGTTACCGGAGGCCTGAGGCAGCCAGCGCCACGCATTGAAGGGAGGGGTTGAATGCATCGTCGGACCTCGTTTGTGATGGTCGCCGCGACATTTCTCGCGGCTTGCGGGAGTACCGGAGGGACGGCCGCCTCACCGTCGGCCACACCGCTAAGCGGCACCATCTCGGTGTTTGCCGCCGCGTCGTTAACGGACTCGTTCAAAGCCCTCGGCACCGCGTTTCAAGCGGCCCACTCGGGCGCCACGGTCCAGTTCAACTTTGCCGGCACGCCGACGCTGGTGACACAGATCGAGCAGGGTGCGCAGGCTGACGTCCTGGCCTCCGCCGATACGACGAACATGGACAAGCTCAAAGGTGACGGCTTCACCGTAGGGACGCCCCAGGTTTTCGCGCACAACCAGCTGCAGATCGTGGTGGCGCCCGGTAACCCCAAGGGCATCACCGGGCTTGCCGACCTGGCCAAGCCAGGGGTGATCTACATCTCCGAGGCGGCGACGGTGCCGGCCGGCAAGTACTCGCTGCAGGCGCTGGCGAAGGCCAGCGTGACCGTCACGCCCAAGAGTCTGGAGACCGACGTCAAGTCCGTGGTGAGCAAGATCGAGCTCGGCGAGGCCGACGCCGGCATCGTTTATACGACCGACGTCAAAGCGGCCGGCAGTAAGGTACACGGCGTCGCAGTCCCGGACGCGTACAACGTCGTCGCGACTTACCCGCTGGTCGCGGTCAAGGGCACCAAGAACGCGGACCTCGCCAACGCGTTCATCGCCTTCGTTCTCTCGTCGGCTGGCCAATCGACGTTGGAGTCCTTCGGCTTCCTGCACGCCTGATCCCCAAGTGAGACGGCAGAGCGTCCCGATCGTCGTGATCGCGTTGGCGACGATCGGGGTGGCCTTCTTCGTCCTGCCGTTGCTTGGCCTCGTGTTGAGGGCGCCGTGGGGAAACGCGGCCCGGTCGCTCTCCGAGCCCGAGACGCTCGAGGCGCTCAAGCTCTCCCTGGTCGCATCGCTGTCCGCGACCGGCATCGCCCTGGTGCTCGGCGTGCCGATGGCCTGGATCTATGCCCGGCTGGAGTTCCCGGGTCGCGCCGTGCTCCGGGCGTTGACGACCCTGCCCATGGTTCTCCCCCCGGTCGTGGGCGGCATCGCCCTGCTGCTCGCCTTCGGCAGGCGCGGGCTGTTGGGATCCTGGCTCGACACCACCTTCGGGATCACGCTCCCATTTACGACCGCCGGCGTCATCATGGCCGAGACCTTCGTGGCGATGCCGTTTCTGATCCTCACCGTTGAGGCGGGCCTGCGGTCGATGGATCGCCGCTACGAGGAGGCCGCGCGGACCTTGGGTGCGAGCCGCTGGCGGGTGTTCGCCCAGGTCACGCTGCCGCTGATCGGACCCTCGCTCTTCGCCGGAGCCGTGCTCTGTTGGGCTCGAGCGCTCGGAGAGTTCGGTGCGACGATCACCTTCGCCGGTAACTTTCCCGGCATCACCCAGACGATGCCGCTCGCCGTTTATCTGCTGCTGGAGACCAACCCGGAGGCGTCGTTCGTCCTGAGCCTCGTCCTCCTCCTCATCTCTTTGCTCGTGTTGATTGGACTGAGGCACCGCTGGCTTGGCACGGCGTGAGCCTGGAGGCTGCGATCCGATTGTCGCTCGGCGTCCTCGACCTGGACATGGAGCTGACGATCGGGGAGGGAGAGGTCGTCGCCCTGCTGGGCCCCAACGGGGCGGGGAAGACCACCCTGCTTCGAGCCATGGCGGGCCTCGTTGGGTTGGAAGCCGGGCATGTCCGTTTGGACGGGCAAGTCCTCGAGGATGTGGCGACCGGCCATTACGTCCCGACGGAGCGGCGCCCGGTCGGTGTCGTGTTTCAGGACTACCTGCTTTTCCCGCACCTCAGCGTCGTGGATAACGTGGCGTTCGGCATCCGCTCGCGCGGGGCGGGAAGGCGAGCGGCTCGCGAAAAAGCCGTGCGGTGGCTGGACCGCGTTGGGCTCGGAAGCTACGCAAGCGCGAAGCCGGCGGAACTGTCGGGCGGTCAACGGCAACGGGTGGCGCTGGCCCGGGCATTGGCCCCGGATCCGCGTCTACTCCTGCTCGATGAGCCGCTCGCGGCCCTGGATGTGACCACCCGGGCTGAGGTTCGCCGTGACCTCAAGGACCATCTCGCAACCTTCCCGGGTCTCCGCCTGGTCGTCACGCACGATCCGCTCGAGGCGGCGACGCTCGCCGACCGCCTGGTCGTGATGGAGAACGGGCGACTGGTGCAAACGGGCACCGTGGCCGAGGTGACCGCACGCCCAAGATCGCAATACGTCGCCGACCTCGTCGGTGTCAACCTGCTGAAGGGACGAGCTGATCATGGGTTCGTCCGGATGCCGGACGGACCGGTGGTCGCGGCCGCCGGCGCGGAGTCGGGCGAAGTCTTCGCGGTGATCCATCCGCGTGCCGTAGCCGTGCACAGACAGCGCCCCGAGGGCAGCCCGCGCAACGTATGGCCTGGCCGCGCCAGCGGCATCGAGCTCATCGGTGATCGCGTTCGCGTTCGCATCGACAGCGAGGTCCGAGTGGTGGCGGAGGTGACGCCCGCTGCCCTCAAGGAGTTGGATCTGGACGAGGGAGGTGAGGTCTGGATTTCCTTCAAAGCCACCGATGTAGGGGTCTACCCAGCTTGAACGAGAGGAGGAGTCAACATGGAACTCAGCGCCCGCAACCAGCTCAAGGGTGAAATCGTTCGCGTCAAGTCGGGCACGATCATGGCCGAGGTCGAGGTCAAGATCGAGGCCGGCAGCGTGGTCGCCGCGATCACTGACGCCTCGCTCAAGCGGCTCGGCCTCAAAGCCGGCGACCGCGTCAGCGTCATCATCAAGGCCACGGAGGTGCTCATCGGGAAGTAGCGTGTCTTGCCGTGACGCCCGGGCGCGTGCTCTAATACACGTCGTGACCCGCGCCGTGGTCCATGCTTACGTTTCTGATGGGCGCGTGAGCCCAGCCATGTTTGCTATTCCCTAGCCTGTGTATCTGAAGTCGCTGCAGCTGCAGGGGTTCAAGACCTTTGCGCGCCGAACGGAGCTGCCCTTCAGTCGTGGCATCACGGCCATCGTGGGTCCGAACGGGAGCGGAAAGTCGAATCTCGTCGACGCTATCCGCTGGGCGCTGGGTGAGCGGAACGCGCGCGGACTGCGCGGTCACCGGATGGAGGACGTCATCTATTCTGGCGGCCCCGGAAAGTCCGCCGTGGGGATGGCCGATGTGACGCTCACGATCGACAACGCCGACCAGCGGCTCAACGTCGAGTTCAACGAGATCGAAGTGGCGCGGCGGCTCTTTCGCTCTGGTGAGAGCGAGTACCTGATCAATGGCGCCCGCGCCCGCTTGAAAGACATCGATGCGCTGCTGGCCAGCACCGGTTTACGTCAGGACGGCTACGCGGTGACCGCCCAGAACGACATCGATTTCGTCATCCAGGCGGCGCCGGCACTGCGTCGCGAGCTGATCGAGGAAGCGGCCGGCGTGCGGCGCCTGCGCGACCAGCGGCAGGAGGCGATGAACCGCCTGGCCGAAGCCGACCGGGATATGCGACGCGCCCGCGACATCCTCAACGAGTTGAGTCCTCGAGCGGAAGAGCTGCGGGGACAGGCGACGGTTGCCGAGGAGTACCAGAAGGTCGCCGATGCCTTGAAGATCCTGCAGGGCAGCCTGGCGCGCGATGCCTGGCGTAAGGCGATGGTCCAGTTACGCAAGGCACTGGCCCGCCAGCAGGTGGCCGATCAGAAGCGGGCAACGGCGTTGAAGGCGGTTGCGGATTTCGAACCGCTCTACGCGGAGCATCGTTCGGCGTTGCTCGCCGCTCGAGAGGCGCGCTGGCGTCACCAGGAGGCGGTGGCCGACGTGCGGCTGCGCCTGGCCGAGAGCCAGCACCAGGCGCACATCGCCCAGGAGCGGACCGCGGCGGCGGTTCAGGCGCTGGAAGCGCTGCAGCGCGAGCTGGCGCGCCTCAACGCCTCCGAACGTGCCGGCAGCCGCGTTGTGGATGAGTTCGCACGCGCGATCGAGAATGCGCGCGGCGAGTTGGAGTCGGCCAATGCGGCGCTCGCGGCCGCTGTCGACAGCGAGCGCGCCGGCCGCGAGGCGCAGGCCGCGCTGGAGGCTGATCGGATCGCCGGGCAGCAGCGGCGCCACGATCTCCAGCGGGAAACTGCGTCGATCGAGGCCGAGCTTCGCCAGCTGGAAGGGCGACGAAACTTCTTGACGGAACAGCAGCAGCAGGCGCGGACGCAACTGGAGGCCTGGTCGGTACGGCACGGCTCTCTCGGCGACGAGTTCGAGCGTCGAAGCCACACTGCTGCGGCGGCCGCCGCCGAACTTCAGGACGTCAGCCAGGCCGCCGGGATGGTCGAGCAGCGCCTGGGGCAGGCCGACGCTGCGCTCGAGACGGCGCGGAAGGGGATCGTGGAGCGGGAGGCGGCTTTGCGGGCGCTCGAGGCGGAGCTTGGCGCACTCCGGACGCTGCTGGACGGCGCCCACCGTCGTGGACCGAGCCGCGTCGATCGGAATTGGGAACGCCTGCTCGAACTGATCGAGGTCGAGCCCATCCATCGAGCCGCGGTCGAGGCCGCGCTCGAGGGGTGGCTGCATGGTTGGGTGGCACCGAGTCGAGAAGGGTTTACCAGTGCCGCTTCGGCGGTCGCGGCCGCCGAGGATGCGCGCGAGACGCTGCTGCATGCGCCGGAAGACACGCCGTCGTCGCCAGCGCCCGATGGACTGCTGTCCGCGATCGATCTCGTTCGGGCTCCCGAACATGTGGAGCGGCTCCTTGCCCACCTGCTTCGCGATGTCATCCTGGTTGCCGATCGGTCGGAAGCAGCTCGCATTGTGGCGCAGCATCGCGAGCTGCGGGCGGTGACACCCGCCGGTGAGATCATCACGGCGGTCTCCTATCGAGGCGGAAAGGCTGCCGACCCGGCGCTCGAAGTCCAGGCCAGGATCCGTGACGCGGAACAGGCTCTCGATCGGGAGCGTCACGCGGCGCTCACGGCTGCCGAGGAGGTGGAGGGCCTCGCCCTAGCGCGAGCCGATCTCACCGCCGAGCGTCACGCCACTCTCGGCCGTGTCGACCAGGCGCGGACCGCCGCCGCCCAGGCCGCGGGAGCGCTGGCCGCGGCGAGCGAGGCGCTCCAGCGGGAGGCTCCGCAGGAATCGCAGTTGCGACAGCAGCTGATTCGGGTCGGCGGGTTGCTCGAGCAGGCTGAGCAGTTGCAGATCGATACGCTCAGCCGCCAGCGTGCGCTCGGCGAGGCCGAGCAGTCGGCCGACCAGGAGATGGGTGAGCTCGAGCATCGAATGCTCGAGGCTGCGGCGACGCTTCGCGAGCTGGTCGAGCATCGGCAGGAGGTCGAGCTGCGGGCGGCGCTGGCCCGCCAGCGATCGGATGACCTGGGTCGCCAGCTCGAGCGCGCCCAGCAGGTGCTGCGATCGCACGGCGATGAGCTGGCCCAGCGTCGTGCCGCGGAAGCGGAGCTGGCGGTGCAGCCGGCGCTCATCAACGAGGAGCGGCGCCAGTGGCTCGAGACCTCGCAGGCGTTGCAGGCCGAACTGGCGACGCTGGAGTCGGCACATCTGCCGGACGGCGAAACCCTGACGGCACTCGAGACCCAACTTCGCGATGACGAGCAGTGCAACGTGACGCTGCAGGTTGAGCTGGCCCACGCCGACGACGCCTGCACGACGTCGGTGGCGGATCGCGAGGCTGCGCAAGCCGAAGTCGACCGTTGCGCGGAGGCGCTTCGCGAGGGCGGTCAGCAGGTGGACGATGACGCCGAGCCGATCGAAGAGGTCGATTGGCAGAAGACCGAGCGTGAGGTCTCTCGGTTGCAGCGCCGGCTTGACGCGATGGGCGCGGTCAACCTGCTCGCCCCTGAGGAATATGCGCAGGTCAGTGAGCGGTGCGAGAGCCTGGCGAGCCAGCTCGCGGACCTGGAAGCCGCCGCGGCCCAGCTCGGCGACCTCCGCCAACGACTCGAAGAAGAGATCGACACCCGATTTCGCACCGTCTTTCAGTCGGTCGCGGTCAACTTCCAGGAATTCTTCGGCGAGCTGTTCGAGGGTGGGCGCGCGACGCTGCGCCTCGAATCGCAGCCCGATGCCAACCCGCTGGATGACGGTGTGGAGATCCTGGCGCAGACCCCGGGCAAGCGGCTGCAACCGCTGACGCTGCTGTCCGGCGGCGAGCGGGCGCTGACGGCGCTCGCCTTCCTCTTCGCGCTGCAGGCCGTCAATCCCAGCCCGTTCTACGTGCTCGACGAGGTCGATGCGGCGCTGGACGACGCCAACGTGGTTCGCTTCAATCGGGTTTTGAAACGTCTTTCGGCGGACCAGCAGTTCTTGATCGTGACGCACAACCATTCGACGATGGCGCAGGCCGAGGTGCTCTACGGGGTGACGCTCGCCGACCACGGCATCTCCCGCATCGTGTCGGTCCGCCTGCACCAGGACGCCTTGATCCCGGTAGGTGAACGCTCCGCCTGAGCCGGATGCCGCGGCGCCGAACGAGCGCCAGGGATTCTGGAAGCGCTTCTCGAAGACCCTCGACGCCGGTCGCCAAGCGTATGTCGCCGACCTCAAGGAGGTCTTCGGCCGTCCGGCGCTCGATGCCGCTTTCTGGGATGACCTCGAAGCCAGCCTGATCGCCGCCGACGCTGGTGTACCCACCACCGAGCGGGTGGTCGCGGACCTGCGCGGGCAGGCAGCCGGCGCCCACCTGCGCACACCCGCCGATGCGCTGACCTACCTGAAGGCGTCGCTGGCCAAGCAGATGGCCGCGCGACCCCGCGACCTCAATCTCCAGGGCGCACCGGCGGTGATCCTGGTCGTTGGGGTCAACGGCTCGGGCAAAACGACCACGATCGGAAAGCTCGCGCACTTGCTCCGACGCGAGGGCCGCCGACCCCTGCTGGCCGCAGCCGACACCTATCGTGCGGCCGCCATCGAGCAGCTGCGGCTCTGGGCCGAGCGGGCCAAGGTGGAGGTCGTCGCGCACCAACCCGGCGCAGACCCTGGCGCGGTGGCGTTCGACGCAGTGCAGGCAGCCCGCGCGCGTGGCAACGATGTCGTGATCATCGATACCGCCGGCCGCTTGCACACCCGCACCGACCTGATGGAGGAACTGCGCAAAGTGCGTCGGGTGCTGCAGCGGCTCGATGCGCACGCACCGCAGGAGGTCCTCGCCGTGCTCGACGCCCATGTCGGCCAGAACTCCGCCCAGCAGGTCAAGGTGTTCCAGGAAGCGATCGGCCTGACCGGCCTGGCCGTGACGAAAATGGACGGCAGCGCTAAAGCGGGCGTTGTGCTTAGTATCGAGGAGGACCTGTCGGTGCCGGTGAAGCTGGTCGGCATCGGCGAGGGCCTCGATGACCTCAATCGCTTCGATCCCGGACAATACCTGGATGCGCTGTTGCGGATGGAGGACGGGACATGAACGCGGCCGATAAGACAGATCCCTTCGTGCGGCTGGTGACCGCCACCGGTCTGATGGAGGCCGACCTATGGAAAGCCGTCCTGGAGTCGGCCGGCATCCCGGTCTACTTCCGGCAGGAAGGCATCGCCGCCGTCTCGGGCATCACGGTGGGGGAGTTGGCCGCGGTCGACCTCTGGGTGGCCCGCGACCAGGCCGCGCAGGCGCTCGAGATCCTTCAGGACGAACGGGTGGAGCCGGTCGACGACGAGGGACCAAGCTGACCGTCCTGATTCTGGCCGTTGCCGTGGGCGTCCTCGGGCTGCTCGCCCTGGGCCTCGCCGTGGTCGGCATTTTGGCGCTGCTGCAATTCGTCCTGCGCAACGAGGAGAAGGGCGCCCGGGGCGGCTGACCGTATACTGTCAAGGCTAAATGCTTGACAGTGCCCAGCGCCGGCAGCGCCAGTTGCAGCTGCTCGACCTCTACGGCTCGCTGCTGACCGATCATCAGCGTCGCATCCTGCACCTCGCCTGGGAGCTCGACTGGTCCTATGGAGAGATCGCCCAGCGCGAGGGCGTGTCGCGAACCGCCGTCTACGACGTGGTCCGGCGGACCACGGTCAATCTCGATGGCTACGAGCGCAAGCTCGGCCTGGCACGAGCGCAACGTGTTTGACTCCCTGACCGAGCGGCTCGACCAGGCGCTCAAGAAGCTGACCGGGCGGGGCAAGCTGAGCGAGGCCGATGTCGATGCGGGGCTGCGCGAGGTGCGGCTCGCGTTGCTCGAGGCCGACGTCAATTACAAGGTGGTCAAAGACTTCATCGCGAACATCCGGACGCGGGCCGTGGGCGCTGAGGTGATGGACAGCCTGAACCCGGGACAGCAGCTGATCAAGATCGTGGACGAGGAGATGGTCCGGTTGCTCGGCGATCGGCAGCCGATGACCTATGCGCCCTCACCCCCCACGGTGATCGTGCTGGCCGGCCTGCAAGGGTCGGGCAAGACGACGACCGCGGGCAAGCTCGCCCTCTTCGTTCGGCGGGAGGGCCATCGCCCGCTGCTGGTCTCGACCGACGTCCGGCGCCCCGCCGCCATGGAGCAGCTCGAGGTGCTGGCCAAGAGCATCAACGCGCCGTCCTACGCGCCCCGCGGGACCGACCCCGTCACCATCGCTCGGGATTCGCTGAACGAGGCGCGCCGCGTCAACGCCGATGTCGTCATCGTCGACACGGCCGGGAGGCTGCAGGTGGAGCAGGAGCTGCTCGCGGAGCTGAAGCAGATCACCGACGCCGTCCCGTCGCAGCACCGGCTGCTGGTGCTCGACGCTATGACCGGCCAGCAGGCGGTCAACGTGACGAGCGCCTTCCAGGCGACCATCTCGCTGAGCGGCGCGATTCTCACCAAGCTCGACGGTGATGCGCGGGGCGGGGCCGCGCTCTCGCTCCGTGCGGTGACGCACTGCCCCATCCAGTTCGTCGGCGTCGGCGAGAAGCTGACCGACCTCGAGATCTTCTACCCGGACCGGATGGCGTCACGCATCCTCGGAATGGGCGACGTGCTGACCCTGATCGAGAAAGCGCAGGAACACGTCGACGTCTCGCAGGCGCAGGAGTTGGAGAAGAAGCTTCGAGCCGGTCGGATGACGCTCACCGACTTCATGGAGCAGCTGAAGCAGGTGAAGAAGATGGGTCCACTGGAGGGGATCATCGGCATGCTGCCGGGCGCTGGAAAGATCAAGAACCTGGCCGGCGCGATGCCTAGCGACGACCAGCTCAAGGAGATGGAAGCGATCATCCTGTCCATGACGCCGGCCGAACGCGAGCGGCCGGAGGCGATCGACGGCAGCCGCCGTCGCCGGATCGCGCGTGGTGCGGGGACCGACATCGCCGCCGTGAACCGGCTGCTCAAGGGCTTTCAGCAGATGCAGCTGATGATGAAACAGATGGGGAAGGGAAAGCGAATCAAGGGGTTACCCATCGATCCCGCTCAACTCATGAAAGGCTAGGAGGTCTCAATTTGTCGGTAAAAATTCGACTACGGCGGATTGGTGCGAAGAAGCACCCGTTCTATCGGCTGGTGGTGGCGGACACGCGCTCACCGCGCGATGGCAAGTTCATCGAGATCCTGGGCACCTACGACCCGATGACCGAGCCCGTCAAGCTCAACCTGGATGAGGAAAAGATCAAAGCCTGGCTGCAGAAGGGGGCGCGTCCATCCGACACGGCGCGGGCGTTCTTGATCGGCCGGGGCATCCTGCCGAAGGAATCGGCGAAGAAACGGCCCACCAAGCCGTCGAAAGCGGAAGCTGCCGCCGCGGCGGCCGCCAGTGCCGCCACAGCCGAGGCCAGCGCGCCGGCGCCGGTTGCCGCCGCGACCGAAGGGGCCTAGCGATGCAGGATTACACCGATCTGGTGAGCTACATCATCAAGGCGATGGTGACCAAGCCCGAGGAGGTAAAAGTCGCGATGGTCGAGGGGGAGCGCACCAACCGGGTCGAGGTGACCCTTGCCAACGACGACGTGGGCAAGGTGATCGGCCGCGGCGGGCGCAACATCGACGCCATTCGCGCCGTGGTGCGGGCGGCCGCGCTCAAGAACCACGATCGGGTAATGGTCGAGATCGTGTGACCCTCGAGCCGGAACCCGATCTTCGGATCGGCCGGGTGCTCAAGGCTCACGGCGTCAAAGGCGCGCTGCGCGTCGAGCTCCTCACCGACTTTCCCGATCGCTTCGCCCCCGGCCGCGAGGTCCACGTCGGTGGACGGCGGCTGACCGTCGCTCGATCCGAAGGGCAGGACGGTAGCCTGCTGGTCACCTTCGAGGGCATCGACGACCGCAACGTCGCCCAGCAGTTGGTCGGCGCCTACTGCACGGTGCCATTGGCGGAGGCGCGATCGCTGCCGGCCGACCGGTACTACCACTTCCAGCTGGTGGGCTTGACCGTGATCGACGCGCATCACGCTCGCGAGCTGGGCAAGGTGGCGGAAGTGCTGACTTACGCGGCGAACGACGTCCTGCGGGTCACCGGACGGGACCGCGAGATCCTGATCCCGATGGTTCGCAGCGTGGTTCGTTCGATCGCGCCGGCTGAGGGGACGATCACCGTCGACCTCCCGGAGGAAACCCAGGCGTGATCATCGAAGTCCTCACCCTCTTTCCCGAGCAATTTCCGGGCGCGCTCAACGCCGGGGTGACCGGCCGTGGGCTCGCCGCCGGACTGGTGAATTTGCGCGTCCACCATCTCCGTGATTACACGCATGACCGCCACCGGCAGGTGGATGACATCCCCTACGGCGGCGGTGCCGGCATGGTGCTGAAGCCGGAGCCCATCTTCGAGGCCGTCCGGGCGCGCTCGGGCAAAGGGCCGGTGATCCTCCTCACGCCGCAGGGCGAGTTGCTCAACCAGGGGATCGTCCGTGAGCTCGCCGGCCACGATGACATCTACTTGATCTGCGGCCGGTACGAGGGGGTCGATGAGCGCGTCGCCACCGACCTGGTCGATCGGGAGATCTCCGTCGGGGACTACGTCCTCACCGGCGGCGAGCTCCCCGCCATGGTCCTGATCGATGCGGTCAGCAGGTTGGTAGCCGGAGTCTTAGGCTCAGAAGAGTCCCCGAAAGACGAGTCCTTCGAGCGGCATCTCCTCGAATATCCGCATTACACTCGGCCCGCGGTCTTCGAGGGGCATCCGGTCCCGGAGGTGTTGCTCTCCGGCCACCACGCGGAGATCGAGCGCTGGCGGCGGACGCAGGCGGCCGACCGAACGCGACGCCGCCGGCCGGACTTGCTGGACCGCCACCAAGGGTAGTCGGGGAGCCGGGTGATATCCTTGTACGCCGTGTCCAACGTCATCAATTTGCTGGAAGCCGAATCCCAGCGCAAGAACGTCCCTACCCTGATCCCCGGCGATACCGTGAAAGTGCACGCCAAGGTGGTCGAGGGCACCCGCGAACGGGTGCAGATCTTCGAAGGTATCGTCATCGGCTGCCGAGGGAGCGGAACGAAAGAAGCCTTCACCGTCCGCCGGATCGCCCACGGCGTCGGCGTCGAGCGGAGCTTTCTGTTGCACTCGCCGCGCATCGACAAGATCGACGTGGTCCGCCACGGCAAGGTGCGCCGCGCCAAGTTGTATTACCTGCGAGGAAAAGTCGGAAAGAGCGCCCGCATACGGGAGAAGCGTCAAGCCGTTGCCAGTACGACCGTCCCTGCCGACCCCCAAGCTGTCGCCGAAGAAACGCCCGAAAACGCCGAAAGCTGACCGAGACCTCTGGGTCTTCGAGCGGCAGGCCTTCGGGCTGGGCTACGCGACGGTTGCCGGCGTCGACGAGGCCGGTCGCGGCCCCTGGGCTGGCCCGGTGGTGGCCGGCGCGGCGATCATGCGGCCGTATTTCCACTGCGAGGGCATCGACGACTCCAAGCTGCTGACCGCCGAGGAACGCGAGCACTACTACGACTGCATCCTGGAAGGCGCCGAGGCGTGGGGCGTTGGCGTCATCGAGGTTGACGAGATCGATCGGGTCGGCGTTTCGCGGGCGAACCGTTGGGCGATGGGTATCGCGCTCCAACAGCTTGGCCGGCCGATCGACTACCTGCTGATCGATGGGTTCTTGCTCCCCGAGGCGCTGACGCCGCAACTGCCGATCGTCAAGGGCGACCGCCGCTCGATCTCGATCATGTGCGGCGGCATTCTCGCGAAAGTGACCCGCGACCGCCTGATGAAGCGGATCGCGGAAAAGTTCCCCGGGTACGGCTTCGAAATGCACAAGGGCTACCCGACGCCCGAACACCTGGCTGCCATGGACCGGCATGGGTTGAGTCCGTTGCACCGGCGCTCCTTCATCTCGATCCGGACCCGCGCCGAGCTTGAAGCGGCCGCCTTTGCCAATCAATCCGCTCGGCCTTAGCGGCGAAGCACTCGCTGAGGACCACCTGCGTGGTCTCGGCTATGAGATTGTTGACCGGGATATCCGCACTCCGCTAGGTCAGCTGGACCTTGTCGCGCTGGACGGAAAGACGCTGGTCTTGGTCGAGGTCAAAACCCGGGCCGGCCATGGCTTCGGCCTGCCGCAGGAGGCGGTGGACGCGAAAAAGATCCGGAAACTGCGCCAGCTCGGCCTGTACTACTTAAAGATGCGCCCACATCGCGGGCCGGTCCGCTTCGACGTGGTCGGACTGACCGTCAGTGATGGGCGGCTTGCCCGGGTCGACCACATCAAGAACGCGATCGACTAGGCGACACGCCTATGCGGCCTTGGGTGCGGTCGGCCGATCGAGATCGATTGGCATTCCGAGATACCCGCCAAGCGCCAGGAGGTCCTCACTTCGGTACAGGAGAGCCGGCGTCATAAATGCGTCGTTCGTATCTCGCCGACGAAAGTGGAGGGTTGGGAACACCCAGGAGCCCATGCCGCGGCCCTGATACCAGTGCCAACGCGTCCGTATCTCGGCGAGTTCGCTGCGCGGGCAGAGTCGGACACCACCCAAAGGGCCGACCATGCCGACGACTTCCGGGTTGGCGAATAATTTGATGTTCCGGCCCGCGATGAAGCCCAATGCCACCAGGCTCACCGAGACGACCAGGAACACGAGTCCGCCCGCCTCCCCGGTGCTGTCATGGACGCCGGCTGCCCCGCCCAAAGAGAGGACAGCGAACATCGCGAGCAAAAGCCCCACACCCCGAAGAACGGTGAAAACGCTGCTACTCCTGGCCTGAATAACCGGCCGGACACGCGCAGCTGGAGCGTCCATAGGACTGAAACGACGATGTCAAGTGGTGGCTTGCGCGGGCCAGCCTGGGGTTATAAAAGCCGTTCTACAAGGTGAACTTCGCTTGGGCGGCTGCGTAGCGGCCTTCCTTTCGGAAGCTGTCCGCGTCGACCCCGAGGCGGCGGGAGACCTCAAGAGCCAGCCACTGCAACGGCACCACGTTAACGATTGGAGCCAGGCGTTCATCGATTGTCGGGGTCACCACCCGAACTGTCGTCGCGGGCAAGACGTCGGCCGACGAACCCACGGCCAAGGTGGTCGTGCCGATCTCGTGGAGGGCCGCGGCTACCTCGGCCGTCCTGTCCAGGGCGGCACCGGCTTGCGCCACCAAGACAGCCGCGTCCGCTGCCTGAAGGCTGATCAGGGGGCCGTGCAGGATGCTTTCCAGCTCGTGACCCTCGGCGCTCACGAACGCGGCCTCCCGCAGCTTGAGCGCGCCCTCGAGCGCCGTCGCGTAAGCGGGGCCGCCACCAACGAAATGGGCAACATGGTCCCAGTTCATTCGGCTCAAGGCTTCAATGACCTGCGGGCGCAGCCCGACCGCCGCACGCATGGCGTCAGGCAGGCGAGAAAGCTCCGCCGCCCAGGGCGGGGAGCCGAGGGCAACCGCCAGTTGGGCGAGACGGACCATCGCTCCGGTATGGCTGGCGGTGTGCACGGGGGATCGCTCCTGCGGAACCGTGGTCAGGACGCCCGGGCCGTTCAACGGAGATCCTTCTCCCGTGATCGCCAGCCAATGGTCCTTGCCGCTGAAGCCTTCGAGCGCCGCCTGGCTAAATCGCTTGCTGCCTCGATGGCTGAGAAGGACCAGGCCGTCGTCATCGTGAATGCGGGGCGGGTAGTTGGCGAACTCAAAGGCATGGATGGCCCACGCCTCGACGCCCGCACTTCGCAGCAGATACTGACCGACCAGCGCGCCATGATAGCTGGTCCCGGTTCCAACCAGGAAGACGCGCGACATTCCAGCTATTCGCGCGATCGCGGATGCTTGCGGCGTGTCGCGCAACACGCTCGCAATCGCGTCGGGTTGTGACTGGATGGTCGCTTCGAGAAACGCGCCGGGCGTGCTCAGGCGGCCTCTTCCCAGGCCTTGAGGAACTGGTAAACGATCCGTCCCGTCGCACCCCAGATGACGTCGTCGCCGACCGTGTAATAGTGGATGCGGTACTGCTGCTCGCCCAGGCTGCGGGTCTCGGTAGTGTGGACCTCGGAGTCGAGCAACCGGGTGACCGGTACCACCAGCAGGCTCTTCACCTCGTCCGGCGCTAGCCGCAAGTCATCGATGCCGCCCTCCACCAGGCCGACCACGGGAGTGATCACGAAGCTGCTGACGGCCGTAAAGACGTCGTCGAGCTCGCCGAGCACGGTTACCCGCGACGGGTCGAGCCCGATCTCCTCGTAGCTCTCGCGCAGCGCGGTTTCCACGGTCTCCACGTCCACCTCCTCCCGCTGGCCGCCCGGGAACGAGATCTGACCTTTGTGCGTCAGGACCGTGTCAGTGCGCCGGGTGAAGAGCATCTCGACGCCGTTGCCACGCATCACCAGCGGGATCAACACGCCGGCCCGGACGAGGGGTGGCGCGGTATCGATACCCCGTCGGACGCGTTGCCCGAGCACCTGGCGGAGTCGCTCGAGTTGGGTGCTGGCGGCCGTGGTCAGGTCCATGCCTCGAAGGAGACCGGCACCTGGTGGCCGCAGTGTGTGCACACCCACACCTGGCCCCGGCGGACGACCTGCCGGCCGTCTTCGAGCCGTACCGAGCGGTCCGGACCGGTGACCCGTTCCCAGTGGGGCATGCGTTTGCACTGGTCGCAGACCGTGGGCGGGGGGTTGGCCTTCACTGTCCCCGATTATCCCCGCTGGCCCGTAAATCAAGCTGCCGAAGCACCCGTGCCGGATTCCCGCCGACGATGACGCCGGACGGGACGTCGTCGAAGACCACGGCGTGAATGCCGACCACCGTGTCCCGACCGATCCGGACTCCGGGCAGCACGGAGACCTGTCCGCCAACCCAGACGTTGTCCTCGATCACCACCGGTTGCGCCCGGCCGGGACGCCGGCGGTCGCGAGGTGATTCCGAGTAGGGAAGATGGTCACGAATCTCGCACGAGCCCAGGACACAATCCGCGCCGACGTCAACGCGTTCGGCGGCGACGATGGTGCAGCCGTTAAGACGGGCATGCCGGCCGATGTGGATCACCGCTTGGGGGTTGGTGGTGATGAGACGGTTGACCTCGGCATGCGACCAGGCGTTGACATCCGCTTCGAGCACCACCCGGCCGGGACCGGAGATTCGCAGCCGGCCATTCCCGAGCAGGCGCGGTCCCAGGCGCACGTTGCTTCTCAACCGATAGGGCACCGTTGTCACCCACCCGAGGGCACGCGCCGCGGACTGCTGCCATTGCATCACTTGTGCGATTACCCTGCAGCGTACGACGATGGGAGGATCACGATGGCGAAGGTAGTGGGCGAGCCCAAGCTTCGGAGCCGGCATCGGAACGCTTACGTCGCGCTCTACATCGTCGGCGGGCTCACCCTGCTGCTGGGACTCACGGCCGAGCTCGGCCGGGTCGCCGTTTTGCTGGAGTTGTTCGGCAGCGGGTGGGTCGTCGCGGTCGAAGGCCTGGTCTTGATCGCCCTTGGGTACTTTACGATGCGCGGCTCGCTGATTGCGTTGGGCATCGCCATCGCCTTTTACGGGATCGACGTCATCCTGACCCTGCTCGCCGGGGCCTTCGCCGGGATCTGGATCCGGGCGCTGGTGCTGTTTTTCTTGATCCAGGGCTTCCTGGCGCTACGCGAGCTGAAGCGCCGGCAGACGGTGGAGGCGACGCCCGGGGCTACTAGCTAGTACACATAGACAAAAAAGTGTAATATCGGGCCCGGTGCTGGCCAGGGCCCTATCCGGGACCGTTTTCGGCCTCGACGGCGTCCGCGTCGAGGTGGAGGCGGATATCGCCGATGGGTTACCCGGGTTTCACATCGTCGGCCTGGGCGACCGCGCGCTGCAGGAAGCTCGCGAGCGGGTGAAGATCGCCATCAACAACAGTGGCTTTCAGTTTCCGGGCCGCAAGGTGACGATCAACCTGGCGCCGGCGCAGCTGCCCAAAGAAGGGAGTGGTTTCGACCTGGCGATGGCCGCTGCCATCGTCAATGCCGGGGAGGACCGTGGACTGCCGGCTGACGCTGCCTGGCTCGGCGAGCTGGCATTGGACGGCACGGTCCGGGCCATCCGCGGCACGCTGGCGATCGTCGCCCACCTCGATCGCCTCGGGGCGCGGCGGTTCTATGTGCCCACCGCCAACGTCGCCGAGGCGCGGATCGCCACCGGCGCTCCGGTCCTCGGAGTCAATCACTTGCGCGATCTGAAAGCCCACTGGGAGGATGGTGTGCCGCTGGGAACCGGCGCGCTCAGCGAGGCCGCTGCGCCGCCTCCGCCGGTCCCCTCGGTGGACCTGGCCGAGGTCCACGGCCAGCCGTACGCCAAGCGCGCGCTCGAAGTCGCCGCCGCCGGAGCGCATCATCTGTTACTGGTGGGTCCGCCCGGTGCGGGCAAGACCCTGCTGGCCCGGGCGCTTCCCGGGATCCTGCCGCCGCTCAACCGGCCCGAAGCCGTCGAGGTGACCTCGATCGCGTCGTGCGTTGGCATGCTGCCGGCGGGTGCCGGCCTCCTCGAGGTGCCACCTTTCAGGGCGCCGCACCACACCATCTCGCCCGCGGCCCTGGTTGGCGGGGGCGGAGCGGCGCCCCGCCCGGGCGAGGTGACCCGTGCCCACCGCGGGGTTCTGTTCATGGACGAGATCACGGAGTTCCGCCGCGACGCTCTCGAATCGCTGCGCCAACCGTTGGAAGAAGGACGGCTCGCGGTGGTCCGCTCGCGCGGGCACGCCGTCCTACCGGGCCGCTTCATCCTGGTGGCGGCCGCCAATCCCTGCCCTTGCGGCTTTGCCGGCGACCCTCGCCGGCTGTGCGAATGCACACCACTGGAGCGTCAGCGCTACCGGGCCCGATTGTCCGGGCCGATCCGGGATCGGATCGATCTCCAGGTTCTCGTCCCCCGGCAGCCTGCCGGTGAGCTGCTCCGCGCCAACCTCAACGCCGAGGGGAGCGCGGCTGTCCGGGAGCGCGTGGTGGGGGCGCGCCGCCGCCAGCAAGAGCGGCGACCGCATGGTCCGCTGAACGGTGCGCTGACCGGCCCGCAGCTCCGACGAGATGCGGTGCTCGACGCCGTCGGTCAGGCGCTGGTGGAGACCGCTGCCGAGCGGCTACAGCTCAGCGGTCGAGCCGTCCACCGGGTCCTGCGGGTTGCGCGCACCATCGCGGACCTGGAGGAGTGCGCGAACATCGCCCAGGGGCACGTGGCCGAGGCGCTCCAGTACCGCGAAAGCGGATGAAGGCCCCCACCCTAACCCTCCCTCGCCAGCGGGGGAGGGGAATTAGCGTCGTCGCTCTCGACAATCCGGACTACCCCGAGCGGTTGCGGCAGATCCACGATCCGCCGGCGCGCCTCTACATCAACGGGCGGCTCCCATCGGAGCCGATGATCGCGATCGTCGGGTCGCGGCACGCAACACCGTACGGGCGGCGCACCGCACATCGCCTGGCCCGCGATCTCTCGGACGCCGGCGTGGTGGTCGTCAGCGGGCTGGCCCGTGGGATCGATGCGGCGGCGCATCGCGGCGCCTTGGAGGGTAAGAGTCCGACCGTGGCCGTGATGGCCACCGGGCTCGACCGGGTCTATCCGCCCGAGCATGCTGAGCTGGCGCAGGCGATCGCCGTGTCCGGCGCGGTGATAACCGAGGCCGAGAACGGCACGCTGCCCTTACCTGCCCGCTTTCCGGTGCGGAACCGGATCATCAGCGGGCTCAGCCTCGGCGTCGTGGTGGTGGAGGCGGCGCAGCGCAGCGGTGCGCTGATCACCGCGCGCATGGCGGCTGAGCAAGGACGCGAAGTGTTTTGCGTCCCGGGGAGTATCGAGAATCCACTGGCCATTGGTGGTCATCAGCTCATCAAAGATGGGGCGACGCTGGTGCAGACCGTTGAGGATGTGCTGGATGAGTTTCCCGATCTCGCGCGCGCACGCGCGCGAGCGCAGGCGCGTGTACGCGCGCACACGCGTGCGCGCACGCGCGCGGATTCAGGACCGCAAGAACCTGAGCTTCTTGCCGTTTGGGAGTTGCTTGATTGGGTAGAACCCCGCCATCATGATGACCTGGCGGCCACGATGAACCTTGACATCAAGGAAGTGAGTCGGCGCTTGACATTGTTGGAAATGAGCGGCTATATAATCGGCGACTGCGGGGCGGTCACCCGCTGTCCGCGAGCCTGACATGGCAAACCCACTGATCATCGTTGAATCCCCTGCGAAGGCCAAGACGCTTGGCCGGTTTCTTGGTGCCAAGTACGACATTCGCGCGTCGATGGGTCACGTGCGCGACTTGCCAAAGAGCACGCTTGGGATCGACATCGAGCATTCCTTCAAGCCGGAATACGTGACGATTCCAGGAAAGGAATCGACCATCAAGGATTTGAAGGCGGCCGCCAAAGGAGCGTCTGAAATCCTGCTGGCATCTGACCCGGACCGCGAAGGTGAGGCGATCGCCTGGCATCTGGCGCACGTCCTCAACCTGAAGGACCCCCAGCGGATCGAGTTGCATGAGATCACGCCGAGCGCCGTCGAAAAGGCGCTTAGCGCGCTGCGTCCGATGAACCAGGATCTCGTCGATGCGCAGCAGGCTCGCCGCGTCATCGACCGGCTCGTCGGATACAAGCTGAGCCCCTTGCTCTGGAAGAAGATTCGCAAGGGCCTGAGTGCCGGGCGCGTGCAATCGGTCGCGGTCCGGTTGGTATGCGAGCGGGAAGAGGAGATTGAAAAGTTCGTTCCGATCGAATCCTGGACGCTCGACGCGATGCTCTCGAAGATCGACTTGCCCCAGCGGATTTTTGCCGCCCGCCTGCACAGCAAGCAAGGCAGTGAGGAGAAGCTCGAGCTCACCGAAGAAGGCCAGGTCAATGAGATCGTGACCCAGCTCGACGGGGCTAGTTACAAGGTGCTGTCGATCGAGACCAAGGACAGCACTCGGAATTCGCCGCCGCCTTATAAGACCAGCACGCTGCAGCAGGATGCGTCAAACCGGCTGCGGATGAAGCCAAACCGGACGATGAGCCTGGCGCAGCAGCTCTATGAAGGCGTCGAGCTCGGCAGCCAGGGTCCGGTTGGACTGATCACGTACATGCGCACCGACTCCTTCCGCATCTCGGACGATGCGAGCACGGCCGCTCGACGCTTCATCACCGAGCAGTACGGGCCGACCTATGCCCGCCGCGACAAGGTGGAGTTCAAGGCCAAGGGCCCGGTTCAGGATGCGCACGAGGCGATCCGGCCGACCGATGTCGAGCGCACGCCGGATTCCGTCCGCGCATTTCTCACGCCCGACCTGCTCAGGCTATATCGGCTGATCTGGCAGCGCTTCACCGCCAGCCAGATGACCGCCGCGCGCTTCGCCCAGACCCGCGTCGACATCGGCGCCGCCGACTACGTGTTCCGGGCGAACGGCTCGGTGCTGGTCTTCGACGGCTTCTATCGCGTCTGGGAGCGGGATAGCGACAACGACGAGGAGAAGGAGTTGCCGGCGCTCGCCGTCGACGAGGCGCTTAACCTGCGCGAGCTGAAGCCCGAACAGCATTTCACCCAGCCCCCGCCGCGCTACACGGAAGCGTCCTTGATCAAGGCGCTCGAGGAGCTGGGCGTCGGCCGGCCGAGCACCTTCGCGCCCACCGTGGAGGTCATCCAGACCCGCCACTACGTCAAGCAAGAAGAGCGCCGGCTGTCCCCAACCGATCTGGGCAAAACCGTCAATGCCTGGCTGGTCGAGCATTTTCCGGACATCGTCGACGTCACCTTTACCGCCGGGATGGAGGAGGAGCTCGACGACGTCGAGGAAGGCCGGCGGAAGTGGGTGCCGATCGTCCGCGAGTTCTACAAGCCGTTCTCGAAAACGCTGACAGCGGCCGAAGCCACGGCACGGGTGAAGGTTCCGATGCGGGAGACCGGCGAGGACTGTCCGAAATGCAAGACGGAAGGGCGTAGCGGCCGCCTCGTCTACCGCATGAGCCGGCTGGGCGAGTTCATCGGCTGCTCGCTGTACCCGGAGTGCGATTACATCCAGGGTCGCGAGGGTCAGGAGAAGGCCCCGCCGCCCGAGCCGACCGGCGAGATGTGCCCCAACTGCGGCAAGCCGCTCGTCACCCGGACCGGTAAGCGCGGCCCCTTCGTCGCGTGCTCCGGATATCCGAAGTGCCGCTATGTCAAGCGGGAGATCGATCCGGCCGACATCGTCGCGGACCGCGTCTGCCCGACGTGCGGCAAGCCGTTGCTCAATCGCAAGGGTCGCTTCGGCAGCTTCATCGGCTGCTCGGGCTACCCGGACTGCCGGTACATCGAGGGTGGCAAGCGCACGGTCGCGCCGCCGGCGGCGAGCGAGCTGCTGATGGACGACCCCTGCCCGCGCTGCGGGAAGCCGCAGGTGCTGCGCCAGGGCCGCTACGGCGAGTTCAAGAGCTGCTCGGACTACCCAACCTGCAAACCGGAACGGGCAGCGCGTACCCGCGCACCTCGCGGCCCGCGGGCAAAGAAGCCGACGATTCCCGCCGCGTAGCCGCCGGTTTCAAATTCGGGGTGAGCGGCTATACTTTGCCGAGCAAATAAGCACGTCTCCTGACGGCGTCGGGTTGCCTGCCACAGGTCCGGCGACCGGAAGACGGAGGCGGAAGTAGAAACAGGGAGGTCGGTTTTTCGCATGCCACTCGTCACGCTCAAGCAGCTCCTCGAGGCTGGTGTCCACTTCGGCCATCAGACCAGCCGTTGGAATCCGAAGATGAAACGGTACATCTTCACCGCTCGCAACGGGATTCACATCATCGACCTCCAGCAGACGGTGAAACTGCTGGATGACGCCTCGACCTGGGTCAAGGATGTCGTCGGCGGCGGCCGGCTCGTCCTCTTCATCGGCACGAAGAAACAGGCCCAGGAGTCGATCGAGCTGGAGGCTCGTCGCTCCGGCATGCCCTTCGTGAACCATCGCTGGATGGGTGGGATGCTTACGAACTTCACCGTCATGCGGCGCCAGATCGAACGCCTCAATAGCCTCCGGGCGATTCGCAACAACGGCGGATTCACCGGCAGCAAGAAGGCGATCACCCAGCTCGAAGAGGAGTACCAGCGGCTCGAGCGCTTCTTCGGCGGCATGGCGGAGATGAAGCGGCTCCCCGGCGCGGTCTACGTGGTCGACCCGCGCAAGGAGCACATCGCCGTCACCGAAGCTCGCAAGCTGGGCATCCCGATCGTCGCCATCACCGATTCCAACTGCGACCCCGACGAGATCGACCACGTGATCCCGGGCAACGACGATGCCATCCGCGCCGTCAAGCTGATCACCTCGAAGATCGCCGACGCCGCGCTCGAGGCGCGCCAGTTGATCAGTCCAGAGGAGCTCACCGCCGCGCCGGAGGCGCCGGTGACCGAGTTCGAGTTCGGGGCGGGAGAAGAGGAAGAAGAAGAGGAGAAGGGATTCGCTGGAATGCCGACCATCGACGAGGCCGAGTTCTACGAGGACGAAGCCCTGGACGACGAGAAATAGCCATGGCCATTTCAGCCGACCAGGTCAAAGCGCTCCGTGACGCGACGGGCGCCGGCATGATGGACTCGAAGCGCGCCCTCGAAGCCACCAATGGCGACATCGAGAAGGCCAAGGATTGGCTGCGCCAGAAAGGTATCGCCAAGGCTGGGGCCAAGGCGACCCGCACCGCCCGGGAGGGCATCATCGCGACCTACGTGCATCACAACCATCAACTCGGCGTCCTGTTGGAGCTGAACAGCGAGAGCGACTTCGTCGCTCGCAACGATGAGTTCCGCCACCTGGCGCACGAGATCGCCGTCCACATTGCGGCGGCGGAGCCGCGCTACCTGCGCCGGGAAGACGTGCCGAAGGAAGTGCTCGACCGGGAACGTGCCATCTTCGAGGGGCAGGCGAAGGATGCCAAGAAGCCAGACGCCGTCGTGGAGAAGATCGTCCAGGGCAAGATGAACGACTTCTACAAGCGGGAGGTCCTGCTCGACCAGGCCTGGGCCAAGGACGACAAGCGCACGGTCGACCAGATGCTGAAAGAGGCGATCGCAAAGCTTGGCGAGAACATAACCATTTCCCGGTTCGCCCGTTTCAAGGTCGGGGAAGCTAACTAGTCCAATCACTAGATGCTGTGATCAAGCCGTCGGCGCTGCCGCGCTACAAACGGGTCCTCCTCAAGCTGGGGGGCGAGGGCCTCGCCGGAAAGGCCGCCTTCGGGATCGATCCGGATATCGTCAATGAGATTGCCGAGGACATCATCGGGGTGAAAAACGCGTTCAGTACCCAATTCGCGATCGTCGTCGGCGGCGGGAACATCATCCGTGGCGACGCAGCGAGCAAGCGGGGGATGGACCGGGTCACGGCCGATTACATGGGCATGCTTGGTACCGTCATCAACGCGCTGGCGTTGCAGGACGCCCTGGAAAACAGGGGTCAGCCGACTCGGGTCCAGACCGCGATCAGCATGCACCAGATCGCCGAGCCCTACATACGCCGGCGAGCCGTCCGGCACTTGGAGAAGGGCCGGGTCGTCATCCTCGCGGCCGGTAGTGGCAACCCGTACTTCAGCACCGACACCACCGCCGCCCTGCGCGCGGTCGAAATCGAAGCCGAGGTCGTGCTCAAGGCCACCAAGGTCGACGGGGTCTACGATGCCGACCCGCTGACGAATCCCAAGGCCAAGCGCTTCGCCCGGCTCGACTACCTTGATCTGATCAACAAAGACTTGCGGGTGATGGATCACACGGCGGTCACTCTCTGCCGGGAGAACAAGATCCCGATCATCGTGTTCGACCTGTCGCATGCCGGCAACCTGGAAGGCGTGGTGGCGGGTAAGCAGATCGGAACGTTCGTCGGAGCGCCGGCGTGATCGAAGCGAACGTCAAGGACGCCGAGACCAAGATGCAGAAGAGCCTTGACGCGCTCGCGAAGGAAATCCTCACCATCCGCACCGGGCGCGCCAGCCCGGCGCTGGTCGACAAAATCCCGGTCGAGTACTACGGCAACCCGACGCCTTTGAATCAGCTGGCGACGATCACCGTGCCGGAGGCGCGCCTGATCCTCATCCAGCCCTGGGACCGGACGATCATCGGCGCGGTGGAAAAAGCGATCCAGAAGTCCGAACTTGGACTGAATCCCGGCAACGACGGCCAGCTGATCCGGGTCCCGATCCCGCCTCTGAACGAAGAGCGGCGCCGCGAGTACGCGCGCCTCGTCAAGCGGTACGCGGAGGGCGCGCACATCGCCATCCGCAACATCCGGCGCGAGCAGATGGATCGCATCAAGGCGCTCGAGAAGGAGAAGAAGATCTCCGCCGACGAGGCGCGGCGGGGCGGCGACCAGCTCCAGAAGGTCGCCGACCGGCACATCGCTCTGGTCGACCAGATGGCGGCCCGCAAGGAAGCCGAGATCATGGAGGTCTAACGCCCAAGAACCACCGGTGAGCCAGTTGCCCCCTCCCGAGCACGTCGCGATCATCATGGATGGCAACAGCCGCTGGGCTCGTGAGCGCTTGCTGCCACGGGTCATGGGGCACAAGGCCGGCATCGAGACGATCCGCCGCGTTGCCGAGGCGGCCGATCGGCGCGGGGTCCGCGTCCTGACGCTCTACGCCTTCTCCACCGAAAACTGGTCGCGGCCGCGCGATGAAGTCGATGCCTTGATGAATCTCTTCTCCGAGACCATCCGCCGTGAGGTCGACGAGCTGGCCCGCCGTGGCATCGAGCTGCGCTTCTCCGGGCGACTCCATGAGCTGTCGACCGCGCTGCAGGACCAGATCCGGCAGGCCAACGAACGAACCCGGGTGAGCGCCCGGGCGATTCTCAACATTGCCATCAACTACGGTGGGCGGCAGGAGATCGTCGACGCGATTCGCGAGCTGGCGCGCGAGGGCGCCGATTTGACCCAGCTCGACGACGCCACCGTGTCGGGGCACCTCTACACCCGGGGACTGCCCGACCCCGACCTGGTGATCCGCACCGCCGGCGAAATGCGCCTCAGCAATTTTCTACTCTGGCAGGCGGCGTACTCCGAGTTCTATTGCACGCAGACGCTCTGGCCGGATTTCGGCCAGGTCGACTTCGACGAGGCTCTCGCCTCCTACCAGCGGCGCGTGCGCCGCTTCGGGGCGCGGCCCGAGGAGGTCTCCAATCGAGGTCGCTGATCCCAAGACCGACGAGCCGGCGCTAGCCGCCGCGCGCCGCACGAACATGGTGGTTCGGGTCGCCACCGCCGCGGTGCTGATCGGGGTGGTGCTCGCGGTCCTGATCCTGGGCTCGATCTGGGTGTACGCGGCGATGGCCGTCGTGCTTGGCGCCACCTTGATCGAGTACTGGAACCTCACCCGCGCGATGGCGGCTCCCGCGCCGCTCTGGCTCCTGTTTCCGCTGAGCTACGCGCTCCTCCTCCGCGACCGGCTGCCGGGGTGGGCTGACCTCGGCTTCCTCCTAGCTGCGGGTACGGTCCTCGGCCTTGGGGCGCTGGTGTTCATGCGTGACTGGCGAGCCAGCCTCACGCGCTGGGCCCTGGCGATCGGCGGGAGCCTCTACCTGGGGTTCCTGCTGAGCTTTTATCTATCGCTCTATTTCTTGCATCAGCCGGATCCGAACCATCTTGGCTTCGGATACGTGATCGCGGTCCTGGGTGCGATTTGGGTTGGCGATACCGCCGCAATGGTTGCTGGTATGCGGTTCGGGCGTCACCAATTCTTTCCCCGGATCAGCCCAAAGAAGACGGTCGAAGGGGCGCTCGCCGAGCTGCTGGCCAGCACCATCTTTTTTGCGGTCGTGGGCCTCTTGCTCAACATCAGCTTTCCGCACAACGTCATCCTCGGTGTGCTGATCGGGGCGGTTGCCGAGATCGGCGACCTGGTCGAATCGCAGATCAAGCGCACGGCCGGCGTCAAAGATGCAAGCCATCTGATCCCGGGTCACGGCGGCCTGCTCGACCGTATTGATTCGCTCCTTCTGGTGGGAGTCGTCGTGTACTATTACGTCACCTTTTTGCACCTCGCCTGATCGGGTCGGGTGCAATGACTCAGGTTCACAACGCGTTTCAGCCCAAAGAGATGAGATCCCCCCGCCGGTCGCCCCGGCGCCTGGCGCTGCTCGGTGCAACCGGGTCCATCGGCCGGCAGGTCTGCGACCTGGTCGAACGGTATCCCGACCGATTCGCGCTGCATGCACTGATTGCCGGGAGCAACGCCCCCGCGCTCGCGTCCATCGCTCGCCGTCACCCGGAGGCGCACACCCTGCTGGCAAATCCGGCCGGGGTCGATGCGTCGGACGCGGCGCAGGCGATCGATGAGGCGGTACGGGACCCCGAGGTCGACCTCGTGATCGTGGCCGCGGCCGGCAGCGCCGCGCTGGCACCGACGCTGGCCGCGCTCGAAGCCGGCAAGGACATCGCCCTGGCGACCAAAGAAGTGCTCGTCATGGCGGGGGAACTGGTCCGTGAACGGATGCGGCGTCACGGGTCGCAGATCTTTCCGATCGACAGTGAACACAGCGCCATCTGGCAATGCCTCTGGGGAGAGAAAGAGCAGGCGGTCCGCCGCCTGATCTTGACCGGTTCGGGCGGTCCGTTCTTACGCCGCCCGCTGGAGACGCTGGAGAGCGTGACCATTGCCGAGGCCCTGACCCATCCGCGCTGGAAGATGGGACCGAAGATCACCGTCGACTCAGCCACCATGATGAACAAGGGCCTCGAGGTCATCGAGGCGCACTTCCTCTTCGACGTGCCCTATTCAGGGATCGACGTCGTCGTCCATCCACAGAGCGTGGTTCATTCGATGGTTGAGTTCGTCGACGGCAGTATCAAGGCGCAGCTTGGCGTTCCCGATATGCACCTGCCGATTGCGATCGCGCTCAGCTTCCCCGACCGGCTCGACAGCGTCACGACGGCACCGGACCTCGCGGCGCTCGGCGAGCTCTCCTTCGAGGCTCTGGACGCACTCCGCTACCCGGCCGTGGCGCTGGCCCGCGAAGCGGGAGAGCGGGGTGGAACGGCGCCCGCCGTCCTGAACGCGGCCAACGAGGAAGCCGTTGCCCTCTTCCTCAAGGGCCAGCGACGATTCGTCGACATCGTGCCCTCGGTTGCGCGTGCCGTGGCGGCTGCCGAGCCCGCGGAGGAATTGACCCTAAAGGCGCTGATCGCCGCGGACCGCTGGGCGCGCGCCCACGTGCGGACATCGGCCGATGGAACCAGCCGGCTCCGGAGCAAACTGCCGGCATGAGCCCCGTCGTCCTCGTTCCGCTCGTCATCCTGATCTTTAGCGGCCTCGTCATCGTGCACGAGTCGGGTCACTTCTTCACCGCCAAGCTGGCCGGGATCAAGGTGGAGCAGTTCAGCGTTGGATTTGGTCCCCAGCTGCTCGGCTGGCAGCGAGGCGAGACGCTGTACGCAATCCGGGCCATCCCGCTCGGTGGCTTCGTCAAGCTGGCCGGGATGGACGGCAGCATGGACGCGGGCTCTCGTAGCTTCAATGCGCATCCCTTATGGCAGCGGTTCGTCGTCATCGTCGCCGGTTCCGCCTTCAACCTGGCGCTGCCAGTGTTGATCTTCTTCGGCGTCTACACCACGGTCGGGGCGGCCGAGGTCAAAACCCCCATCGAGGTGAGCGCGATCGACGCCGGAACGCCGGCCTACAGCGCCGGCCTTCAGCCAGGCGACGCGATTCGCTCGGTGAACGGTCACCCCATCAACAAGTTCGAGGACCTCCGAAGCGCGCTGGATGCCGCCAAAGACACGCCGGTGACGGTCGTCATCGACCGTCACGGTCAGTTGATTACGTTGACCGTGACGCCAAAGCTCGATCCGACCACGGGCAGCTACATCCTCGGCTTTCACCCCGCGATCACGTCGTTCAAGCCGGGTCCGGTCGCCTCGGCGGGAATGGCGCTCCGCGATACCGGCGATTCGATTGTCGGGATCGTCGGCGGCATCTACCAGCTGGCTACGGACAAGAAATTGGGGGGCTTGCTGGGCCCGAGGGGCCTGGAAGGCCCGGTCGGGATCGTCAAGACCACGGCGCGGGCCGCCCAGGCGGGGCCCCTGTCGCTGGTCGGCGTGGTGGCGCTTTTGAGCCTCAGCCTCGGTCTGGCCAACATCCTGCCCTTCCCCGCATTGGATGGTGGACGTGCCGCCTTCCTGGTGCTGGAATTGGTCCGGGGCCGGCCGGTCGATCCTGCCCGTGAGCAAGTCGTCCACTATGTTGGTCTCGCTCTCTTGTTTGGGTTGATCGGACTTGTGACATATAACGATCTGCTGAGGTGAGGCCATGAGACCGCGCCGTAAATCCGTTCCCGTTCGCGTCGGCGACGTCGTCATCGGCGGCGCCGCCGAGATCGTGGTGCAATCGATGACCAAGGCCGACACCCGAGACGTCAAGGCGACGCTGAACGAGATCGGGCGTCTCAAGGACGCCAACTGCCGCATCGTTCGGGTCGCGGTTCCGACCAGAGAAGCCGCCCAGGCGATGATCGAGATCAAAAAGGGATCCCCGCTGCCGATCATCGCGGACATCCACTACGATGCGCCGCTCGCGCTGCTGGCGCTGCAAGCCGGCGTGGACGGTTTGCGCCTCAATCCGGGGAACATCAAGGACCCGGAAAAGGTCAAAGAGATCACCAGGCAAGCGAAGGAGCGCGAGATTCCGATCCGCATCGGGGTCAACGCGGGATCGCTGCCAGGCCGCGCCAAAGAAGGGGCCGGCGTGCGGCCTCCGACCGAAGAAGTGGTGGCGGCGATGGTCAACGCCGCGCTCGGCCACATCCATATCCTGGAATCCCTCGACTTCAACCTGATCAAAGTCTCGATGAAGGCCTCCGATCCGCCGACCATGATTGCGGCGAACCGGGCGATCGCGGACAAGATCTCGTATCCGTTGCACCTCGGCGTCACCGAGGCCGGCCCACCGCGCACCGGCGCGGTCAAGAGCGCCGTTGGGATCGGCGTGCTGCTGGAGGAAGGCATTGGGGACACGATTCGCGTTTCGCTCGCCGGTGACTCAGTCGAGGAAGTGGAGGTGGGCTACGGCATCGTCAATGCACTTGCGGAAAAGCTGACCGGGCCGAACCTGATCGCCTGCCCGATGTGCGGCCGGCTCGAGATCGACATGCTGCCGATGGTCGCCGAGGTCGAGAAGGCGCTGAAGAAGATCAAGCGGCCGATCAACGTTTCGGTGATGGGCTGCGTGGTCAACGGTCCGGGTGAGGGGCAGCACGCCGACATCGGCATCGCCGGCGGCAAAGGGAAGGGCATCCTCTTCAAGCACGGCAAGATCGTCGGCACCTTCCCGGAAAAGGAACTGGTCCCGGCTCTCCTGCGTGAGCTCGACATCATCGCCCGGGAGGACGCCGAGAAGCTCGCATCCTGAGCCGAGCGCGTCGCGGCGGAATCTATACTCAACGGCTAATGCCTGACGACGACAAGCCTGACGACCCGAAGCCAGAAGCCGGTTTCGTCAGAGAGATCCGCAAGCAATCGGTTGACTTTCCGGGCTGGTACAACGACGTCGTTCGCAAGGCGCAGCTAGCCGACAATTCTCCGGTCGCCGGAACGATGATCATTCGGCCCTATGGCTATGCCTTGTGGGAGAACATTCGCGATCCCCTCGACGGCCTCATCAAGGAAACGGGGCACGAGAACTGGTATTTTCCCGCGCTGATTCCGCTCAGCTTTCTCCAAAAAGAGAAGGATCACGTCGCGGGCTTCGAACCGGAATTCCAGCTCGTCACCAAGGGTGGCGGGAAGGACCTCGACGAGCCCCTGGTCTTGCGGCCGACCTCGGAAACGATGATTGCGACCGTGCTGCGCGATTACATCCAGTCATACCGCGACCTACCGGTGCTCACCAATCAATGGAACAACGTTTTTCGCTGGGAATTGAAGCCACGGTTTTTCCTGCGCACCCGCGAGTTCCTCTGGCAAGAGGGGCACACCTTTCACGAAACGGCGGCGGAGGCCGAGGACGAAGTCGCCAAGATGCTCGAATGCTACCGCCGGATCGCCGAGGAATGGTGCGCCATCCCTGTCCTGTCCGGCCGCAAGTCGGAGAGCGAGAAATTCGCCGGTGCCCGGTACTCGAGCGCGATCGAGGGCATGATGGTGGACGGGAAGGCGTTGCAGATGGGGACCTCCCACTACTTCGGCGAGAACTTCACACGCGCCTACGACCTGACGTTTACCGGGCGCACCAACGAGCAGCAGTACCCGCATTCGACGAGCTGGGGCATGTCCACCCGCATGGTGGGGGCGGTGGTGATGGCGCATGGCGACGACTCGGGCCTGCAGCTGCCGCCTCGAATCGCGCCCGTGCAAGTCATCATCATCCCGATCTTCCGCAGCGACGCGGAGCGAAGGCAGATCGAAAGCGCGCTCCAGCAGGTACGGGCCGACCTGCAAGACCTCCGGGTCAAGGTTGACTGGCGCGATGAGCGGCCGGGCTTCAAATTCAACGAATGGGAGCTGAAGGGCGTCCCACTGCGGATCGAGATCGGTCCGCGCGACCTCGCCAGCGGGCAAGCCACCATCGTCCGGCGGCTGAACCGCGCCAAGCAGAGCGTGCCCCTGGCCGAGCTCGCCGTCGCCATCCCCGCGATGCTCGAGGAGATCCAGGAGGCCCTCTTCAAGCGCGCCTCCGAATTCCGAAATGCGCACACGGTGAGGCTCGATTCGCTCGAGGCGATGGTGCGCTTCTTCGAGACCTCGATCGGATTCGCCGTCACGCCCTGGTGCGGTCGCGAGGAGGACGAGCGCACGGTGAAAGACCGGACCACCGCCACCACCCGGGTGATCCTGCCGGATTCCGGCCCGCTCGACCAGCCGTGCGCCGTGTGCGGTCGTCCCGCCACCGTACAGGTAGCCTGGGGCAAGAGCTACTGATTCATTCCCCGAAGTTCGGGGATAATTCCGCCATAAACGTAATAGGGACCCGGTCATGCAATTTGCCGACCTTCTGAGCAAGGTCAGCTACCTGCCGCCCAAGGACATCGAAGTCCTCTCCCGCGCCTACGACGCCGCGGCCAGTGCCCACCATGACCAGAATCGGCTCTCCGGGGAGAAATTCATCGAGCACCCGCTGAGCGTCGCCGGCATCCTCGCGGACCTCCAGCTCGATCGCGACACGCTGGCCGCCGCCATCCTGCACGACACCGTGGAGGACACCCACCTGACCATCGCCGACCTGGAGCAGAGCTTCGGACCGACGGTCGGCAAGCTGGTGGCCGGCGTGACCAAGCTGGAGAAGATCTCCTTCCACAGCCAGGAGCAGGCACAGGCGGAAAACGTCCGAAAGATGCTCGTGGCGATGGCGGAGGACGTCCGGGTGGTGCTGATGAAGCTCGCCGATCGGTTGCACAACATGCGGACCGTGAATTACCTGCCCGAGAACCGCCGCCGAGCCATGGCGCAGGAAACGCTCGACATCTACGCGCCCCTCGCGCATCGGCTCGGCATGTGGAACATCAAATGGGAGCTCGAGGACCTCTCCTTCGCCCAGCTGCACCCCGATGAGTACCAGGAGATCGTCAAGAAGATCGCGCGCAAGCGGAAGGAGCGCGAGACCTCGGTCAACGACATCAAGGAAATCCTGGAACGCGAGCTGACAGGGGTCGGCATCAAGGCTGAGACCTCGGGGCGGCCGAAGCACGTCTACAGCATCGCGAACAAGCTCGCGATGGGGAAGGAGTTCGACGATATCTACGATCTCTCGGCCATCCGGGTGCTGACCGACTCGATCAAGGATTGCTACGGCGCCCTCGGCGTCATCCACTCGCTCTGGAAGCCGATCCCGGGCCGCTTCAAGGACTACATCGCGATGCCGAAGTCAAACGGATACCAGTCCCTGCACACGACGGTGGTCAGCCACAGCGGCGAGCCCATGGAAATCCAGATTCGCACCCATGAGATGCACCGGACCGCGGAATGGGGCGTCGCCGCGCACTGGACCTACAAGGAGGGCGGCGGCAAGGACGAACGCAAGATGGATCAGCGATTCGCCTGGTTGCGCCAACTCATGGACTGGCAGAAGGAAGTCCTGGACGCGGAGAAGTTCGTCGACGCCGTCAAGGTCGATGTCTTCCGCGACGAGGTGTTCGTCTTCACTCCGAAAGGGGATGTGCTGGCGCTGCCCACGGGCGCGACTGCCGTCGATTTTGCCTACCGCATCCACACCGAGGTAGGCCATCGCTGCATCGGCGCCAAAGCCAACGGCCGGATGGTCCCGCTCGACCACCAGCTGGACAATGGCGACATCGTCGAGATCCTCACCTCGAAAGGCCCCCACGGCCCGAGCCGCGACTGGCTGGCGTTCGTCAAGACGGCCGGCGCCGCGCAAAAGATCCGGGTCTGGTTCAAGAAGGAACGGCGCGAGGAAAACGTCACCAAGGGCAAGGAGCTGCTCGACAAAGAGTTCCGGCGGATGCAGCAGCGAGCGCTGGCCTCGATCGGCGACGAGCGGATCCTGGAGCTCGCCAGGGAGTTTCGATTCACCGAGCTGAATGATTTCTACGCGGCCATCGGATACGGTGACGTCAGCCCGCACTCGGTGCTGCTCAAGTACATGGTGGCCGACCAGCAGCCGGACGGGAATGGCGAGTTTCCGCTCATTCCGCTGGTGCCACAGTTCAAACCCACCGGCGAAGTGACCGTCAAAGGCGAGCGCGGCGTGCTCACCCAGATCGCGCAATGCTGCAAGCCGGTGCCGGGCGACCTCATCAGCGGGTACATCACCCGAGGCAAGGGCATCACGGTTCACCGAACGACCTGCAAGAACGTCATGAACGTCTCCAACCACGAGCGGGTGGTCCAGGTCGATTGGGACACCGGCGGCCGGCAGCTCTATCCGGTCGGGATCAAGATCGAGGCGTGGGACCGAACCGGGCTGCTGCGCGACATCGCGACGGTGATCGCGGAAAGCAAGATCAACCTGACCGGCGCGGAGGTTCAGGTCTACGACGACAAGACCGCGGTGATCTCGACCACCGTCGAGATCAGCAGCCTGACCCAGTTGAGCCGCTTGATGGAGCGCCTGGAGACCGTCAAGGACGTCCATACCGTGGCCCGCGAAGGAAACCTGGCCAGAAACTAGCGACCCGGCCTGGATCCGCCGAGCCAATTCGAGTATTACAGCGGCCGTTTCTGCGTCAGCGAAAAATTCCACCTGGGAAACGGATGCCGTAACTGAGCGCCCCTACGATCGAATGGCGATGGGTGCCCATTTCGATGGACGGCGCACGCTTGCTGGCTTTGTTGGGCTGGCGGCGGGGATCGTCATCCTCTTCGGCGTCGTCGCGCTGGTTGCCCTGCGGCCCGCGGAGGGGCTCGCCTGGGTGAACGTCCCGCAGCTGGGCCCCGACCTCGGGCTCGACGCCGGGCTGCAAACCAAGCCACTCCGGCAGGCGGTGGTCGCCGAGGCCATCAGAGACCGCGGCATCGAAGGCCAGGGGTCGCTCTCCGTGACCGCTGTCCTGAGCGTGGCGCCGAACGGCGACCCGCTCACCGCCCTGCGCCCGACGAGCCGGCCCGTCGTCCAACCGACCGCGGCTCCGACCGTCGTCCCGGACCCGACGCCCGCGCCGACGGCCGCGCCAGTCGAAGTGACGCCGCAGCCATCGCCGAGCCCAATCCCGACTCCCGCGCCGACGCCCGCGCCCACGCCGGCCCCCACGCCTACCCCAACTCCTGCCCAGACGCCAACTCCGACGCCGGCGCCAACCCCAACCCCGACGCCAACGCCCAGGCCGACGCCGACGCCAACGCCGACGCCGACGCCGACGCCAACGCCAACGCCAACGCCGACACCTAGGCCTACCCCGACGCCGACGCCCACGCCCAGACCTACGCCCACGCCCAGGCCGACGCCCACGCCGACGCCGACGCCGACGCCCAGGCCGACGCCCACACCCACCCCGAGCCCGCAGCGTTTCGCCATCGTGACCAATGGGGACCTCGTGGGAACCCGGCCATCCGACGCCAGGCGAGCGTGCGACTCCGTCACCGTGACGGCGGTCGGCTGGTTCACGACCAACGGGGTCGGCGGCACGGTGACCTACGCATGGATCCGCACCGACACCCAGGGCAACCGCTGGGTGATCGCCGAGCCTGCCCTGACGATCCGTCCCGGTGACACCTCGCTCCACGCCGTCCAGCCCGATAGCTGGACACCGCAATCGCCGGGGAGCGAGCAACTCGTCTTCTACAGCCCGAGCGCACCCACCGTTGCCCCCAGGTCGTTCTCCTGTGCCGGCGGCAACCAGGTCAACGGCTGAGCCGGAATTGCGGGCTGCCGCCGGTTATATAGGCGCGATGCGAGCCGTAGCCGCCATCCGGCGAGTCACCCGCCTGCTCGTCGGCCGGCTTGGGCGCCGGCTGCCTCGCTTTCGGCTCAGGCCGACCCTGCGGATCCGGACGCAGATCATCCTGCCCTTCTTGCTGCTGATGCTGGTCCTGGGGTTGGTCGGAACCTACCTGACCACCACCCTGGTTGCCACCTCCCTGGAGAACCGGATCGCCGACCAGTTGGTCCACTCCGAAGATGCGGCGCTCGACGCGGCGGTCAAGTTACAGGGCCGCCAGGTGGCGGCCATCCGACTGGTCGCCAACACCGAGGGCGTCGATCGGGCGGTGGCGGCCGGGGACGTCGCGAGCTTGCGTCAGCTCATCGTCCCGCTGGAGGTCAACAACCGGCTTGGCACCGTCATGATCTTCGACGCCACCGGCCGAACCATCCTCGAGATCAGCCAGCCGGATCCGGCCAACCCGGCCGGCCTGGTCTTTCGCAGCGGCACCGATCTGTCGGCTGAGCCGGTGGTTCAACCCGTGCTGAAGGGGCTGTACGACGCCCTGGGCGACAAGTACATCGCCTACCTCGGCTCTCCGCCAGCGTCGCTGGTCGCCGCCGGTCCGGTCATCTTCGGCGACCGGGTGGTCGGCGGCATCCTGGTCGCCAGCCCGCTGCCGTCGGTGCTCGCCGAAATGCAGAGCCGCTCGCAGTCCGAGGTCGTCCTGATCGATCGCAACGGCCGGCTGCTCAGCAGCACGTTGGCCGGCATCAGTGGCAATCTCATCGACGACCGCCTGCGGTCTTACCTGGCGCTTGCCTCTCCAGGGCGAGCGACGACGCGGGCCGTCAGCGTCCGGGGCCAGGACTACGAGTTCCAGTTCACGAACTTCTACCTTCGTCAGCAGCCGGAGGGCTATCTCGCCGTCGCCCTCTCGCGTCGGGGCGTGATCGAGGCTGGACTCCAATCGGCGTTGCAGATGACGGTTCTGTTCGCCGGCGTCGTCCTGGTCCTCCTCCTGATCGGTTACCTGCTGGCCCTCCGGCTGACGCGGCCAATCGAGGCGCTCGTGGCGGGAGCGCAGGCGGTGGCTCGCGGCGATCTGACCAAACGCCTTGACTTCAAGCGTCGCGATGAGCTCGGTGAGCTGGCCAGGGCGTTCAATGCCATGACGCAGGATCTGCAGGACCGAACCCGATCCTTGAACGAGCAGATGCGGCGCCTGGCGGCCCTGTCGCAGACCACGCAGGGACTGGGCAAGGAAAGCGAACCGGGTGCCATGGCCGAAGCCATCCTGGGCGTCAGCTTGAAGGTGCTCGGCATCGAGAAAGCCCTGCTCTTAGCCCGCAACCTGGACGGCAACGGCCTCGAGGTCCGGGCGGTCCTGGGCCTCAACCCCAAGTACACGATCCAGCTGGCACGGCTCAGTGGCGTCAAGCTCGCGGAGGGCTTTGCCACCGGATCGGGCGCCGGGGTCGAGACGGTCACCGACCTTGCCCGTGATCGCCGTCGCTGCCTGCGGCTGTTCGCCGAGCTGGCCGCGGTTCCGGAGGCGCTGGTCGTCCCGCTGATCCGCAGCGAGCGGAACGCCGGGTACCTCGTCGCCGGGCTGCGACCCGGCTACGCGCTCCCGCGGGAGGATGTCGAGCTGTTGCAGACGATCGCGACCGAGATGACCTTGATGATCGAGAACGCGGATCTGCGCAAAACGACCGTGCTGCAAGCACATCGGCTGGACCAGGCGATCATCGCCCTCGAGAAGATCTCGCAGGCCCTGACGGCGGTCACGGTTGGGACCGACAACCTCCTGCGCGCGGTGGCACATGCCACGTCCGAGATCCTCGACGTCCCCTATGCGTCGTTGCAGTTGCGCAAGGCATCCTGGCGCCAGCAATTCTCCGACGTCATCGTCGGGAGCACGACCCGCCGCGAGCTGGCGGCGGTGCGCCAGTGCACCGACCTGGTTGCTCGGCGGGTCGAGCGGCCGGAGCAGGTGGTCGAGCTCGATCTGGTGGATGATCGCGGTAACCCGTTGCCGGCCGCTCGCCGCGTCGGACTGCAGCGGGTGGTCGCCGTCCCGATGTGCCTCGGCGGAGAAATCGTCGGGGTCCTCGTCATCCACATGAAAGAACCACGGCCGTTGGAGCGCAGTGAGATCCGGGTCCTGCAAACCCTCGCCAACCAGGCCGTGATCGCCATCGAGAATGCGGCGGCGTACGAACGCACCAAGCAGCTGGCCACGACCGATGCCATGACCGGGGTCGCGAACCATCGAGAGCTCGAAACCTATCTCGACCGAGAATTGCAGCGGGCGCGGAAGACGAGGGAACCGCTCGCCCTGATCATGTGCGACGTGGACCACTTCAAGGCGATCAACGACAGCGTTGGCCACCCGGCGGGTGACGCGGTGCTGCGTCACCTGACGCGCCAGATTCTGGTGCCGGCCATCCGGCCGAAGGACCTGGTGGCACGCTACGGTGGCGACGAGTTCGTGCTGGTCCTGCGGGGCGCCGACAGCCGGGCGGCGATGGCCGTGGCGGAGCGGATCCGGCGCACGGTCGCCGGCCAGGCCGTAATGCTCGATGGCAAAGCGGTCTCGAACCTGTCGCTCAGCCTCGGCATCGCGGTGTTCCCGCGCGACGGGGATACGCGAGAAGCCCTGGTGCAGGCGGCGGACCAGGCGCTCTACGTCGCCAAGCGCTCCGGTCGCAACCGAGTGGTTCGCAGCGATGCCGCGACCGGCGACGCCCAACTCGTGAGCTGACGCCGCGCCGGGGAGTCGCCCAAAGCCATTCGCTAAGCTTCGAGGCCATGGCTCCGATCGCGCAGCGGGCACGCGGCACGCAGGATCTGCTGCCCGCCGACCAACCGTACTGGGAGGCGATGGAGCGCGCGGCGAAGGACCTGGCGCCACGCTTTGGCTACCAGCGGATCGAGACACCGATCTTCGAGGCCACCGATCTCTTCGTCCGCGGCGCCGGCGAGGGGAGTGACATCGTCGCGAAAGAGATGTACACCTTCACTGACCGAGGCAATCGGTCGCTCACCTTGCGACCGGAAGGGACGGCCCCGATCGTGCGAGCTTACTTCGACGCCGGTCTCGAGCAGGAGCCGCAGCCGGTGCGGCTCTACTACATGGGTCCGTACTTTCGCTACGACCGGCCCCAGGCCGGACGCTTTCGTGAGCTCCATCAGTTCGGGATCGAAGCCATCGGTGACGGCAGCCCGCTGCTCGACGTGGAGGCCATCGTGCTCGGTTGGAAGTGGTTTGCGGGGATGGGCATCGCCGGGGTGAGCCTGCACCTGAACAGCATTGGCGACGAGGTGTGCCGGCCGGCCTATCGTGAGCTTTTGCGCGAGTATTATCGACCGCATCTTTCCAATCTCAGCGAGGAGAGCCGCGCCCGCTTCGAGAAGAACCCGCTCCGCCTCTTCGACTCCAAGGATCCGCGGGACGAGCCACTGAAGCGCGACGCGCCCCACATCGTGGATCATCTCTGCGCGCCCTGCGCTGACGCGTTTCGAATCGTCAAGGAGGCGCTGACGATCGAAGAGATTCCGTTCGAACTCAATCCCGAGTTGGTTCGCGGTCTCGACTACTACACCCGGACTGTCTTCGAGTACCAGCACGAAAGTCTCGGCGGGGCGCAGAACTCGCTGGGGGGTGGCGGTCGTTATGACGGCCTGGCGGCCGCCCTCGGCTACCGGCCGACGCCGGGGGTGGGCTTTGCCATGGGGATGGACCGGACCGCCATCGTGTTGCACCAGCGCACGCCACTGACGCCACCCGCCCCGGACGTCTACGCGGTGGCGCTGGACGCGGCGGACGAGCTCTACGTCTTCCGTCTGGCCTCGACGTTGCGATCGCCCGGCCACCGTGTCGTCTTCGATCCGGGACCGGCGCGGCTGGATGCCAAATTGCGCAAGGCGGCACGGCGCGGCGCCCGGCTGGTGCTGCTGGTCGGCCCGGAGGAGCGCGAAAAGGGTCAGGTCGTGATCCGGGACATGCGCTCGAAGACACAGACGAGCGTTTCGGAGCAAGAGCTGCTGTCGACCGTCAGCCACATGTTGGGCGCCACGTGAGCCTCACGTCACGCGCGCTCGCCGGGTCGATCCGACCGGACCAGGTCGGACGCGAAGTCGATGTCTATGGCTGGGTCCATCGGCGGCGCGACCTCGGGGGCTTGATCTTCATCGATCTCCGCGACCGGAGCGGGATCGTCCAGGTGAAGTTCGACCCGGTGCAGGCGCCGGCGCATGCGACGGCCGGAGAGCTCCGGCTGGAGTCGGTGATCTACGTGCGGGGTCCGGTCCAGCGACGCCCACCCGGCACCGAGAACAAGGAGCTGGCGACCGGTGAGGTGGAGGTCGAAGCCCGGGCCGTCACGGTCCTGAACCGCGCCCAGCCGCCGCCCTTTGCGGTCAACGACGACAGTCCGGTCGATGAGCAGTTGCGGCTCCGCTATCGGTACCTCGACCTGCGCCGGGCGCGGATGGCGAAAAACCTCCAGCTTCGGCACCGGCTGGCCAAGGCGATCCGTGACTTCCTCGACGACGAGGCCTTTGTCGAAATCGAGACGCCGGTCCTGATCCGCAGCACCCCCGAAGGCGCCCGCGATTTCCTGGTTCCGAGCCGGCTGAAGCCGGGCCACGTCTACGCCCTGGCGCAGTCGCCGCAGCTGTACAAGCAACTGCTGATGGTGGCCGGGATGGATCGCTATTTTCAGATCGTCCGCTGCTACCGCGATGAAGACCAGCGCGCCGACCGCCAGCCGGAATTCACTCAGCTCGACCTCGAAATGTCGTTCGTCGGCGAGGATGACGTGCTCGACGTCGTCGAGCGCTGCTTCGCGCGCGTCTGGCAGCGCGTACTCGGGATTGCCGTGTCGACACCGATCCGCCGCATCACCCACGGCGAAGCGCTGCTGCGCTACGGAGTGGACAAGCCGGATCTGCGCTACGGGCTTGAGATTCAGGAGCTGTCCGCCATCTTCGCGGAAACCGAATTCAAGATCTTCCGTCAGGCGCTGAGCGCCGGCGGGGTCGTCCGGGGACTTCGGATCCCGGGTGTTGTCGGTGGGAAGGAGATCGAGGCGCTTACCGAGGTGGCGCGCGCCGAAGGTGCCAAAGGGCTGGCGTTCTGGCATCGGGAAGCGGACGGCTGGCGTTCGCCGATCGCGAAGTTCTTCGGCGAACCGGAACTGGCCGCGTTGCAACAGGCAACCGGCGCGGAACCGGGCGACGTCGTGGTGGCCGTCGCCGATCAGGTCGGGGTCGCGGCCGCCGCCCTCGGGGCCGTGCGGAAAGCCGTCGCTCGACTGTTGGGCCTGGTCAAGGAAGGCGCCTTCGAATTCGTTTGGGTCACCGACTTTCCACTGTTCGAGCGCAGCAAGGAAACCGGCGAGATCACGGCCGCCCACCACCCCTTCACCTCGCCGAGGCCGGAGGACCTGGCCTTACTCGATAGCGAGCCGCTGAAGGTGCGAGCGCGCGCGTACGACCTGGTGCTCAACGGCACCGAGCTCGGCTCGGGCAGCATCCGGATCCACGACCCTGAATTGCAGCAACGGGTCTTCCAGGGACTTGGCATTTCGCGGGAGGACGCCGAACGCCGCTTTGGATTCCTGCTCACGGCATTCCGCTACGGCGCCCCGCCGCACGGGGGTTTCGCGTACGGCCTCGACCGCGTCGTAATGTTGGCCGCCGGCGAAGAGACGATCCGGGAAGTGATCGCGTTTCCCAAGAACCAGCAGGCCGAAGAGGTGATGACCGATGCGCCGGCGCCGGCGGATCCGAAACAGCTCCGTGAACTCGGTCTCGAATTGGTCCGGCCGCCATTGAAACCAGCCCGATAACACCCCGATCGAAACGGCGACGCACCCTTTGCGGGGCCGTTACTTATTGCCAGATCGGCGCCACCAGCAATGTAAGGTACGGAACTTACTGTATGCCACATGAACGCCGCCCTCTTCACCAAATCAACGACAGGACTCATTCTCGCTTCCGGTTTGATCGCTGCTTCGAGCATCCTTGGCCACGCTCAGGACGCGCCGTTTGCGCTGGGCGCCCAGGCCACCAACCCGCTCAGCGCCTGGTACGCGACGACGCCGACCGGCCAGGCGACCTTGGCCGGCCACACATTCGACATGACCGGCGGCAACATGATCGTGCTGGCCAATGGCGGCTCGGCGAGCTTCGCCGGCTCGTACCCGAACGCCAAGGCCGTCTACCTGCTGCTCAACACCAGCAACACCTATGCCATGTACGCCGGCAGCTCGATCGGTACGGTGATCCTGACCTTCAGCGACGCTACGACCGAGAGCACGGACCTCGTGGTCGGCGCCAACCTGCGTGAGTGGCGCATCGGTGCCTCCGGGGTCGTCAACACGGTGATCGACCCGAATTCGGCGCCGGCGTGGACAACCACGGCTCAGCCGTCGATGGGCGGCGGGACCGCCGTCCTGGACATGCTGACCGTACCGGTCGCGACGACGGGAAAGACGCTGACGGGTGTGCAACTGGTCGATACCAACGGGTTTGGCAACATCCAGATGCAGCTCTCAGGCCTGACCGCCGACTTCACGGCGCCCGCCCCAACGCCGACCCCGACGCCGACCCCGACGCCGACACCAAAGCCGACGCCGACCCCGGCGCCGATCCCGGCGCCCATCCCGACCCCGACCGTCACCTGCGGTCAGGACGATAACGCCGGCGGCAACCATGAGGGACACGCGAGCCTGATCGACCGGAACTGCGAAAACGAGGACAAGACTGACAGCGACAAGACCGCGCCGAAGCCGGTCGTGACCAAGCCGGCCGACAAGAAGCCGGTGGTCAAGAAGACCGACAAGAGCAACAACGGCGACAAACAGACCGGCAATCACGATCGCCACGGCAACGACTAAGAAAAAACTCGAGAGAGAGGCCCAACCAAATTGGTGGGGCCTCTTCCGTTTTCAAGGGCCAGGAAGGCTGATACACTCGCCGCGTTGCCTGTGCCGATCGCGCCGGTTTTCGTGCTGGCCATGCTCGTCGTGCTGCTGGGCACGCAACTCGCCTACCTGGTCGCTCCTCGAGCCCCACACTTCCTGGTGCGCCTGGGCCTCAGCGTCCTGGCCGTGCTGATCGGCGAGGCCCTCGGGGCGTTCGGCGTCGGGCCCAGACTGACCCTGGGCGAGCTACACCCGCTGAACGACCTGGCCTTGCTGGCCCTCTTCCAGTGGGCCGGAACCCGATGGATCGGACGTGAACAACCGGTTTAAGAGCAGGCCGAATACGGTAGAACTTGGGCAATACCCCGTGACCGTCACGGTGGGGAGGAACAAGTAATGGTGTGGCAAGTCGGGGTCCTGCTGGTCGGGATCGGGTTCCTCGTACTCAGCCTCTTCGCCGCCTTCATCCTTCTAAACATGACCCGCAGCCTGCGGACGATCGAAGCCATCCTCAGCTTGACCCTCGACGAGGCCCGGCTGGCGCTCCCGGAGCTGCGCCACAGCCTCCAGCAAGTCGACGACATGGTGAGTGGGGTCAACGACAAGTTCACCGCCGCCGACCGCGCGATGGACGCCACCGGCGCCGCAATCAGTGGCTGGCGGAACCGGGTGCGCGACGCGATCGGCGGGCTCGGCCGCCGCCGCCGAGCACCGGCCAGCCAGCATCATCAGGAGGAAGCATGAGCGAAAGCCGACTTCGCCACCAGCCCGCGACAGCCGGTCACGAGGCGCCTCAAGCGGGCTCCTACGTCACCGAGTTGAAGCTCCCGGCCGTCCCCGACTACATCGTCGTGGCCAAGCGGGCCGCGGCATCCCTGGGCCTGGTCGTCGGCTTCTCGCTCCAGGAAATCGACGACCTGAACATCGCCATCACCCAGGCGTGCGAGAGTGCATGCGCCGCCGCCACCCAGCAGTGGGGGAGTGGCAACGGCCAGCTCAAGTTGATCTTCAAGAGCCGGCCTCGGCGACTCGAGGTCGAAGTCCGGAGCGTGCCGCCGCGGGCGGTTGAGCAGCAGACGGTGCGCCGCACTCGCCACGAGGCGGAGCTCGACTATGAAACCATTGGTTTGAACATGATCCGGCTGTTCGTCGATGAACTCCGCTACCAGGTGGATGACCAGACGGGTAGCCTGCGGATGAGGATGGTCAAATACCTGATCGAGTAGACACGCCAACGTCGTCGCGGTCCACCGTCCGACCCAATCGCGAGCTCGTTCGCCGCCTGTTCCTCAAGTACCAGAAGACCAAGGATCCCGAGGTCCGACAGCAACTCGTCGAGCTGTTCAACAACCTGGTGATCTTCCTAGCCAAGAAATTCAGCAACCGGGGCGAGCCGCTCGAGGACATCGTCCAGGTCGGCTACATCGGCCTGCTCGCCGCCATCGAGCGCTTCGAGCCGCAGCGCGGCCTCGAGTTCTCGACCTTCGCCACACCCACCATCGTCGGCGAAATCAAGCGTTACTTCCGGGACAAGAGTTGGGCGGTCAAGGTGCCGCGCCGGCTTCAGGAAACGATGCAGCGCGCCGATGTGGCCTCGCAGCGACTGCAGGCGAGGCTCGGCCGCCAGCCATCGGTGAACGAGATCGCCAAGGAGCTCGAGCTGCCACCGGAAGATGTGCTGGAGGCGATGGAGGCGAGCCCCGCGCAGCGCACCATCCCGTTCGAGTCGACCGGACCCGCACCCAAGGACGACGACGGCCTCCAGCTGACGGAACGTCTCGGACGGGAAGACGAGAACCTCGACAAGGTGGAGCTCCAGGACCTGCTCGACCAGGCGATGCGGCATCTGACGCCACGCGAGCGGCGGATCATGTACCTGCGCTTCGTCGACGAGTTGCCCCAGGCGGAGGTGGCGAAGCGGCTCGGGATCTCCCAGATGCACGTCTCCCGGCTGCAGCGGGCGGCGGTCGAGCAACTGAAGAAGGAACTGCCCGTCACGAGTTAGGCCCCGGGCGATGCCGGGGTCCACGCCGCGCCCCGTTGTACACCCATGCGCCGCGTACTGGGCGAGCGAGGCTATCAACTGGCCGGGCTGCTTGCGCTCCTCGGGCTGACCGTTCTGGCGGTCCGCAACCTTGTGGGTTGGATCAGCTTCGCCCTACGACGGGCCTTCGAGGGGGACTTCGCCGCCTACTACGCCTTCACCCGCATCGGGCTCCATGCGGGCTTCAGCCATCTCTACGATGTCGCCGCCCAGCGCCAGGAATGGCAGGCTCTCGGACCGCTGCTCTGGTATCCGGCGGTCTACCCGCCCTGGCTCGCCCTCGACTTCGCGCCACTCGCGCTGTTGCCGTTCCCGGTCGCGTACGCCGTCTGGAACGTGCTGCTTGGCGCCGCCCTGGTGCTGACCTGGTGGCTCCTGGCACCGGGTTCGCGCTGGCAGCGTGGTCTGCAACTGGCTGCGGCGCTGGCCATTCCCCTGGTCGCGTTTTCCTTGCTCCTCGGGCAGGTCGTGATGGTAGTCGGCGCCGCCCTCGCGGTCGCCTGGTGGTGTCTACGGCGCGGCTCGCCCGAGCTCGCCGGCGTCGTCCTCAGCCTGATCCTGCTCAAGCCGCAGCTCGCGCTCCTGGTGCCGCTGGCCCTGCTGGCCAGCCTGCGGTTTCGCCCGGCCGCGGCCTTCGTCGCCGCGTCGGTGGCGATCGGGTTGGTGACCGTCGCCACCGTGGGGCTCAGCGGGATCGCCGCGTACGCCGCGCGGCTACAGAACGCGACCCATTCCCTCGACTTCTACCAGGTGCCGTCCGCCCTGACGCTTCCCGGACTCCTTGGCCACGGTCTTCTGGCTGTGATCGGGCAGATGGTCGTGGTGGGCGTCGTCGTCGTGGCCGCGTTCGCGCAACGGGCGCGTGGTCCGCAATGGCCGATCGCCATTGGGGTGATCGGATCGTTGCTGGTCACGCCCTTCTACCACCCGGACGACGTGGCCATCCTGCTGCCGGCCGCCTGGCTCTGGATGCGTACGGCCCCAGCCCGGCTCGAGCGCGTGCTGATGGCGGTTGGCTTTTCCGGAGCGCTGCTGCTCGGCACCCCGCTTCCACTGCTCCTGTGCCTTGGCGCCATGCTGCTCCCGCGCGTCGATTTGCTATTCCTGAACCGAGCGCCGGCTCGTCCGAACCAGGCCACGGCTGTCGGCTGAATTCGCAACTCAGTACAATTCACAAGGCGCGCAGGCCAGCTATGACAACCGGCGAGATCCGCCAGCGTTTCCTCCACTTCTTCAAAGAGCGGGACCACAAGGTGTTGCCGAGTTCCTCCCTGATCCCGTTCGGCGATCCTACCTTGCTGTTTACCAGCGCCGGCATGGTGCCCTTCAAGCCGTACTTCCTCGGACAGGCTGATCCGCCCTTTCCTCGAGTCACCACCTGTCAGAAAGTGTTCCGCTCGGTGGACATCGACGTGGTAGGCCATGACGGCCACCACCTGACCTTCTTCGAAATGCTCGGCAACTTCTCCTTCGGCGACTACTTCAAGGAGAAGGCCATTCCCTATGCGTACGAGTTTCTCACGAAGGATCTGAAGGTGGAGAAACAACGGCTCTGGGCCGGCATCCACAACGACGATGACGAGAGTTTCGAGATCTGGAAAAAGACCGGCATCCCGCCCGAGCGGATCCGGCGCTTTGGTGACGAGTACAACTTCTGGGCCGCGGGTCCGACCGGGCCCTGCGGACCGGACTCCGAGATCCACTACGACTGGGGCGAGGAATACAGCTGCGGGCGGCCGGACTGTGGGCCGAACTGCGAGTACTGCGACCGGTTTCTGGAGATCTGGAACCTCGTGTTCATGCAGTGGAACCGTGACCAATCCGGGACCCGGACTCCGCTCGCGCGCAAGGGGATCGATACCGGGATGAGCCTCGAGCGGATCACGGCCGTCGTCAACGGCTACCGGCAAGGCGTCTTCGAAACGGATGTCTTTCAGCCACTGATCCGGCACTTTGCCGAAGAAGCGGGAAAACCTTATGGCAGCAAACCGGAGGTCGACGTCTCACTTCGGGTGCTGGCCGACCATGCGCGCGGCAGCACGATGCTGTTGGCCGACGGTGTGACGCCGGCGAACGACGGGCGCGGGTATGTCCTCCGGAGGCTGATCCGGCGAGGCATGGTCCACGCCCGCCGGCTTGGTCCCGCGGTTCACCTGTCCTCGGGCGTCCCAATCGTGGCCGGCATCCTGGGCCGTGCCTACCCAGAGGTCCAGACGCAGAGGGACCGAATCGCCGAGGTTGTCCGCTCGGAGGAGGAGCGGTTCGGCGTTGCCTTGCGGCAGGGAATGGAGCGCTTGCAGCCTTTGCTCGAGCGCGGAACCCTTAACCCTCAAGAAGTGTTCTACCTGCATGACACCCTCGGCTTCCCGATCGAACTCACGGCGGAGCTGGCCAGCGAGCGAGGTGTCAGCGTCGACCTGGACGCCGTGGCCGCGCTGATGCAAAGCCAGCGCGATCGGAGCCGGGTTGCTACCGGCGGATTCACCGCCCCGCTGGCGGGCCGGGCCAGCCGGTTCGTCGGCTACGACCAGTTGCAGGTCGATACCGTCGTGACCGACGTCTTCCCGGTGGCGGGCGAGCCGGAGCGCGCCGACGTGTTTCTCGAGCTGACGCCCTTCTACGCTGAGCGCGGCGGACAGACCGCCGACACCGGCTGGCTCAGCTGGAAGGGAGGGAAAGCCCGCGTTATCGACGTGCAGCCGCAGGGCGAAGCGATCCGGCATCGAGTGGAGATGCGCCCCGATCAGCTGAAGCCCGGCGATCGCGTCCAGGCGTCGGTCGATGCGGGGCGTCGCCAGGCGGTGGCGCGGCATCACTCGGCCACGCACCTGCTGCACCGGGCGCTGAGGGACGTGCTGGGCGAGCAGGCAAGCCAGGCCGGCTCATCAGTTCAGCCCGAGTCCGCGACGTTCGACTTCCGTTTCCCGCGCGCGTTGACTGCGGACGAGGTCGACCGCGTCTCCGCATTGCTGAACGAGAAGATCCGCGCAGACCTTGTCCGACGCGTCGAGGAGCTTCCCCTGGACCAGGCGATTGCCACCGGCGCGGTGGCGCTGTTCGACGAGAAGTACGGCGATCTGGTTCGGGTCGTCTCCTTCGGCGACTGGGCCCGTGAGCTCTGCGGCGGGACTCATGTCGAACGGAGCGGTGAGATCGGCATCGCGTTGATTTCCAGTGACCGGAGCATTGGCGCGGGCGTCCGTCGGATCGAGTTGCGGGCCGGCGCCGCGGCGGAGCAACAGGTTCGCGATCATGAACGCGTCCTCCGCGAGCTGGGCGACGACCTACGAACCGGGCCATCGGAGCTCCCCGCCCGGGTCGCGGCTCTGCTGGCCGAGGTCAAACGCCTCGAGAAGGAGGCGGCGAGTCTGCGCCAGCGACTCGCGGCCGGTGGCGGAGCGCAGGTCGAGGAGGCCGTCGTCGATGGTGTCCGCTTGATGCTGCAACGCGTCGACGCCGCCGAGAAGGACCTGCTGCCGTACACCGATTCCGTCCTGAACAAAGCCAACGGCAACGGGGTCGCGATCGTCGTTGGCGGGCGCAACTTTGCGGTCAAGGTGGCGAGCGGGTTGGTGGAGCGCTTGCCGGCGAACGATCTGATCCAGGCGTTCCGCCAGGTGGCGGGAGGGAAGGGAGGGGGCCGCGGGCAGGTGGGCCAGGGCGGCGGCATCGATCCTGAGCGCGTCGACGATGCCTTCAAATCAGTACAGGAATTTGTGCGCACCCAAATGAAGCGAAACACATGATCAAGATCAAGGACCGGATCAAGCGCTTGCGCCGGGGCGCCGACTACGAGAACTACTACACGGCGCTGGACATCGGTACGGAGTACATCAAGGCGCTCGTCGTCAAGCGAGAGGGTAAGAATGGCGTGGTGCTCGGCGCCTCCAAGCAGCGGCAGGAGTTCGCCGACATGCAAGCCGGCGTTCCGTCGGACATCCAGGGAATCATCGATAGCTGCGACCGAGCGATGTCAGAGGCCGAGGACATGTGCGACACGATCCCCGGCCAGGCCGTGATCGGGATCGCCGGCGAGCAGGTCAAGGGCCTCAGCACCTCGGTGACGGTGCCGCGGGCGGACCCCAACCTCAAGATCAACGAGACCGAGCTGCTGCAGACCCTGCAGCTGGTCCAGAAGCGCGCGCTTCGTGAGGCCCGCCATTCGATGAGCCTCGAGTTGGGGGTTCCGGACGTGAACGTCAAGCTGATCAACTCCGCGATCACCAGCGTTCGCATCGACGGTTTCGTCGTCAACAACCCGATCGACTTCCAGGGCAAGCAGATGGTCATCACGGTCTTCAACACCTTCGCGCCGCTGACCCACGTGGGCGCCCTGCAGACGATCGCCTCGGAGCTCGACCTCGAGCTGGTCGCGACCGTCGCCGAGCCCTACGCGATGGCGCGTTGCGCCGCCACCGACGAGGTCTACGACTTCGGCGGGATCTTCATCGACATCGGCGGCGGGACCACCGATATCGCCCTGATCCGCAACGGTGGGATCGAGGGAACGCGGATGTTCCCGATCGGGGGTCGGGTCTTTACGAAGAAGCTGGCATCACGCTTCGGGATCTCGTTCGTCGATGCTGAGGCAGTCAAGCTGCGCCACTCGAAGGGCGAGCTCCCGCCCGACCATGCCGAGAAGGTCCACGCCGTGCTGACCAGGGACGCCGAGGTGCTGGTTGAGGGCGTGGCGATCACCCTGCAGGAGATGGCCAAAGGCGACCGGCTGCCTACCGCCATGTACCTGGCAGGAGGCGGCAGCGCGCTGCCCGAGGTGCGGCAGCAGCTGCAGGATTTCGCCTGGGGGGAGAAACTTCCCTTCGCTCGAACACCCAGCGTGAGCGTGTTGCGGCCAGTTGATATCCGGGGCATCTATGATTCCACCGGGCTCCTGCTCGACGGGCAGGACATCACCCCGATGGGGCTCGCCTTCCACGCCATCCAGCAGCAGGCAGAAGACCAGGCGCCCCTATTCGGGCTGATGCGGAAGGTGCTCAAGGCCATGAAAGTCTGATCGCCGGCCGAGAAAACCTGACACCGTAACATCTCGACAATCAGTGACGTTTCGGGTATGAAAGGCGGCGGCGTGTTAAAACTGTGAAGACTCTGGCCAAACTGCTCTACGTCGAAGCCGACGAGGAGATCACCGACCTGGTCGATCGCCTGCGTGATCTCAGCCTCGAGGATGAGGTCACCTTCGTCGTCCCGGAGCGTGCGCGGGCCCTTCAGAGCGCGATGAGCTTCCGCCTTCTCAAGCGCTATGCCGACAGCTATGGGAAGCGGGTCAACCTGGTCAGCAGCGATCCCCGTCTCCAGTCGATGTCGCTGGAAGCCGGTTTTGTCGCCTTCCCGAGCCTGGCGGCGTACGACTCGGGGACCGAGGTCCACAGCCCGGAACCCGTCGGCGAGGCTGCTGCGGCCGCCCCCGCCCGTGCGATCGCGCAAACGGCCCCACCGGCCAGCCCCCAGGCGATGGCTCCGCAGCGCGGCGTTGCCACCCTTGACCGGCCCCGTCAGGCGTCCGTGGTCTCGGCGCCGCCGAAGCCGAAGGCCCCGCCCTCGAACCCGGCCTCGTCGGCTCCCCCGCTTCAGAGCTACCGGCCGTATCTGATCGGCGCGGGCGTCATTGCCATTGTCGCCTTGCTGATTGGGATCCTCTATCTACCCAGCGCAACCGCCACCCTGTCGGTGTCCGGAACGCCTGTCAAGGAAGACATCAGCCTGCTCGGAGCACCCGGCACCGCGGCCGGTTCCGCCGACCACTTTGCGACCCAGGCGATCCACGCGGACGAGTC